>JAURKV010000118.1 GCA_030831585.1 Ramlibacter sp. | reverse complement strand
TGAGACATACAAGCTCAACCTGACCTGGCGTTTGCGCAGTTCAATATCCGCCAATTCCACCGCTTCGGTCACGATAGGTGCGATGAATGTCAATACCCGGTTGGTTTCACTGCGTCTGACAAAACTGCGGATGCGCTGAATGATTTGTCCGGCTCGTTGCGCTTGATGAGAGGTTTTTTCCAGCGCCTTGAGCAATTCTTCTTCGCTGATTTGCTTGGATTGAATACGCGTGAGCATGCCATTGCAGTAATTGGAAATAGCGGTCAGCGGTTGATTGAGTTCGTGCGCCACACTGGAGGCCATTTCGCCCATGGTGATCAGACGGCTGGCGGTCTGGGCACGCTCGGCCTGTTGCGCCGCCAGCGCCTCGGCCCTGCGACGGGCGGTGATGTCGGTGGCAATGACCATCTGCGCCAGTCGGCCGTCCACCCAAGTGAGGTAGCGGGTTCGGACCTCTAGCCACTTGTCGAGGCCCACGACGAAGATCTCTGCGCTTTCCGACTGAACGCTCTCAATTGCGTCGGCAGGAAGGCCGGCGAGGGCATCGACCTCATCGCGGGTGGCCTCGCGCTCCGCCTCGCTGGCCGATAACGCCGGGCGGCCGGCATCGGCTACGAGGGCCAGATGGCCCTGGCTCAAGCCGCCAAACCATTGCCGGTACAGCTTGTTGGCAAAGACAAGTTCATCGCTGCCCAGAGGTGCCACCGATACCGAGGCGTCCAGCGCCTCCATGACTGCTGTGAAGCGCTGGTGTGCAGCCTCTAGTTGGGCGCGGGTGCGATTGGGCTCCGTGATGTCTGTGACCGAGGTCATCCAGCCGGTTTGATTACCCTTGGCATCAACCAGAGGGGAGACATACATGCGGGCGTCGAAAAGGCTGCCGTCCTTGCGCTTGACTCGAACCTGGAAGCCGCCCGGGATAGTCCGTCCCCGTAGCTCGTCTTCCAGGCGTGCAGCCAGTACTTCGCGGTCGGCGTCTGGCCAGTAGGGGAATGGAGGCATGAGCCCGATCAGCTCCTTCTCACTCCAACCGGTCATCTGGCAGAACGCCGGGTTCACGTAGGTGATGCGGCCATGCAGGTCCAGGGCCCGCATGCCAGTGAGCATGGAGTTTTCCATGGCTCGGCGGAAGGTGGTCTCCGCCAGCAGCGCGCGCTGTGCCTGTAGACGGCGGCGGGTATGCCGCCAGTTGCCAATCAGTGTCCAGGCGGTCAGCCCGCTGAGCGCCAGGACCAGCCAAAAGAGGCCGGTGCCGACCAGACCCTGCGAAGTTCGCCATGCCTGCGCCCGCAGTACGAGGCCATTGCCGACGGGCGAGATGGGCACTTCGTAGGCGTTGATGCCCTCGTCGATCCAAGGCAATCTGGCCGCCAGCCGGGGTGCGACTGATGTGCCCGCGAGCAGTTGGTTGTGGGCATCCAGCAGGGCGACCGCGTATTTGGCCGAGACTTCGGGCGGGACCGCGTAGCGCAGCACGCTCTCGATGGAGTATTCGGCCAACAGCACACCGATGAAGCGGTTGCGGTCGCCCAGTGGAATGTGCAGTTGCAGGAGCCCGCCGTTTTCTGTTCCCGCTGCCGGTTGGGAGTAGACCGGTTGCATCAGTTCACGCGCCACCCCAAACATCGCCTCAGCCTCGGTGCCCCGAAGCGGCTCTCCCGGAACCCGTGGCGTCAGTGCCAGCGGGGTCGGCGCGGCGTGGCTTGAGCGCACGCGTCGGCGCTCGTCCACCCAGCTCAGGGTTTGCAGTTCGGGAAACTGAAGCGCCAGTGCCTCCGCTCGCTTGGGAAATTCGGCGGGGGCCACCTCGAGATTGTTCATGTCATGCGCCAAGCGCATCAGCTGCTCTTGCCGCTCGAGCAGTCGCAGGCGCATGCGCTGTTGCGCGTATTCGACATCGCGCTTGATCGCCTCAGTCTCACGCTCATGTTCCTCGAGGCGGAGGTAGGAAAAGGCGGTGACGATGGCCGCCAGAAACAGCACGACCGCGATCAGTGGCGCGAGCATCGCAAAGCGGTCCTGGCGCGCAGCAGACTGCTTGCGCCACCAACGGCGCAGCCCGGGCACTGGGGGCTCGATGTCCTGCGGGTCAGCGGTGGGGGTGTTCGGAATGAGTGGCATGCCAGCGCCGAGTGTAGGCGGGCAGGCTCAGGTACTTCTTTTTCGTTTCGCCCTTTGATGCGTCGCTTGGCCTGCCTCGCAGGCCGCGCCATTGCTGCAATGCCGCAATCAATATTGCAATATGAAAATGCTTGGCGCTATTTGAAATCGGTGCTTTTTGTGTCAAACTTCTGGCCGATCGGCGATCCCGTTCCGTTACAACCCAGCTGCCTACAAGGAGACAAGCCCATGTCCGCTCAGCCCGACCACCTGTTCGGCTCCGCTTCCAATGACCCGGATTCCCAGGAAACCCGGGAGTGGATTGACGCGTTGTCGGCGGTCATCGCCAGCGAAGGGCGTGAGCGCGGCCACTTTCTTCTCGAGCAGCTGCTGGAGCATGCGCGCCAGAAGGGCATTGACCTGCCTTTCTCGGCCAATACCGCCTATGTGAACACCATCGAACCCGATGACGAGGCCCGCGCCACCGGTAACCTGGAGATGGAAGAGCGCCTGCGCGCCTACATGCGCTGGAACGCGATGGCAATGGTGGTCAAGGCCAACCGCCTCGACCCCGCCGATGGCGGCGACCTGGGGGGACACATCAGCTCCTTCGCATCCCTGGCGACCATGTTTGGAGCCGGTTTCAACCATTTCTGGAAAGCCGAGCAGGGCGACAAGGGTGGCGACTGCCTTTACATCCAGGGCCACAGTGCGCCCGGCGTCTATGCCCGTGCGTTCCTGGAGGGGCGGATCTCGGAGGACCAACTGCTCAACTTCCGGCAAGAGGTCGAGGGCAAGGGTCTGTCGTCCTACCCTCACCCTAAGTTGATGCCGGAGTTCTGGCAATTTCCCACTGTGTCCATGGGGCTGGGGCCGCTGATGGCGATCTACCAGGCGCGTTTTCTCAAGTACCTGCATGCCCGCGGAATTGCCGACACCTCCGGTCGCAAAGTGTGGGCCTTCCTGGGTGACGGCGAAATGGACGAGGTCGAGAGCCTGGGCGCCATCGGCGTGGCCGCGCGCGAAAAGCTCGACAACCTGATCTTTGTCGTCAACTGCAACCTGCAGCGTCTTGACGGCCCGGTACGTGGCAACGGCAAGATCATCCAGGAACTCGAGGGCGAGTTCCGTGGCGCGGGCTGGAACGTGATCAAACTGATCTGGGGCTCCTACTGGGATCCGCTCCTGGCACGCGACAAGGATGGCATCTTGCGTCAGGTGATGATGGACACCCTGGACGGTGACTACCAGGCGATGAAGGCCAACGACGGTGCCTTCGTGCGCAAAAACTTCTTTGGGCGCCACCCCAAGCTGCTGGAGATGGTGGCCCACATGTCCGACGATGACATCTGGCGCCTCAACCGCGGCGGCCACGACCCACAGAAGGTCTATGCGGCCTATGACGCGGCGGTCAAGCACCAGGGCGAGCCAACGGTGCTCCTGATCAAGACCGTCAAGGGCTTCGGCATGGGCAAGGCAGCCGAGGGCAAGAACATCGCCCATCAGGCTAAGAAGCTCACCGACGAGGATATCAAGGCCTTCCGCGACCGCTTCAACATTCCGATCCCCGACGAGAAGCTAGCCGACATTCCTTTCTACAAGCCGGCCGACAACACGCCCGAGATGCAATACCTGCACGAGCGCCGCAAGGCCCTGGGCGGCTACCTGCCCGCGCGTCGCACGAAGGCCGACGAACAGCTCAAGGTACCCGGTCTCGATGCCTTCAAGGCGGTGATCGAGCCCACCGCAGAAGGTCGCGAGATCTCCACCACGCAGGCCTATGTGCGCTTTTTGACGGCGTTGCTCCGTGACAAGGAAATGGGCCCGCGAGCGGTTCCCATTCTGGTCGATGAGGCCCGCACCTTCGGTATGGAGGGCTTGTTCCGCCAGATCGGCATCTACAACCCCGAGGGCCAAAAGTACACCCCGCAAGATCGCGACCAGGTCTCTTACTACAAGGAGGAAGTGAACGGTCAGATCTTGCAGGAGGGCATCAATGAGGCCGGCGGCATGGCCAGCTGGATCGCGGCCGCAACCTCATATTCGACGAACAACCGCATCATGGTGCCGTTCTACATCTACTACTCGATGTTTGGCCTACAGCGCGTGGGCGACCTGTGCTGGGCGGCCGGCGACATGCAGGCCCGTGGCTTCCTGCTGGGGGGCACCTCCGGGCGCACCACCTTGAACGGTGAAGGCCTGCAGCACGAGGACGGGCACAGCCACATTTTGGCCGGCACCATCCCCAATTGCATCTCCTACGACCCTACCTTCGCCCATGAAGTGGCAGTGATCATGCAGCACGGCCTGCAGCGCATGGTGGAGAAGCAAGAGAACGTCTTTTACTACCTCACCTTGCTCAATGAGAACTACCCGATGCCAGGCCTGGTAGCTGGTACCGAGGAGCAGATCATCAAGGGCATGTATCTGTTCAAGGCGGGTGGCAAGGGCAAGCAGCAGGTGCAACTTCTGGGCTCCGGATCGATCTTGCGTGAGTCACTGGCGGCCCAGGAAATCCTCGAGAAAGACTGGGGCGTTTCGGCCAGCGTCTGGAGCTGCCCCAGCTTCAACGAACTCGCACGCGAGGGCCAGGACTGCGAGCGCTGGAACCTATTGCACCCGACCGAGAAGGCTCGCGTGCCCTTTGTCACTCAACAACTCGAAAAGAGTGCCGGCCCGGTGATCGCCTCGACTGACTACATCAAGGCGTACACCGAACAAATTCGCCCCTACATGCCCAAGGGCCGCAGCTACAAGGTGCTCGGCACCGATGGTTTTGGCCGCAGCGACTTCCGCAGCAAGCTGCGCGAGCACTTCGAGATCAACCGCCACTACATCGTGGTCGCCGCCCTCAAGTCCCTTTCTGATGAAGGCGTGGTGCCAGCGACCAAGGTGGCCGAGGCGATCCAGAAGTACGGCATCAAGACCGACCGTGTGAACCCGCTGTACGCCTGAGCGCGCGGCGAGCCTGAACAAGAACGGAGAACACGCACATGGCGCTGATCGAAGTGAAGGTCCCCGATATCGGGGATTTCAAGGACGTGGCGGTGATCGAACTGCTCGTCAAACCCGGTGACACCGTCAAGGTCGAACAGTCCCTGATTACTGTCGAGTCCGACAAGGCCTCCATGGAAATCCCGTCGGCTTCTGCCGGCGTGGTCAAGGAGCTCAAGGTCAAGCTGGGCGACAAGCTCAACATCGGAGACCTGGTCCTGGTACTTGAAGGCGCGGTCGACCCTGCGGCCGCGGCACCTTCGGCGCCGGCGGTAGCGCCGGCAGCCATGCCGGCCGCCGCAAGCCCCCAGCCCGGCACATCAGCGGCAGTCGCAATGCCAGCGCCAGCCCCCGAGCGCCTGGCACCTACCGCATCGCTACCGCCGCATCAGCCCGGTGCACCCAGCGGCGCACTGCCTCATGCCTCACCGTCGGTGCGCAAGTTTGCGCGTGAACTCGGCGTGCCGCTGGACGAGGTCAAGGGCACTGGGCCTAAGAGCCGCATCACCCAGGAAGATGTGCAGGCCTTCACGAAGGCCGTGATGAGCGGTGAGGCCAGCACGAAGGCAGCCTCTGCAAAGGGCGGTGTCGGCGGCGGCGAGGCCTTGGGCCTGTTGCCCTGGCCGAAGGTCGACTTCGCCAAGTTCGGTCCCGTGGAGCGCAAGGACCTCGGCCGCATCAAAAAGATCAGTGGTGCCAACCTGCACCGCAACTGGGTGATGATTCCCCACGTCACCAACCACGATGACGCCGACATCACCGAGCTGGAGGCCTTCCGCGTCCAGATGAATAAGGAGAACGAAAAGTCAGGTATCAAGATCACCATGCTGGCCTTCCTGATTAAGGCCTGCGTGGCCGCGCTCAAGAAATTCCCCGAGTTCAACAGCAGCTTGGACGGGGAGCAGCTGGTCTTCAAGCAGTACTTCCATATCGGCTTCGCGGCGGATACGCCCAATGGCCTGGTGGTACCGGTGATCAAAGACGCCGACAAAAAGGGCATCTTGCAGATCAGCCAGGAAATGTCCGAAATGGCCAGGAAGGCCCGGGAGGGGAAGCTCGGCCCAGCCGACATGCAAGGCGCGGGTTTCACCATCTCCTCGCTGGGCGGGATTGGCGGGCGTTATTTCACGCCCATCATCAACGCCCCCGAGGTGGCGATACTGGGTGTCTGCAAGAGCCAGACCGAGCCGGTCTGGGACGGCAAGCAGTTCCAGCCTCGCCTCATGCTGCCGCTATCGCTGTCCTGGGACCACCGGGTGATCGACGGCGCGTCTGCGGCGCGCTTTAACGCCTTCCTGGGCCAGGTACTGGCGGACTTCCGCCGGGTGCTGCTCTGAGCGTCACCCTCCGAGACTGAGCCATGACCACTGTCGTCGTCGTTCGCAAGAATGGACAGGTCGCTATTGCTGCCGACACGCTGGTCACCTTCGGCGACACACGTCTGAGCCACAGGCTCGAGGAGAACAGCAAGATCTTCCGCGTCGATGCCGAGTCCGGCCCCAGCTATATCGGTATGGCAGGGACCGTGGCGCACTTTCCGGTGCTGCGCAAGGCCCTGGCGACGCTGCCTCAGGAGACGCTGCAATTCGGGAGCAAGTCGGAGGTGTTTGACACCTTCACCAAACTACACCCTTACCTCAAAGACAACTTCTTCCTTCAGACCAAGGAGGAAGATCACGACCCCTACGAATCGAGCCAGTTCAGCGTGCTGATCGCCAATGCCTCGGGCATCTACGGCCTCTACAGCTACCGCGAGGTGTTTGAGTTCAAAGAGTACTGGAGCATCGGCTCGGGCCGCAGCTTTGCCCTGGGTGCGATGCACGCTGTCCATGGCAAAGCCAAGTCTGCACGCGAAGTGGCCGTCGCTGGCCTGGCCGCTGGCTGCGAGTTCGACCGTAACTCGGCGGGGCCGTGGGACGTGTTCACACTTAAATCCAAGGAAAAACAATCATGAGCCTGGTCGAAGTGAAAGTGCCGGACATCGGCGACTTCAGTGAAGTGGCTGTCATCGAGTTGCTGGTGAAGCCCGGTGACTCGGTCAAGCTCGAGCAGTCCCTGGTCACCGTGGAGTCCGACAAGGCCTCGATGGAGATTCCCTCCACCCACGCTGGCGTGGTCAAGGAGCTGAGAGTCAAGCTCGGAGACAAGGTCGCCGAGGGCTCGGTGCTGGTGCTGATGGAAGTGGCTGAAGGGTTCTCCGCAGTGGCAGGCCCTGCGGCTGGCAACGCCCCCATCAGCCATGCGTTTGCCGGTGCCTCGGCCCCTGCGTCGCCTTCTGTGTCGGCACCCGCCGTGACTGCCGCCTCCGCAGTATCGGCGGCTGTCGCCGGCCCTGCTGCCAGCTATGCAGGCGGCGCCGACCTAGTGTGTGACATGTTGGTCCTGGGCGGTGGCCCCGGCGGCTATTCAGCGGCCTTCCGCGCAGCCGACCTGGGCATGAAGGTGGTGCTGGTCGAGCGCTACGCCACCCTGGGTGGCGTCTGCCTCAATGTGGGCTGTATTCCCTCCAAGGCCTTGCTGCACGTGGCGGCGGTGATGGACGAGGTGTCCCACTTCGAGTCCCTGGGCGTGAGCTTTGGCAAGCCGCAGGTCGACCTGAACAAGCTGCGCGCCCACAAGGGCAAGGTGGTGGGCAAGCTCACCTGGGGTCTGGCCGCAATGGCCAAGATGCGCAAGGTGACCGTGGTACGCGGCTACGGGACCTTTCTCGATCCCTTCCACCTGAGTGTGGAAGAGACCACAGGCGACGGCCAGGAAAAGACCGGCAAAACCCAGACCCTCCAGTTCAAGCAGGCCATCATCGCCGCCGGCTCGCAGGCGGTGCGCCTGCCCTTCATGCCCGAGGACCCCCGGGTGGTCGACTCGACGGGCGCCCTCGGGCTGGCCAGCGTTCCCAAGCGCATGCTGGTCCTCGGTGGCGGCATCATCGGCCTGGAGATGGGAACCGTGTACTCCAGCCTCGGCGCGCGTCTGGATGTGGTCGAGATGATGGATGGCCTGATGCAGGGCGCGGACCGCGATCTGGTCAAGGTCTGGCAGAAGATGAACGCGCCGCGCTTTGACAACATCATGTTGAAAACGAAGACAGTGGGCGCCGAGGTCACGAAGGACGGCATCCGGGTCCGTTTTGAAGGTGAGGGCGCGCCCAAGGAGCCGCAGGTCTATGACCTGGTGCTGCAAGCGGTGGGGCGCTCACCCAACGGTCTCAAGATCGGTGCTGACAAGGCCGGCGTGGCAGTCAGTGATCGGGGCTTCATTCCGGTAGACCTGCAGATGCGCACCAATGTCCCGCACATCTTCGCTATCGGCGACGTCGTCGGCCAGCCGATGCTGGCGCACAAGGCGGTGCATGAGGGCCATGTGGCGGCCGAGGCCGCTGCCGGAGAGAAGGTGGCTTTTGACGCCCGAGTGATTCCCAGCGTGGCCTATACCGACCCCGAGGTGGCCTGGGTGGGCCTCACTGAGGATCAGGCCAAGGCCCAAGGCGTTGCGATCAAGAAGGGCTTGTTCCCCTGGAGCGCTTCCGGTCGGGCCATTGCCAATGGCCGTGATGAGGGCTTCACCAAGCTGTTGTTCGACGCGCCGAGTGGCCGGATCCTGGGTGGCGGCATTGTTGGCACGCATGCTGGCGACATGATTGGTGAGGTGGCCTTGGCCATCGAGATGGGTGCGGACGAGGTGGATATTGGAAAGACCATTCACCCGCACCCAACCCTGGGCGAGAGCATTGGCATGGCCGCAGAGGCCGCTCACGGGACCTGCACCGATCTTCCGCCATCGCGCAAATAACAAGCCCCACGGTTAGGCCTCAAGAATCGAGGACCCTCCGACGCCCCCGCGGCCTTCGCGGGCGTCTGCATGAGATGCGCACGAAGGCAGCCATACGGAGCGCGGACCCGCCCGTGGCCTGTGGCCTTAGCGTGCGACAGGCGGTGCGGTGTCGGCTGCCGGGGCGGAGGTGAGCACCCGACGGGCGCCGTCAAAGCGGCGCACCCAGTAGCTGCCAGCCATGTCTTCCACCCGAACCTCAGCGCCCGGCTTTGGCGCATGGATGAACTTGCCTTCGCCGACATAGATGCCCACATGGCTGAAGGCTTTTTTCATGGTGTTGAAGAACACCAGGTCGCCGGGCTTGAGGTCCCGCTTGTCGATCACCTCGGTGGCTGCCGCCTGCTCTTTGGCGCGCCGTGGCAGGACCATGCCCGCAGTCTGCTCAAAGATGGCACGAACAAATCCACTGCAATCAAAGCCGGTCTCGACCGCGGTACCCCCCCGCTTGTAGGGGACCCCCAAAAATCCCATGGCATTGAGGACCAGTTCCGAGGTCTGGTTGCGGACGGCCAAGCCGGCTTGCCCCAGGGTGCCGATCAGGCCGCGTTCGGCCAGAAGCCGCCCCAGATCATCCTCGGAGGCCGCGCCCACCGAACCCGGCTGTACAGGGGGCGCAGCCAAGGCAGGCGCAGACGACAGGGCCAGCGCCAAGCCCAGGGCCAGGCCGAGAGCAGACAAGCGTTTCGAGAATCTCCGCATGGGACTGAGCTTACCACCGTCCTGCATCCGGTCATTTCTGCCGGGAAGGGGTAACTGCTTGATCTGCCAATGGTTTTTCGTGCGGGGGCGTGATGCTCGATGCACATACGATGTTCATAATCGCACTCATGCTTTGTCTTGCCGATGCAGTCGCACCTCGCCAGCCAAGTGACCAGACTTGCGGTTTTGGGCTGCCTGAGTGCTCGAGCGAGTCCCGCTTTCTCAGACGGTCGGTCGGTGCCCTGGCTCAACTGGCTCTGGCGCTGTTCCTCCCCTACACGACCGACGCGGGACTGGCCCACGCGCAGTTGGCGACTGGCACGCCATCGAGCGTGTCACCGCTGCGCGCCCAGACCGTTGCACAAGCACTTGAATACCCTTGGGCCCTAGCTTTTCTGCCGGAGGGGCGGTTTCTGGTCACCGAGCGCCCCGGCCGGCTGCGCCTGGTGGAGGCCGACGGCCGGATCGGGCCGCCGATCCAGGGGCTACCCTCCGTCCTTGCGCAGGGGCAGGGCGGCCTGCTCGACCTGACCCTGGACGCCGACTTTTCGAAGCCAGGCAGCCCGTGGGAGAGGACGCTCTATTTCTGTTTTGCCGAGCAGGTGGGCGCGGTCAACGGTACAGCCCTGGCCCGTGCCCGGCTGTCTGCGGACGCCCAGCGGCTGGAGGCGCTGACCGTGATTTTCCGCCAGCAACCGAAGGTGGCCAGCCGGCTGCACTTTGGCTGCCGTATCGTTCAAGACCGCGAGGGGATGCTGTTTTTGGCCATGGGCGAGCGGTACCTGCGGGCCGACGACGCCCAGCGCCTAGACAATCATCTGGGCAAGGTGGTCCGGCTGACACGAGAAGGATCGCCTGCGCCCGGTAACCCCTTCATGGGGCAGACCGGAGCCCGTCCGGAGATCTGGAGCCTGGGGCATCGCAATCCCCAGGGCGCCACGCTCGGGGTGGATGGACGCCTGTGGCTCAGTGAGCACGGGCCGCAGGGCGGCGACGAGGTGAACCTGCCTCAGCCCGGTCGCAATTACGGTTGGCCGGTCATCACCCATGGCGAACAGTACGGCGGCGGAAAAATCGGCCAGGGCCTGACCGCGCAGGCCGGGATGGAGCAGCCGCTGCACTTCTGGGTTCCCTCCATTGCGCCCTCGGGTATGGCCTTTCTCACCAGCGACCGCTACGGAGCAGCGATGAAGGGGCAGCTCTTCATCGGATCACTCAAGTTCGGGCGTCTGGTCCGCCTGGAACTGGAGGGTGGCCGTGTGCGCAGCGAGGCTCGCGACGATCTGGCCG
>JAURKV010000117.1 GCA_030831585.1 Ramlibacter sp. | reverse complement strand
GCGCAGCGAGCGCGGGAGCGAAGCAGCGGCGGACCCAAGGTCAGATGCGCCTGCTACGGCTACGGCTGCGGCGGCTTCGAATGCGGCGGTGTCCACCACCAGTGGACACCCTGCAAGTGCCGCCGACGATGGCGTAACCCGAGGCCGCTACCTCGCCCGTGCCGGCAACTGCCAGGCCTGTCACACCGCCCCGGGCGGTGCGCCCTGGGCCGGCGGACGCGGTATCGAAACGCCCTTTGGCGTGGTCTTTGCAGGCAACCTCACGCCCGACCCCACGGGCCTGGGCGGCTGGCAGGCGGGCGACTTCTGGCGCGCACTTCACCATGGTCGCTCGCGCGATGGCCGCATGCTGTACCCGGCCTTCCCCTACACCCACTACACCCGGGTCACCCGCGCCGATGCCGATGCGCTCTGGGCCTTCATGCAAAGCCTACCGCCGGTCGCCCAGGTCAACCGCCCGCATGAACTGCGCTGGCCGGTGAGCACCCAATGGGCGCTGGGGGTCTGGCGGGCGCTGTACTTCCGCCCCGGCGTGCAACAGGCCGATGCCCGCCAGGACGCGAGCTGGAACCGCGGGGCCTACCTGGTGCAGGGCCTGGGTCATTGCTCGGCCTGCCACAGCGCACGCAACGCCCTGGGCGCCAGCGAGGTGCTCGACCTCTCCGGCGGCATGATTCCCATGCAAGCCTGGTACGCCCCCTCGCTGGCCGCGCCCAACGAGGCCAGCCTGGCCGATTGGCCGCTGGCAGAAATCGCGCAGTTGCTGGCCACCGGCACCAGCCCGCGTGCCAGCACCCTGGGACCGATGGCCGAGGTGGTGCTTCACAGCACGCAGCACCTTTCGCCAGAAGACTTGGCGGCGATGGCCGTGTTCCTGAAGTCGGTCCCGCCCACAGCGCCCACTGAGGCCCGCAATACCTCGATGGAGCGCCTTCCGGTCAAGGCCGGCGCCGCCCTGCGCGGTGAGAAGCTCTATGGCGAACATTGCGCCAGCTGCCACGGCGCACAGGGCGAAGGCGTGGCTGGCGCCTACCCACGCCTGGCGGGTAACCGCGCAGTGACCCTGCCGGTCACCGCGAACTTGGTGCAGGTGGTCATTCACGGCGGCTTCGGCCCCGCTACTGCCGGTCGGCCACGCCCCTTCGGTATGCCGCCTTTTGCGATGGTGATGGGCGACTCCGATGTGGCGGCGGTCCTGAGCTACCTGCGCCAGGCCTGGGGAAATCAGGCCGGGCCAGTGAGCGAACTCGAGGTGGCTCAGCAAAGAAGTCTGGCGCGCTGAGGGCACCAAGACGCAGTCAAGCTACCCGCTCGATCGCCTGCCCCGCCACCGCCGCCAGCATCGCCGGCGTGACCCGATCGGGCGCCACTTCCGCAAGGGGCAGCAAGACAAAGGCACGTTCCTGCCAGCGCGGATGGGGCAAGGTCAGCGCGGGACTGTCCATGCAGGCCTGGCCGTAAAAAATCAGGTCCAGGTCCAGGGTGCGCGGCGCGTTCAGATAGGGCCGCTCACGACCAGCGGCAGATTCGAGCGCTTGCAGGGCCACCAGCAGATCGGGGGCCGAGAGGCTGGTGGCTATGCGGACGATCGCATTGATGAAGTCGGGGCCTTGGGCTTCGTAGGGGGCGCTGCGGTAGAGAGACGAGGTCAATTCGACCTGTGTGGATGGCAATCGCCCCAGATCGATCACCGCCTGGCGCACTGCTTCAAGGGCATCGCCCAGGTTGGCGCCGACGGCGACACAGGCGGTGACGCGGGTCCGTTCGGACATGCGGGTGTCAGTGGCTCCAAGTGCGTCGGTCGCAACAGTGCCGCCGCCGTCGGCGGCACCACCAGAATGCACTGCGCCGCTGGCGTTCATCGCACCCAACAGGCCTGCGGGGTCAGGCCTCGCCGCCCGCAGGCGCGGCGCCACCGGCGCTGCCACCCGCACCACCGGGCTTGCGACGACGACGCCGCCGCTTGCGGGCCGGCGCATCGCCCGCCTCGGCAGACTCGCCGCGGTCTCCGGCGTCCTCAGCGTCGCCAGCGTCATCGCGCGGGTTGCGGTCGCGGTCACTGTCACGGTCATCCCCTGCCTCGGAGGCAGGCCGGGCTGCGCGCACCCGGCGCGGGCCGCGCTGCGACGACTCGCGCACCTGCGCCAGCAAGTCCTCCCGCTCGGCGTCGCTGGCCAGGCTGAACTCCTGCCACCAGTCGGCAAGCACCTCGTCGACCTCGCCGACGTCGGCGCGCAAGCGCATGAAGTCAAAGCCGGCGCGAAAACGCGGCTGCTCTACCAGGCTGAAGGGCGCACTGCCCACACGCCGGTCAAAGCGCGGCTGCATCATCCAGATTTCGCGCATGTCGGTGCCCAGCTTGCCGCGGCCCGAGACGTCGCCGATGCGGGCGTCGAACACCACGTCGATCGACTCCTGCAGCGCGGGGAAGGGCGCCATGCGCTTGGCCTGGCGCCGGGCCCAGCCCTCGCGCACGTCGGACCACAGCACCGCGGCCAGCAGAAAGCTCGGCGCCACGGGCTTGCTCTCGCCGACGCGGCGGTCGGTGTCTTGCAGCGCAGCGCGCACAAAGGCGTCGTCGGCGCGCTCGACCACCAGGTCAAGCAGCGGGTAGATACCTTTTTCAAGGCCGAGCGATTTGAGCTGCGCGATCGTGGCCAGGGAATGGCCGGTCTGTAGCAGCTTGAGCATTTCGTCGAAGAGCCGGCTTTGCGGTACATCGGCCAGCAAGGCCAGGCCCGCCTTGAGCGGTGCAGCGGTCTTGGACTCGAGCTTGAAGCCCAGCGGCGCGAGCTTGGCCGAGAAACGCACCGCGCGGATGATGCGCACCGGGTCCTCGCGGTAGCGGGTGGCCGGGTCGCCGATCATGCGCAAGAGCTTTTTGCGGGCGTCGTCGAGGCCGCCGTGGAAGTCGACCACCACCTGGGTCTGCGGGTCGTAGTACATCGCATTGACGGTGAAGTCGCGGCGGGTGGCGTCCTCGTCCTGGGGGCCCCAGACGTTGTCACGCAGCACCCGGCCGCTGGCGTCGACAGCGTGCTTCATGCCCGCCAGCTCACTTTTGCTGGTGCGCTCGTTGCCAGCCACCTGCTCGGCGGCGGCGTTGTCGAGGTAGGCGCGGAAGGTGGAGACCTCAATCACCTCGTGCTCGCGGCCACGGCCATGCACCACGTGCACGATACGAAAGCGCCGGCCGATGATGAAAGCCCGCCTAAACAGGCCCTTGACCTGCTCGGGGGTGGCGTCGGTGGCGACATCGAAGTCTTTGGGGCGCAGCCCCAGCAGCAGGTCGCGCACCGCACCGCCTACGATGTAGGCCTCGTAGCCCGCCTGTTGCAGCGTGCGAACCACGTTGATGGCGCGCTCGTCTACCAGGGACAGGTCAATGCCGTGCTCTTCGCGCGGGACCTCGCGGCGCTTGCCGAATTTGGGCTTCTTTGCGCCGCCGCCCAGAAGGCGGTCAATGAATTTCTTGATCATGTATCGGTATCAGTGGTCCGCCGGGGGCGGGCCGAAAAGGTCCAGGACGCGCCAGCCCCGCTCGAGGGCAACGCGGCGCAGGCGGGGGTCGGGGTTGGTCGCCACCGGGTGGCGCACCCGCTCGAGCAGCGGCAAATCGTTGGGCGAGTCGGAGTAAAAGGTAGCCTCGACCCGCGACCAGTCCAGACCCCGCTCGGCCAGCCATTGTCCCATGCGGGTGACCTTGCCCTCGCGCATGGTGGGAACGCCCTCGATCTCGCCGGTGATCCAGCCCGCCTCGTCACGTGCCAGCTGGACCGCCACCAGCGCCTCGATCCCAAACAGGTCGGCGATCGGCCGGGTGACGAACTCGTTGGTCGCTGTCACCATGACCAGTTGTTCGCCCGCCTCCCGGTGGGCCTGAACCAGGGCCAGGGCCTCCGGCCGGATGGCTGGGCGAATGACATCCCGAATGAAATCCTCACGCGCGGCTTCGGCCGCTGCCCGGCCCCGCAGGCGAATAGCCTCAGTGGCGAATCGCACATAGGCGTGCACGTCCAGCGCGCCGGCCTGGTACTGGGCGAAGAATTCGTCGTTGCGGGTCTTGAAGTGGGCAGGGTCACACCAGCCAATGTCGAGGGTGTACTCGCCCCAGGAATAGTCCGAATCGATCGGCAGCAGGGTGTGGTCGAGGTCGAACAGGGCGAGTTTCACGCGTTTTCCAGCATCGAACGAATCAGGGGAATGGTGATGGCCCGCTGGGTCTGCAGTGCGTAGTGGTCCAGCAGGTCGAGCAATTGCATCAGGCTGCCCAGATCACGCGAGAAGCGATTGAGCATGTAGTCCATCACCTCGTCGCCAAGAAATACACCGCGGGCGTCGGCCGCTTGCCGCAGCACCGCGCGGCGCTCGGCCTCGGAGAGAACCAGCAACTGGAACACATGCCCCCAGCCCAGGCGGGTGCGCAGGTCTTCGCGCAGGGCCAGGTCGGACGGTGGCAGGCTGCCGGCGGCGACCACGCCACGCTGGATTGCCTGCGCCTGCACAAACCAGCTGAAGGCCGCGTGCTGCTGCTCGGCGGTGTAAAGCTGAACATCGTCGAACAGCACCGCGCACCAGCCCTCGTCGAAGTCGGCAGGCTGGCGCACACTGGCGTCGAGCCAGCCAAAACGCCCGCCCTGCTCACGCAGGGCCTCGCCCACCGCACGGAGCAGATGGCTCTTGCCGCTGGCCATGGGGCCCCACAGATAAGTCGGGACCGGCGATCGGGTCGGGCTGGATGTCCACAGGCGCAGGTGCGCCACCGCGGCCTCGTTGGGCCCGGCGCAGAACGAGGCCAGCGTCGGCGCGCGAGCCATCGCGATGTCCAGGGCGATCTGCTTCATGGAGTGGAGTGACAGGCGATACCGGACGGGCTTCAGCGGCATGCCAGAGGGCCCGCCTGGGCCACAACGGCCCGCTATTCGAGGCTCATCAGAGCCACATCAGTAAAATCACTCAAATTCTATCGGTGAAGAAGGCAGACTCGGCCACCCTGACCGGAATCGCAACGCCACGCTGAATTCCCTGCGCCGAAACTCACTTGCCCTCCCTGCCACCTCAGCCTTCCCCGCCAATTCGCCCACACCGACCTCGCCCCATGAGCCAATCTCCCCTCTCCTACAAGGATGCCGGTGTCGACATCGACGCTGGCGACGCACTGGTCGAACGCATCAAGCCCCTGGCCAAGCGGACGATGCGCGAGGGCGTGCTGGCAGGCATCGGCGGCTTCGGAGCCCTGTTCGAGGTGCCCAAGCGCTACCAGGAGCCGGTGCTGGTCTCGGGTACCGACGGCGTGGGCACCAAGCTCAAGCTGGCCTTCGAATGGAATATGCACGACACCGTGGGCATTGACCTGGTGGCCATGAGCGTGAACGACGTGCTGGTGCAAGGCGCCGAGCCGCTTTTCTTCCTTGACTACTTCGCCTGCGGCAAGCTCCATGTAGACACCGCCGCTGCCGTGGTGGGTGGCATCGCCCGCGGCTGCGAAGAATCCGGCTGCGCCCTGATCGGCGGGGAAACCGCCGAAATGCCCGGCATGTACCCCGAAGGTGAGTACGACCTGGCCGGCTTTTGCGTCGGCGCGGTCGAGAAGTCAAAAATTCTCACCGGCCGCGACGTCGCCCCGGGCGATGTGGTGCTGGGCCTGGCCTCCTCCGGGGTGCACTCCAATGGGTTTTCCCTCGTGCGAAAGTGCATTGAGCGCGCCGAGGGCCAGCTGCCCGCCACCCTGGACGGCCAGCCCTTTCGCGCAGCCATCATGGCGCCCACCCGCCTGTACGTGAAGCCGGTGCTGGCCACGCTGGCGGCCCACCCGGTCAAGGCCCTGGCGCACATCACCGGCGGCGGCCTGCTGGAGAACATTCCGCGCGTGCTTCCGGAGGGCCTGGCGGCCCATCTGGTCAAGGGCAGCTGGCCGCAGACCGAACTCTTTGCCTGGCTGCAAAAAACAGCCGCCATTTCCGACTACGAGATGAACCGTACTTTCAACAACGGCATCGGCATGGTGGTGGTGATCGCTGCGGCCGAAGCCGCGGCAACAGCCGCCACCTTGCGCGCCCAGGGCCAGACGGTCTACCCGATCGGCCAGATCGCCCCGCGCGGCTCTGGCGCCCCGGTCGAGGTGAGCTAAGCCGCCCAGTGGCCGCGGACAACCGCATTCGACACCCGGGCCTGGCTGCCCGGCTCATGTCGGCCGAGGCCGCGGCTGCCCTGATTGACCCCGGCGCCCGCGTCGGCATGAGCGGCTTCACCGCCGCCGGCTACCCCAAGGCGGTACCGCAGGCATTGGCCCAGCGCTTGGCCGACTTGCATGCCGCCGGCCAGCCTGGGGCCCGCATCAGCCTTTGGACCGGCGCCTCCACCGCGCCCGAACTCGACGGCGCGCTGGCCCAGGCCCAAGGCATTTCGATGCGCCTGCCTTACCAGTCCGACCCGACCTGCCGCAAGCAGATCAACGAGGGCCGGATGCTCTATACGGACATCCACCTCTCGCATGTCCCCCAACTGGCCCGCTACGGGTCCCTGGGTACGCTCGACTGGGCGGTGATCGAAGTGGTAGGCATCCTGCCCGACGGCCGGCTGATCCCCTCCACCTCGGTCGGCAACAACAAGACCTGGCTGGACATCGCCAAGCGGGTGATCCTGGAAGTGAATCTGGCGCAGAGCCCAGCCCTGGAGGGCCTGCACGACATCCAGACGGGTAGCGACCTGCCGCCCCACCGGCAGCCGCTGCCGCTCACCCACCCGACCGACCGCATAGGCGAGCCCTACCTGCAGTGCAACCCGGACAAGGTGGCGGCGGTGGTCATCACCCATGAGAGAGACCGACACAGCGCCTTTGACCCGCCCAGCCCGACTTCGAGCGCCATCGCTGGCCACCTGGTCGAGTTCCTGCGCCATGAGGTCGCGCACCAGCGCCTGCCGGCGCACCTGCTGCCCCTGCAATCAGGCGTGGGCAATACCGCCAATGCGGTGATGGCCGAGCTGGTGAAGGCACCGTTCAACAACCTCACTGCCTTCACCGAGGTCCTGCAAGACGGCATGCTCGACCTGCTCGATGCGGGCAAGCTGCAGTTCGTTTCCGCAGCGGCACTGTCGCTGAGTGCCGAGCGGGCCCGGGCGTTCATGGCCGGGCTTGAGACCTACCGCAAGCAGGTGGTGCTGCGGCCCCAGGGCATCAGCAACCATCCAGAGCTGATCCGGCGCCTTGGTGTGATCTCGATGAACGCGATGATCGAGGCCGACCTTTATGGCAACGTGAACTCCACCCACATCATGGGCACTCGGATCATGAACGGCATTGGCGGCTCGGGCGACTTCGCACGCAACGCCTTCCTCTCCATCTTCATGTCACCCTCGACCGCCAAGGACGGCGCCATCTCCTGCATCGTGCCCATGGTCTCGCACCATGACCATACCGAGCACGATGTGCAGGTGATCGTGACCGAACAGGGCCTGGCCGACCTGCG
>JAURKV010000116.1 GCA_030831585.1 Ramlibacter sp. | reverse complement strand
TGGGATCGCTGGAAACCATGCAAGGCGACAAGGAAGACGGACACGGTACCGACGCGGTCATGACCATGGACCAGTTGCTGACCGACCCCGAGCAGGCCGCTGACTTTGTCAAGCGCACGCAGCTCGACGCCCTGGCCATTGCCATTGGCACCAGCCACGGCGCCTATAAATTCACGCGCAAGCCCACCGGCGACATCCTGGCGATTGAGCGCATCAAGGAAATCCACCGCCGCATCCCCAACACCCACCTGGTGATGCATGGTTCGTCTAGCGTGCCCCAGGAGCTACTGGCCATCATCCGCCAGTACGGCGGCCAGATGAAAGAGACTTATGGCGTGCCGGTCGAGGAGATCCAGCACGCCATCAAGTTCGGCGTGCGCAAGGTCAATATCGACACCGACATTCGCCTCGCCATGACCGGCGCGGTGCGCAAGTTCCTGCACGAGAACCCCGAGAAGTTCGACGCCCGCGAGTGGCTCAAGCCCGCCCGCGAGGCCGCCAAGCAGGTGTGCAAGCAACGCTACCTCGAGTTCGGCTGCGAGGGCCAGGGCGGCAAGATCAAGGGCCACAGCCTGCAGGTCGTGGCGCAGAAATACGCCCAGGGCGATCTGGCCCAAGTGGTCCACTGAGTCAGGACCTTTTCGCCCGCGAGCTCGCCCCTTGCGATAATCCCGCGGCCCGTCCCCGGACGGGCCGTTTCTTTTTCGGGATGCCCATGACCTCCTCCCTGCACACCTCCGCCCTGACCTCCCTGCCCCTGCTTGCACGCGGGAAGGTGCGTGACAACTACGCTGTCGGCGAGGACCGCATCCTGATGGTGGCGACCGACCGCCTGTCGGCCTTCGACGTGATCATGGGAGAGCCCATCCCCGGCAAGGGCGAGTTGCTCACGCAGATGGCCCTCTACTGGTTTGGCAAGCTCGCCCACCTGTGCCCCAACCACCTGACCGGTGAGCTGCCCGAGCGGGTAGTCCACTCGGGCGAAGCCGGCCAGGTGCTGGGCCGCTCCATGCTGGTCAAGCGCCTCAAGCCCATCCCGGTGGAGGCGGTGGTACGCGGCTACTTGGCGGGTAGTGGTTGGAAGGAATATCAGGACAACCAGAGCGTGTGCGGCGTGCATCTGCCCCCGGGCCTGACCAATGCCGCCAAGTTACCCGAGCCGATTTACACGCCTGCGGCCAAGGCGGCGGTGGGCGAGCACGACGAGAACATCACCTTCGAGCGCACCGTCGAAATGATCGGCCCCGCGCTGGCCGCTCAGATCCGTGACCTCAGCATCGCCATTTACAAAGAGGCGGCGGCCATTGCGCTCACCAAGGGCCTGATCATTGCCGACACCAAGTTCGAGTTCGGCCTGGACGAAAAGGGCGCTCTGGTGCTGATGGACGAAGTCCTCACCCCTGACTCCTCACGGTACTGGCCGGTCGAGGGCTACGAAGAAGCGTTCCGCCGGGGCGAGAACCCGCCGAGCTACGACAAGCAGTTCGTCCGTGACTGGCTCGAGCAGGTGCGCATCAACGGCAAGCCCTGGGACAAGACCCCGCCGGCCCCGCGGCTGCCCCAGGAGGTCATCACCAAGACGGCAGCCAAGTACCGCGAGGCGCTGGAGCGCTTGACGGGATGAGGTTGAACGGCGGTGGGCGCCAGCTACAGCGTCCCTTGCCTGATCAGAAAGTCCGCCAATCGTAGGGTGGCTGCTGGGGCCCCCTGCGGCTGAAGAATCCCGAGGGGTGCCAGCGGCATCGAGACACGCGCTGGAATCTGGACCAACTGCCCGCACTGGAGGAATTCGTGGAGGTAGCTTGCAGGAAGCAGTGCCAGCACAGGATGGGCGCGGAGCATGCTCCAGAGCATGATGGGGGAGCGGGTCATCATCGGCCACAAATCGGGCGTCGGGCCGCCCTTGAACAATTGATCGAAGCCGCTGCGCGCGCGAGATTCCAGAGGCCAGGACAACCAGGTCTGTTTGGCAAGTGCCGCGACGGTGAGGGCACGGTGACTCCCCACCAGCGGGTGCTGGGGCCCCGCAACCACGATCAGCCGGTCTTGCATCACCGGGGTGAATACCCATCCGCGCGGTGGCTGGTCCAGTTGGCGGCAGATGGCGAGGTCGGCATCTCCCTGCGTCACCAAGGAGGTCAGCCCTAAGGGGTCTGCCTCGCGGACCGCCACGAAGATACCTGGGTTTGTGCGACCGAAGGCCGGGATCGCCTGCGCCAGCAGCGACGCGACCGCGCCTTGGCTGGCCACCACCCGCACCATGCTGCGACCGCCGCCGTTTAAAGCGGCCGTCCGTTCGGCCACCTCGTCGAGGTTGGCGAGGATGGCACGTGCGCTGGCCAGCAGCTGCTCGCCTCCTGCGGTCAACTTCATACCCTTGGCGTGCCGCAGGAACAGCGGCGTCTCCAGCAGGCGTTCCAGATCCTGCAGGTGCTTTGTGACCCCAGGCTGGCTAATTCCTAGCCGCTGGGCGGCCGGGTGGGCGCCTCCCAGATCAGCGACCGTGACGAAGACTTCGATCTGCCGGACTCGCGCGCGACTGGAGAGCCGGGTGCGCAAGACGGCGGCATTGCTAGCCACCATGATCATGATTCCTGATTGAAGAGCACGATTTTGTATTGGATTTGAATACCCTTGATCCAGATACTGCGGGCATTCGAAAGGAGACCCTTGCCATGCCTTATTCCGCTGCTCGGCGTCGCGCCCTTCTCGGCGCCGCCTCCTTCTTGGCGCCGATGACCTTGCCCGCGTGGGGGCAGAGTTTCCCGACGAGGCCCATCACCCTCATTGTTCCCAGCTCAGCTGGCGGCGGGACCGATGCAATTGCACGCGCACTGGGTCAAGAGCTGAGCAAAAAGCTCGGACAGAGCGTGGTCATCGACAACGCCGCCGGCGCCTCCGGGAGCATCGGCTCCGCAAAAGCCGCCAAGGCCCTGCCCGACGGGCACACCCTCCTCGTCGCCAACAGCGGCGTGGTCCTGGCGACCCTGGTCCAGGCCAATCCAGGCTACGCCCTGTCAGAGCTGGCGCCGGTTGCCAACTTGGCCTCGTCGCCACAGTCTTTGGTGGCGCGGCCTGGCTTTCCGGCGTCGAACGTGGAGCAATTGATTGCTTTGGCCAAGGCGCGGCCTGGCCGGATCAGCGTGGGCGTGAGCGGGCTGGCGGCACTGCCAGCGCTGGCTGTATCCATGCTGGAAGATGCGGCGCAGATTGATTTGCTCAAGGTCCCCTACAAGGGCGCAGCCCAAGTGATGCAGGACCTGCTAGGCGGCCAGATCGACCTGGGGGTGACCGCTCTCCTCAATAGCCTGGGCCCCGCCCGCGCAGGGCAGGTCAAGATGATCGGCCTGATGTCGCAGGAACGGGCGCCTGAGGCGCCTGAGTTCCCCTTATTCGCGGAGACGGCAGCTACCAAGCAAGTGTCGCTGGACATCTGGATCGGCCTGTTCGGGCCGGCGGGTATCCCAGCACCGGTGGTGGGTCAGATCAACGCCGCCGTGCAGTCGGTGTTGAGAGACCCCGTCTACCGGGCGGCGCGGGCCAAGGCGGGCGAGCAAACTGCCACTCCCGGTACGGCACTGGAGTTCAGCCGCTTTGTTACCGCGGAGACGGCGCGTTACCGCGCAGCAGCCAAGCGCCTGCCGATGGAGCAATG
Source organism: Ramlibacter sp. (assembly GCA_030831585.1). Lineage (GTDB taxonomy): Bacteria > Pseudomonadota > Gammaproteobacteria > Burkholderiales > Burkholderiaceae_C > Ramlibacter. The sequence goes on along the minus strand of JAURKV010000116.1, from coordinate 17,630 downwards.
ATCGGCTCGGTAGCAGACCCTCGCCGGGTCGAAATCGAGGCCGGCGTCGAACTCCACTACAGTGAGGCAGGCAGCGGCGTCCCCCTTGTGCTGATTCATGGTCTGACAGGTGACCTGGGGTCCTGGGGGGCGCAGATGCCCGTGTTTGCACGGCATTACCGGACCATTGCCTACAGCCGGCGCTTCAGTCGCCCGAATCAAAACGACCGAGCGGCCTCTCCCGAACACTCGGTTTGGGTGGAGGCGGAAGATCTCGCCGCGCTGTTGAAGCATCTGGATGCTGCACCTGCGATTTTGGTCGGGTCGTCCTACGGCGCTTACACCGCGCTGGCCTTGGCGATGCGTCAGCCGGCGCTGGTGCGTGCATTGGTGCTTTGCGAGCCGCCGGTAATGGCTTGGGCTGACTTGGTGGACGGGGGGCGATCTCAACGTGAGGCGTTCGAGCGGGATGTCGTCGAGGCTGCGCGCCGAGCGTATGCGCGGGGCGATGATGGGGAGGCGGCACAAATTTACGCCCGCGGCGTGATGGGTCAATTCGCAGTCGATGGCTTGCCGGAATCGGTTCGCGCGCGGCGCTTTTCTAACGGGGACGCCATCAAGGCTCTGGCCTTGTCCAGGCGGGAGTTTTTGCCGCTCGACCTCGAGCAGACGCGCGCGATCAAGCATCCGACGCTCCTGATTTCTGGCGCCGACACGCGCCCGCTCTTTGCTTCAATCTACCGAGGGGCGCGGAGCCTCATGCCACATGCCGACGCCGTCTGTGTCCCCGGCGCTGGCCACAGCGTTTACCGGGAGCAGCCGGATGTCTTCAATTCGCTGGCCTTGGAGTTTTGTGCGCGGCTATCCCGGTAACCTCCTGCGAGGATCAGGATGGCCAGTCGCGCTGTCGCGTTTTCAGCCCTGTCAAATTTCGCGACGGATGACCTGACAACCAGCGAGATTTAGGTTTCGATGGCGCCTTTCAGGAGGAATGCCATGTTCAAGGTCAATGAGGGGAGCGTCGGCGCCCCCCTGGGGCAAGTGGGTGCTACGACAGGCGTCACGACAGGTGGCGCGGCAGACGATGAGGCGATCGATGCGCGCGCGTTCTACGAGGAGGCGCTGGCGCGGGATGCGGCCTTGCAGGCCGGTGGGCCGGTCCTCGAGTGGCGTGCCTTCGAAGCCTGGGTCCGCTCGCGTCTGGCCGAGCGGCTCGGCAGCCTCCCTCCCTCTCTTTTGCCGGGGGCGTGACCCGTCTGTTCGTTTCGCCTCGGGCGCGTGGCGACATCGAGCGGATCTTCGACTTCCTGTTTTCCCGGTCGCCCGAAGATGCCACGGCACGCATCGAGTTTCTCTTGGAGGCATTGAGCGGTTTGTGTGAGCGCCCCCAGGCCGGACGCCCTGCGACGGTGGGCTTGCGCGAGCTGGTCATCACCGCTGGCACGGGCGGATACCTCGCTTTGTACCGGCACGACCCAGTGCTCGATATCGTCCATGTTTTGGCGTTACGCAGCCAGCGCGAAGGCCAGTACAAGCGCGACCCCTTCTGGTACTGAGGGGTACCCGGGTCTTTTTACGCTCTCAGCTCAACACCACGCTCGACAGGCGCCGGCGGTAGCTCGCCACCACCGGGTCATCCGGCGGAATCTGGCCCTCGGCCACCTTGGGCTTGGGCGGCTCGATCAGGTCGAGGATGGCGATGTAGGTCTTGCGCGCCAGGTCTTCGTTCCAGGCCTTGTCGCGCATCAGGATCTCGAGCAATTCGTCGAGTGCCTGGGTGTACTGGTGCGCAGCCATCAGCAGGCGTGCGCGGTCGAAGCGGGCCTCGAAGTCGCGCCGGTTGGCGGCAATGCGCGCGTCGCAGGCCGCCACGGCCTGCGGCAGGGGCGGCTGGCCGCTTGCGAAGTCGCTGGCCGCAAACACCCGCTGCAGGGAGTCGAGGCGGCGCACCCCGGCCGCCCGGGCGATGGCCGGCGCGAAGGCCACCTTGGCCTCGTCGTCGAGCCCGGCCATCCACAGTGCGCGCACGTAGGTGAAGCGGGCGTCGTCGTCTTCGGGTTTGGACTCGGCCGCCCGGCGCAGGGCATCGAGCGCGTCCGCGCTGCCGGGCTCGGCCACAGGCAGCTCGTCGACTTCCTCCTCGGCTTCCAGCTCCGCTGGCGGCAGGTGTTTGTCGAGGAACTCACGAATCTGCCCCTCGGGCAAAGCCCCCATGAAGCCGTCCACCGGCTGCCCGTTCTTGAGCAGGATGCAGGTCGGGATGCTGCGGATGCCGAAGGCCCCCGCGAGCTGCTGCTCCTGGTCGGAGTCGATCTTGACCAGCTTGAAGCGTCCGGCATAGGCCACCTCGAGCTTTTCCAGCAGGGGCCCGATGACCTTGCAGGGGCCACACCAGGGCGCCCAGAAGTCCACCAGCACCGGCACGGTCTGGGAGGCGGCAATGACCTCGGTTTCAAAGTTTTCGATGGTGACGTCAATCATTGGGGCGCTTCCGTGTGCAGTCTTAGAATCAGTCCCTTTTTCCACAGAGACGGAAAACAGGCATGAGCTCGGTTCAAGTTGGCGTGGTGATGGGGTCTGGCAGCGATTGGGACACACTGCAGCACGCGGTGTCGATTCTCCAGGAATTTGGCGTCCCCCATGAGGCGAAGGTCGTCTCGGCGCATCGCATGCCCGACGAGATGTTTGCCTACGCCGAAGCCGCCGCTGGCCGGGGCCTGCAGGCGATCATTGCCGGTGCCGGCGGTGCCGCCCATCTGCCGGGCATGCTGGCGGCCAAGACCACGGTGCCCGTGCTCGGGGTGCCAGTGGCCAGTCGTCACCTGCAAGGCGTCGACTCTCTTCACAGCATCGTGCAGATGCCCAAGGGCATTCCGGTCGCCACTTTCGCCATCGGCAGCGCCGGTGCCGCCAACGCGGCCCTGTTTGCTGTTGCCCTATTGGCCAACCATGACCCGGCCCTGCGCGCCCGGCTGGAAGACTTCCGCCGCCGGCAAACCGAGGCGGCAGCGGCCACCACCTTGCCACCGGTGGGCGCCTGAAGCACCCGCCCCCACACCCCATGAGCCACCCTCCTCGTGCCGCCCTGTTGCCCGGTGCCACCCTCGGCGTGATGGGCGGCGGCCAGCTCGGACGCATGTTCGTGCATGCCGCGCAGCGCCTGGGCTACTTCACCGCGGTGCTGGACCCGGACGCCACCAGCCCTGCCGGGCGGGTGAGTCACCACCACCTGCACGCCGACTACCTGGACACGCCGGCCCTCGCCGAATTGGCCCGCCTGGCCGACGCCGTCACCACCGAGTTCGAGAACGTGCCGGCTCAGGCCCTGGCCCAGTTGGCGGCCCTCCGGCCAGTCGCTCCGGGCGGCGAGGCGGTGGCCATCGCCCAGGACCGGGCCCTTGAAAAGGCCCACTTCACCCGATGCGGCGTGCCCTGCGCGCCCCATGCGCTGATCGAGACCCCCGACCAACTTGCCGCGGTGGGCGATGCCTTGCTGCCCGGCATCCTCAAGACCGCCCGCCTGGGCTATGACGGCAAGGGCCAGGCCCGTGTCGCCACCCGCGCCGAACTGGCCCGGGCCTGGGACGCTGTGCGCCACGTGCCTTGCGTGCTTGAGAAGATGCTGCCGCTGGCCGACGAGATCTCGGTGGTGGTGGCGCGCGGCGCCGATGGCGAGATGGTGAACCTGCCAGTCCAGCGCAATTTGCACCGCGGCGGCATTCTCGCGGTGACCGAGGTGGTCGACGGCCTGGTCGATCCGACCCTGGCCGCCCAGGCGGTGGCGGCCACGCGCGCAGTGGCTGAGGGCCTGGCTTACGTGGGCGTGCTGTGCGTCGAGTTCTTCGTACTGGAAGGCGGCGCCCTGGTGGTCAACGAGATGGCGCCAAGGCCCCACAACAGCGGCCATTGGAGCCTGGATGGCAGTGACCTGTCGCAGTTTGATCTGCAAGTGCGCACCCTGGCGGGCCTGCCCCTGGTACCGCCGCGCCAGCACAGCCCGGCAATCATGCTCAATTTGCTCGGTGATTTGTGGTTCCCTTCGGGTACCAGCACGGACGCCCAAACGGGTGTTCATTTCGGCGCCAACTCGGCCCCTCCCTCGGGCATTTCTGCGACGCGCGAGCCCAACTGGTCCGCAGTGCTGGCCCTGCCCGGCGCCCACCTGCATCTGTATGGCAAAACCGAGGCGCGCCCGGGCCGCAAGATGGGCCACCTCACGCTCACCGGCCCCGATGCGCAAAGCCTGCGCGGCACCGCTTTGGACGCCTGTGACATCCTGGGGATCGAGCGCTTCTGAAAGCTGCGCCAGCTGCGTTCTCCCAGCGTCCGCCCGCGCCGCCGCACTGGTTCCAAGCCGACCTTCACCCACCCACCGGACCCGACCCCGTGATCCTCGACGGCCACCGCCCCGACGCCATTGCCCAGGCTGCACGCCGCCTGGCTGACGGCGACCTGCTGGGGTTTCCCACCGAGACCGTCTACGGCCTGGCGGCCGACGCGGGCAGCGAGGCCGCCGTGGCAGGCATCTTCGCGGCCAAAGGCCGGCCGAGTGACCATCCCCTCATCGTCCATGTGGCAGATGCCGAGGCGGCAGCCCCCTTCGCGCGCGAGCTGCCGCCGGTGGCGCGCCGGCTGATGACCGCCTTCTGGCCCGGCCCGCTCACCGTCATCGTCCCGCGCCGCGAGGGCGTGGCCCGCGCCGCCGCGGGCGGCCAGGACTCGGTGGGCTTGCGCTGCCCTTCGCACCCGGTGGCGCGCGCGCTGCTGCAGGCCTGCGCCGCCCTGGAGCCGCCGGTGGCCGGCTTGGCCGCACCCAGTGCGAATCGCTTTGGCCGGGTGAGTCCGACCACGGCCGCCCATGTGCGGGACGAATTTGGCGACGGCCTGCTGGTGCTTGACGGCGGGGCCTGCGAGGTCGGGATCGAGTCTGCCATCGTTGACTGCACACGGGGCCGGCCGGTGCTCCTCAGGCCTGGCGCGCTTGGCTTTGAGCAGATTCAGACCGCTTGCGGCGAGCGCCTGTGGCGGCCCGAGGAAATGCCCGGCGCTGCGCCGCGCGCTTCAGGCACCCTGGCCTCGCATTACGCGCCGCAAGCGCCTCTGCGGCTGATGGATGGCCCGGCCCTGCAAGACGCGCTCGATGTGCTCGGGCCCGGCGCCTCCGACCTGGGCCTCGCCGTTTGGGCGCGCGGCTCGCTCAAGGTCGGCGCCCGCGGCGTGCGCCTGGTGGCCATGCCGCAGGACGCCGCTGCTGCCGCGCGTGCGCTGTTCGCGGCCCTGCGCGATTTCGACGCCGCTGGCGCCCGCCTGATCTGGGTCGAGGCGCCGCCGGCCGAGGCGACCTGGGACGGTGTGCGCGATCGGCTTCAGCGGGCGGCGGCAGATCGATGACCCACGGCGGCTGGTGCCGGCGTGCCCCGCAGGCTGTCCTGTGCCTGGCCTGGCGGGTGCCAGCCCTCCGGCGAAATCGTCCGCAGGCTCGGTAAACTCTCGCATTTGTGTCTGCCGCCAATTGGAGAAACCCCATGGCTTTTGAACGCGCGTTCCGCATCCTCCAGGCAGGGGCCTTGGCCCTGGTGCTTGCGTCCTGCGGCGGCGGGTCCTCGGTGGTATCGGACTTTCAGCCGACCCGGGTGGTCGTGTTTGGTGACGCCATGGCCGATATGAAGCTGCCGGGCGGCACGGCCCTCTACACGATCAACGGGGACGGCAGTGTCAATAACTGGGTGCGCCAGTTGGCTAGCTACTACAGCCTCACCCCGAATGCCGCCAATGTGAAGGCCAGGGCGCATGCTCGCATCACCGCCGCCTCAGACGCTGTCGGCGGCTCGGCCACCAGTGTGACCAGCCAGATCAGCGCTTGGGCGGGCAGCTTCTCCTCCAACGATCTGGTCGTCGTGAGTGCCGGCACCTCGGACCTGATTTACGAGGGCAATGTTGCGGTGGTCGCCAATACCTCCGCCGCCCAGACCACTGCCCTCACCAATGTTCGCCAGGCAGCCCGCGAGTTGGCCACCCAAATCCGCCAGCTGGTCACCAGTGGTGCCCAGCGCGTGATGGTCTTGAGTCCCTACAACATGGGCAAAACACCCTGGGCCAGTTCTACGAGCAGCACGAGCTTCTTGGAAACGCTTTCCGATGAGTTCTATACCGAGCTGGTCTACAACGTCAGCGACCTCAGCGACAAGGTGCTGGTGGTAGACGCCCGGGTCCAGATGAATTCGCTGGTCAATTCCTCCAGCTATGTCGGGTCGATCGTTTCCTGTACGCCCACTGCCGCTGGCGTGGGCATCGGCATCGGTACCAACAAGGTGGATTCATCTCTTTGCAACTACGCGACTGCTGGCAACCTGGTGGGAACCTACGACGCCAGCAAATACCTCTACGCCGACCCGGTCTACCCCACGCCCTTGGCGCACCGTCTGCTCGGCGAGTACGCCTACAGCAAGCTGCGCTCACGCTGGTAACCCTGCGGGGCACGCAGGATCACGGAGCCCGCCGCCGGGAGGGTGGTGCCACGGATGGAAAAGGTGCTGAGGTTGCGGATGCCGCTGGGCGAGCGGTCCAGGTCACCAGTGCGTCTACCACTGGCCGGATGGCACCAGCGTCCGGGTGGTTAGCGATCGCCACCAGCACATAGCGCCGGCCGTCGGCCGCGTGCACATAGCCCGCCACCCCCGCCACATCTCGCAGGCTACCGGTTTTCAGGTGCGCCAGACCGGCGGCGCCGGGGCTGGCTGCAGCGCGTCGGGCGGTGCCGTCGACACCCGCAACCGGCAGCGAGGCCATGAACTCGGGCATCAGCGGCGAGGCCCACGCGTACTGCAGCAAGCGGGTGAGTTGGGCGGCGCTGATCCGCTCTTGGCGTGACAGGCCGGAGCCGTTGTCAAACTGCGGTGGCTCTTCCCTCAAACGATCGCGCCACCACTGGCGCAGCACCTCGCGCGAGCCCGCCAGCGTGCCGCTGCCTTTTTGCTGCAGGCCGAGCGTGAGAAAGAGTTGCTGCGCCATTACGTTGTTGCTGAACTTGTTGATGTCGCGCACCACTTCGGCCAGTGCGGGCGACTCCAGGCTGATCACCGGCGCCAGGCCGGACGGCGCGAGGCCCTCGCGCACCTGCCCCCCCAGCTGTCCGCCTCCCTCTCGCCACAGCGCCTCCACCGCGCGCGCGGCCTGGCTGGCGGGGTCGGGCGCCGCCAGTGGCCAGGCGCGCGGCCCGCAGGCGGCGGGGTAGGTGCCGTCCAGTCGGATACGGGCCGCTTGGCTGAAGTCGGCGCGCAGGCCGGTGCGCCAGTCGCCGCAGGGCGCGGCTGACAGGGGTACGGTGGCCGGCACCTCGACACCGGTCAGGGCGGGCTCCATCTGCACTGCCGCGACCTGACCCGCGATCAGCGGGGTGACGTGCAGCACGATGGCCCGGTAGTTCACCAGCAGCGCGTCGGGCTGCGCGTTGTAGGCCTTGAGTGGCTCGCCGTCGAAGGCGGCTGGATCCTGCGGCCCCAGCTGGAAGGCGCTGCGATCGAGCACGATGTCGCCGCTGATGCGCCGCACGCCCAGGCCCTGCACACGTCGCAGCAGTTGCCACAGGCGCTCGACCACCAGGCGCGGGTCGCCCTGGCCCTTGATGTACAGGTTGCCCTGTAGCACCCCGTCGCGGATGGGGCCATCAACCAGCACTGGCGTGGTCCAGGTCCAGGCCGGTCCGAGCAACTCGAGTGCGGCAAAGGTCGTCGCCAACTTGGCGATCGAGGCTGGATTGACCTGTACCTGTGCCCGGTGCCAGAGCCGTGGCGGCTCTTTGCCCTGCGCGTCGGCGACCACCAGCGTGACAGCTTCGCGCGGCAGGCGGGCGCGGACCAGTGCGGCATCGATTTCGGCGGGCAGGGTCTGGGGCTGGGGAATGGGCTGTGTGGTGGGTTGCGCAGTGGCCTGGGTTGTGGGCTGGGCAGTGGCCACTGGTTGCGCCAGGGCGGCCTGACCGGCCAGCACCGTGGCGATGGCCAGTGCGCGGGAAATTCCTGGGAGGAGCCCCCGGGGAATTGTGCGCATTGCCGGATGGACTATCGCCCGGAGTCCTGCTCGCTGTGAGGTCTGGGCGCGCGGCAGCGTTTGAGGCAGGGCGGTGTGGACGGGGCGCACAGGCATGGGCAAATTATCGGGGCGGGATAATCGCGCCACCGTGAATCTGCTCGCTTTTGACACCAGCACCGAAACGCTGTTCGTAGGCCTGGCCTGGATGGCCGGTGGCCAGGCGCGTATGGCGCTGCACGCGTCCGAGGGCGGTCGCGAGGCCTCGGCCACCCTCATCCCCTCGGTGCAGGCGGTGTTGGCGCAGGCCGGCCTGGGGCTGTCCGACCTGAGCGCCATCGCTTTTGGACGCGGGCCCGGCTCTTTCACCGGGCTGCGCACCGCCTGCGCTGTGGCCCAGGGCCTGGCCCTGGGCGCGAACCTGCCGGTGCTGCCGGTCGACACCCTCATGGCCCTGGCCGAGGACGCCCGCCAGCGGTATGGTTGTACCGCGGTGCTGGCCGCCCTCGATGCCCGCATGGGCGAGGTCTACGCCTGCGCCTACCGCTTCGAGCAAGGCCTTTGGCTCGCGCAGGGCGAGGTCAGCCTCGGTGCGCCCGAGGCGCTGGTGCTGCCGCCAGGCTTCGTGCTGGCGGGCAATGTGCAGGCGGCCTACGCCGGGCGGCTACCTGCCCCGGCGCTGCTGGCCCACCCCACGGCTGATGCCCTGCTGCGGCTGGCACCCGTCCTGTTGGCCGCCGGCCAGGCCCAGCCCGCAGACCAGGCGCTGCCGCTTTATGTGCGCGACAAGGTAGCCCAGACCACCGCGGAGCGTGAGGCCCGGAAGGCTGCGGTGGATACAGCTACAGCTGTGCCCGCGCCCGTGACCCCATCTACAGCTTCGTCTGCTTCTGGCCAAGACGCGGCCGGTCTGGGCGCCACCGCCGGGCGCAAGCCCGACGCCCCAAGCTTCGTCCATCCCACCGGGGGTCCGCGATGAGCGCCGTGCCCGACGCCGACGCCCCCTTGCAGAACTACCGGGCGGAGTTCGCACCCATGACGGCCGACGCCCTGGACGCGGTGATGGCCATCGAGCAGGCCGCCTACGCCTACCCCTGGACCCGCGGCAACTTCGCCGACTCCCTGCGCGCCGGCTACGAGGGGCGCTTGCTGCGCACCAGCGAGCGCCTGCTGGGGTACTACATGGCGATGAAGGGGGTCGACGAGGTGCACCTTCTCAACATCACTGTCGCCCCCGATTGCCAGGGGCAGGGCCTGGGCGCCTGCCTGCTGGAGTCGCTGGCGGCCTGGTCGATGGCCCAGGGCGCCCAGTGGCTGTGGCTGGAGGTGCGCGCCAGCAACGAAGGCGCGCAGCGCCTCTACCAGCGCCAGGGCTTTCGCCGGGTGGGCCTGCGCAAGGGCTACTACCCTGCCGGACCCGGGCCGCGCGAAGACGCCATCGTGATGAGTCGGCCGCTGTGACTCGGCATCTGTGACCCGGTTTTCTCGCAAGCCCCTCACGGCCCCCTGGGCCCAGCCGCCCGTCCGCCCGCGCCCGGCGACAATGCGCGCATGACGCTTTCGCTCGACGACCGCCAACGCGCGATGCTCGCCGAAATGGGCATCCGCCTGTTCGAGCCGCTGCCCGCGGCCGCTCCGGCCGCCACCGGTACATCTGCCGCTCCGGCCGCCACCGGCACATCTGTCGCTTCGGGTGCCCCCGGCCGGTCTGCGGCGGCTGCTGCATCCCCCGCATCCTCTGCGTCGACCCAAGTGGTCCACTCGGGCGCAGCGCCAACTACGGCGACTTCACTCACCCCGCCGATGACCCGTCCGTCCGCCCCAAGCGGTCGGTCGCCAGCGTCCCCACCCGCGGCCCTGGCCCTAGGCCCGCCGCCGTCGGGCATCGAGGCGCTGGAGTGGGACGGCCTGGAGCAGGCCGTCTCCGGCTGCCAGGCCTGCGGTCTGTGCCAGGGCCGGCGCCAGACGGTGTTCGGCGTGGGCGACCGGCAGGCCGACTGGATGATCGTGGGCGAGGCCCCTGGCGAGCAGGAAGACCTGCGTGGCGAGCCCTTTGTCGGCAACGCCGGGCAGCTTCTGGACAGCATGCTACAGGCCGTCGGTCTGGACCGCGGGCACCGGGTCTACATCGCCAATGTCATCAAGTGCCGGCCACCGGGTAACCGCAATCCAGAGCCGTCCGAGGTGGCCCAATGTGAGCCCTTCCTCCGCCGCCAGATCGCACTGGTGAAGCCTCGCATCATCCTGGCCATGGGCCGCTTTGCGGTCCAGTCCCTGCTGGCGACCCAGGAGCCGATCGGCAAGTTGCGGGGCCGCCTGCACCAGTACGAGGGCGTGCCGGTGGTCGTGACCTACCACCCGGCCTACCTGCTGCGCAACCTGCCTGACAAGGCCAAGGCCTGGGCCGATCTGTGCCTGGCGCTCGACCAGTTCCCGTCCACCGAGCCTGGACGCGAGCCCTCCATCCCGACTTAAATCCCGACCCGAACGGATTGCTGAGCGATTACCGATGTGCTACTTTCGATGCAAATCGAAAGTAGTTATTTCATCGGTCGCCCAGGCACTGGGCAGGAAGGTCAGCCATGCTTTTTTCGGCTCCAACTGTTCGGGGAACCCTCCAGGGTGCACCGGACACCCCACCTCGGGAGAGGTATCCGGCGCGCCCCACGCCTCTGGCCTTGGCCCTTGCCGCCTCAGTAGGCCTGGCGCCTTGCCTTGGGGTGGGCGGCCTGGCGGCTCAAACCCTGCCGGTGTTCTCGGGTGCACAAGTCGGGTCGGCCACTCTGCAGCTGCAGCAGCAGGGCAACACCCTGGTGGTCACCACGACCAACGGCACGACGGCTGGCACCTCCGGCTACTCCTCGCTCAACTGGCAGAGCTTCTCTATTGCGGCGGGTCACTCCGTCCGTTTTGAGCAGCCCAATACTGCCAGTGTCTCCATCAACCGGGTGTCTGGCGCTCAGACCAGTGACTTGATGGGCTCCCTCAGCTCCAACGGCCGGCTGGTCTTGGTCAACCCCGCCGGCATCACCGTGGGTGCTAATGCGGTGGTCGACACGGCCGGCTTCACCGCCAGCACCATCGATGCCCTGGATGCCGACCTGATCGCCGGCCGGCAGGGAGCCCTGCTTCGCTCGCGTGCCCTGGATTCCGCCACCGCCACTGCCGCCGACGTGTCGGTGCAGGGCAGCATCATTGCCCGCCATGGCGACGTGTTTCTGGTCGGCGGCAATGTGACTCACCGCGGACGGATCGAGGCGCAGGAGGTGGCGCAGGAGGGCGGCCGGGTCGTGCTACGCGCCTTCAATGAAACGCGCGTGTCTGGCACGGTGATCGCTCGCGCCGGGGCTGGGGCCCGGGGGGGCGGCATCGACGTCTTCGGCCCGCAGGTGGTGCTGGAGTCCACCGCCCTGCTCGATGCCAGCGGGCAACTGGGCGGCGGGCAGGTGCGGGTGGGGGGCGACTTTCTGGCGGCGCGCGCCGTCCAGCAGACTGAGGACGCGCTCACAGTCCCCACGGCCGACACGACGGACTTCGCGGCCGGGGCCACGATCCGCGCCGACGCCACCGGGCAGGGCGCGGGCGGCCAGGTCGTCGTCTGGTCCGGGGCGAACACGAGCAGCGCCGGTGCCATCAGCGCCCGGGGGGGCGCAAGCGGTGGCGACGGCGGGCAGGTGGAAGTCGGCAGTGCTGGCCCGCTGGGCTTTACTTCAGCGGTCGACACGCGCGCGCCGCTCGGGCGCATGGGCGAGCTGTTCATCAACACGGGCAATATCGAGCTGCTGCCTGCCGGCAGCGAGCTGGACCCGACGAGTAGCGCCACCCAAATCGCCGTGGCCGGCTTGGCCGCCACCACGGGCTACCGGCTCCAGTCGCGGGGCGCCATCACCTTGGCCTCACCCATGCTGCTGCCCCAGGACACCAACCTCTCGCTCGAAGCAGGCACCGAGCTCTCGGTCACCGCACCGATCACGGCCAGCGGCACGGGTACGGTCAGCTTGAAAGCCAATGGCCTGGCCATGCCAAGCGACCCTACGGCCGCCACGCTTCGCATTCAGGCGCCCATCACCGCGGCCGGCATCACGCTCAGCGCAGTCGGTCCCGGCTCGGTGATTGACCTGCAAGGTGCCGAACTGCTGGCGAAACAAGGCCGCCTGGAGCTCACCGCGCCCTCGGTGACGATGTCGGGCGCGACCTGGCTCTGGGGCTCGCAAGGCGCCTTCATGACCGGCAACGCCACCTTGGCCACGGGCGCAAGCCTGCGCCTGTCGGGACCGGTGGCCAACGGCGTCGCGGCGGCCGGCCGCCTTGCCATTTCGGGGCTCTTCACCGTGGCGGACGGCGCTGAGTTACGCATGGCCCTGGGGGGCAGCGGCTATGACCAGATCCAGCTGACGGGCAGTGACAGGGCCAATTTCGCAGGCGCCAGTACGTTGGTGCTGGACTTGCTCCCCGGCGCGGGGCGTCCCGGCGGCGGGACCTACCGCCTGATCGATGGCCCCACCTTGCCCGGCTTGCTGCTGCCCGCACTGCAGACCGCGAGCGCCGCCGCATCGAGCGCCTTCACCGGCGTCCGTTTGCGCTGGGGCTCGCTGGAGGCCCTGCTACCCACGCAGGGGAGCACCGACCCGCAGGTGCTCCAGGGTTTGCAGCCGCCGCTGGACCCGCAAAAGGACGAACAGGATAGTGGCGCCGCAGCCGGCGTGGTGGGCTACGAGGAAGAACTGCTGGACTGCCCCTGAGGCCTCGCCGAGGCTCTCAGAACCGCGGCAAGTCCGGGTGCGCGATCTGCCCACCGCGTACCAGCATCTTTCCGTACTCGGCGCAGCGGTTCAGGGTGGGGATGACCTTGCCCGGATTGAGCAGCCCCAGGCCGTCGAAGGCCCGCTTCACCCCCAGCATCTGCTCGCGCTCCTCGGGCGAGAACTGCACGCACATGGAGTTGAGTTTCTCCACGCCCACGCCGTGCTCGCCGGTGACAGTGCCGCCCATGGCGACGCTGGTCTCGAGGATGTCGGCGCCAAACAGCTCGCAGCGATGGAGCTGGTCGGGATCATTGGCGTCGAACAGGATCAGCGGGTGCAGGTTGCCGTCGCCCGCGTGGAAAACGTTGGCGCAGCGCAGGCCGTATTTCTTTTCCATCTCGGCGATGGCCAGCAAGATGTCCGCCAGGCGCTTGCGCGGGATGGTGGAGTCCATGCACATGTAGTCTGGGCTCATGCGGCCCGAAGCGGGAAAGGCGTTCTTGCGGCCGCTCCAGAAACGCAGGCGCTCGGCCTCGTCGCGGCTGACCGCGATGGCGGTGGCGCCGGCGCTGCGCAGCACCTCGGACATGCGGGCGATTTCTTCTTCGACTTCTTCGGCGGTGCCATCGCTCTCGCACAGCAAGATGGCCTCCGCGCTGAGGTCGTAGCCGGCGTGGACGAAGTTCTCGACCGCGGCGGTCATGGGCTTGTCCATCATCTCCAGCCCGGCGGGGATGATCCCAGCGGCGATCACTGCCGCCACCGCGTCGCCGGCCTTTCGCACATCGTCGAAGCTGGCCATGATGCAGCGCGCCAGCTGCGGCTTGGGCACCAGCTTGACGGTGACCTCGGTGGTGACCGCCAGCATGCCCTCGCTGCCCACCACCACCGCCAGCAGGTCATAGCCGGGTGCGTCCAGGGCTTCGGCGCCGAACTCGATCGGCTCACCCTCTACGGTGAAGCCGCGCACCTTGAGTACGTTGTGCAAGGTGAGGCCGTACTTGAGGCAGTGCACGCCGCCAGAGTTCTCGGCCACGTTGCCGCCGATGGTGCAGGCGATTTGGCTGGAGGGGTCAGGCGCGTAGTACAGGCCCACCGGCGCCGCCGCCTCGCTGATGGCGAGGTTGCGCACGCCGCATTGCACCCGGGCGGTGCGGCTCACCGGGTCAATGGACAGAATGCGGTTGAAGCGCGCCAGCGAGAGCGTCAGGCCCTCGGCATGCGGCATCGCCCCACCCGACAGGCCGGTGCCGGCGCCGCGTGCCACCACCGGAACCTGCAGCGCGTGGCAGGCCCGCAGCACCGCCTGCACCTGGGCCTCGGTCTCGGGCAGGGCCACCGCCAGCGGCCGCTGGCGGTAGGCGGTGAGGCCGTCGCATTCGTAGGGCGTGGTGTCTTCAGGGGTCCACAGCAGTCCGCCTGCCGGCAGCAGGGGCGTGAGGCAGTCGACCAGGGCCTGCTGGCGTTCGGCGCGGCGCAGCAATTGGGTGGGGGCCGGAGCGTTCATGGGCGCAGTTTAGGTCTTTCGGCGCTGGTGCAGGCGGCGGGCGCAGCATGGCCTGACCGAGCGCCCAAATTGTCGATTTCGAACCGGCCGATATCGGACCCGCTCAGAAGCGATTTCGCCCGGCAGCCGGGGCGGGGAGCAACTATTTGAAGATGACCGTTTTGTGGCCGTTTTGGAGCACCCGGTGCTCGCTGTGCCACTTGACCGCGCGCGCCAGCACCAGGCTTTCGGTGTCGCGGCCGATGGCGGTGAGGTCTTCCACCGTCTTGCTGTGATCGACCCGGGCCACGTCCTGCTCGATGATGGGGCCCTCATCGAGGTCGGCCGTGACGTAGTGGGCGGTAGCGCCGATCAGTTTGACCCCCCGGTCATGCGCCTGGTAGTAGGGCTTGGCGCCCTTGAAGCTGGGGAGGAAGCTGTGGTGGATGTTGATCGCCCGCCCCGCCAGCTTTTGGCACAACTCGTTCGACAGGATCTGCATGTAGCGTGCCAGTACCACCAGATCAGCACCCTCAGCTTCAATGACCTCCAGCTGCTTGGCCTCAGCCTGGGCCTTGGTCGTGGCCGTCACCGGGATGTGGTGGAAGGGCACGTTGTAGCTGGCCGCCAGTTGGTAGAACTCGCGGTGGTTGGAGACGATGGCCCGGATATCCAAAGGCAGCAGTCCGCTTTTCCAGCGGAAAAGCAAATCATTGAGGCAATGGCCCTCCTTGCTCACCATGAGTACGGTGCGCATGGCCTGATCGCGGGGATGGAGCTTCCAGCGCATGCCAAAGCCGGTCCCGAGACCCGCCAGCGCCTGCTGAAGTTCGGCCAGACCCAGCGCGCAGGCGAACTGCACCCGCATGAAAAACAGGCCGGTGTCGGGGTCGTTGTACTGGGCCGCTTCTTCGATGTTGCCTCCGCGTTCCAGCAGGAAGCCGGAGACGGCGTGGACGATGCCCGGGCGGTCCGGGCAGGACAGAGTGAGGATGTAGGCATGACTCATAGCCGGTCGATTGTCGCAGGCTGGCCGGCCCCTCCCGGGTGAGGGGGCCGGGCGGGTCGGCCTGCGGGCCCGAACGGCAATGCCACAATGCCCCTCCCTCCGATTGTTATTACTGGGAGCACGACATGGCCCTGATCGACTTTCAGATGGACAACCAATGGTTGCCCTTCACCCCCAACCGCCACTTCCTCAAGGACCCCCGGGTCTTCGTCGCCGCCGACGGCATGCACTTCACCACCCCTGACGGGCGCCAGGTCATCGATGGCATCTCCAGCCTGTGGTGCGTCGGCGCCGGTCACAACCGCAAGCCGATCAACGAGGCCATTAAGCAGCAACTGGACACGCTGGACTACAGCACCGCGTTCCAGGTCTCCAACGACAAGGCCTTCCGGGCAGCGCAGATGATTGCCGACATGGCCCCGGGCGACCTGAACAAGGTGCTGTTTTGCAACTCCGGCTCCGAGGCCGCCGACACCTCGATGAAGGTGGCGCTGGCCTACCACCGCGCGCGCGGTGAGGGCCATCGGAATGTCTTCATCGGCCGCGAGCGCGGCTACCACGGCGTGGGTTTCGGCGGCATGAGCGTGGGTGGCATTCCGGCCAACCGCAAGGTATACGGTACCGCGTTGCTGCCGCGGGTGGACCACATGCGCTTCATCCATGACCCGGTCAACCACGCCTACATCCACAACGAAGAGCCGGTGTGGGCCGAAGACCCCTTGCTCGAGCTCGAGCAGCGCATCTTGCCCCTGCACGACCCGAGCAATGTGGCGGCGGTCATCGTCGAGCCGATCGCTGGCAGTTCGGGCTGGTACATCCCACCCAAGGGCTACCTGAAGCGCCTGCGCGAGATCTGCGACAAGCACGGCATTTTGCTCATCTTCGACGAGGTGATCACCGGCTTTGGCCGCATGGGCACCAACTTCGGCGCCGACTGGTACGGCGTGGTCCCCGACATGCTCAACTTCGCCAAGTGCGTGACCAACGGCGTCATCCCGCTCGGCGGCGTGATCTGCCGGGACAAGCTCTACGACCAGATGATGAAGACCGACGCGCCAGAGCACGTGGTCGAGTTCTTCCACGGCTACACCTACTCTGGCCACCCGGTGGCCTGCGCCGCGGCCATTGCCACCCTGGAGTTGTTTCAGCGCGAGCAGCTGTTCGCGCGCGCTGGCGAAATGGGCAAGGTTCTGGGTGACGCCTTCCACAGCACCTTCAAGGGCTTGCCCAACGTCATCGGCATCCGCAGCCTGGGCTGTGCGGCGGCCGTCGAATTTGCGCCTATTGCCGGCCTGCCCGGCAAGCGGGCTTATGACATCTTCCTGGACTGCTTCAAGCAGGGCACCCTGGTCCGACCGGCGGGTGACGTGCTCGTGATTGCGCCCCCCTTCATCGTCGAGCGCGAGCACATCGACCGGATGGTCAACACCCTGGCCGACGCGATTCGGCGCCACGCCTGAAACCACGGGGTGGTTCTGGCCCCAGCGCCGGACCTTGGGGCGATGGGCTGGCTCTCACGGCCCCCGGGTGGCGCCTAGCGGCCCGTAGGCGTTGTGCCGACAGGCGCGGACGCCCCGGCCGCAGGTTTGCCGGCGCCTGCCGCAGGCGCCATGGAACGCCGCAGGTCTTCGCAGTAGTCCCGCTTTGGCGGCTGCGCCGGCCAGGTCTTCGTCTGGAACCCTAGGGTCGCCGGCAAATGGCGCGGCACGCCCAAGCTGGCGTCCACATGCGCGGCCCCGGCCAGCAGGACTACCCGCTGCCCTGTCGCGGCCTGCTGCGCGAGTGCGGCCACCGTCTGCGCCATGGCCCGGTCGCGCGCCACCTGAATGCGGGCCATCGGGCCCAGCTGTGATTCGGGCAGCAGGCCGCAGTGGCCGTCTCGCATGGCCTCCCGCTGGCGGGCCAAGGCCTCGGCCGGGAGCAGACCGTCGAGGCTGGCGTCGGCCATTGCCGCGCGCATCTTTGCGCGGGGCAGGTTGGCCCCGGCCACCGGCACGCCGGCCCGCACCGCCGCCATGACCGCCGGCGCATAGGGCGCCCAGGGCCAGCCCGCCTCGTCCCAGCGCAGCGCCGTTCGGACTGTAGCCTCGGTGGCCGAGGGCGGCAGGTTCGTGGTGCCAGCGCCCTGTTCGGCCATCTCCAGCGCCAGGCCTGCCAGCCGCCCGCGGGCGGCCAGATCGCCCACCACGCGCGCATGTTCCTGCTGGTGCAAAGGTGCGTCATGCTGCTCCCCTAGCAGCAGGGCCGGGGCCTCCTCGCGCTCCACGGCGGGCCCGGCGCAAGCTGCGAGGGCCAGCACGGCGGCGGCAGCAGTAGCAGCAGCCCAGGTGCCACGTTGGCAAGTGCCGCGCAGGTGACGGGAGGAATGGGGGAGGTCAGGCAT
>JAURKV010000115.1 GCA_030831585.1 Ramlibacter sp. | reverse complement strand
GGTCGGGCTCACGCCGAACACATGCTCGTTGCCTTGGGCCTGGCCCTCGATGCGGTCGATCATCCACTTGAGCACGCGCATGTTCTCGCCATAGCCGGGCCAGACGAACTTGCCGTCTTCTCCCTTGCGGAACCAGTTGGTGGTGTAGATGCGCGGCAGCGTAGCCCCAGCCGCGGCCAGCTTCTTGCCCAGGTCCAGCCAGTGCTGGAAGTAGTCGGACATGTTGTAGCCGGCAAACGGCAGCATCGCGAAGGGGCCGCGGCGCACCACGCCCTGCTGACCGAAGGCCGCGGCCGTGGTCTCCGAGCCCATGGTGGCCGCCATGTACACGCCCTCGTTCCAGTTGCGCGCCTCGGTCACCAGTGGCACCGTGGTGGAGCGGCGGCCGCCGAAGATGAAGGCGTCGATGGCCACGCCCGCCGGGTCGTCCCAGGCCGCGTCCAGCGCCGGGTTGTTGGTCGCCGCGACGGTGAAGCGGGCGTTGGGGTGGGCAGCCTTGGCGCCGGTTTCCTTGGCGATCGCCGGCGTCCAGTCCTTGCCCTGCCAGTCGATGGCATGTGCGGGGGCTTCGCTCATGCCCTCCCACCACACGTCGCCGTCGTCGGTCAGCGCGACGTTGGTGAAGATGACATCCTTGTTCAGGCTGGCCATGCAGTTCGGGTTGGTCAGCGTGTTGGTGCCGGGGGCGACACCAAAGTAACCCGCTTCCGGGTTGATGGCGTACAGGCGACCGTCCTGCCCTGGCTTGATCCAAGCGATGTCGTCGCCAATGGTGGTGACCTTCCATCCGTCGAAGCCCTGCGGGGGGATGAGCATCGCGAAGTTGGTCTTGCCGCAGGCCGAGGGGAAAGCGGCGGCCACGTGGTATTTCTTGCCCTGGGGGTTGGTCACGCCCAGGATCAGCATGTGCTCGGCCAGCCAGCCCAGGCTACCGGAGGGTCCTTGCGCGGCCGCACGTCCCATGTTCGAAGCGATGCGCAGCGCAAAGCACTTCTTGCCCAGCAGCGCGTTGCCGCCGTAGCCCGAGCCATAAGACCAAATCTCGCGCGTGGCGGGGTAGTGAACGATGTATTTGGTGGTCGGGTTGCAAGGCCAGGCGGTCTTGTCTTTCTCACCCTGGGCCAGCGGCGCGCCGACGGTGTGCACGCAGGGCACGAACTCGCCGTCCACGCCCAGCACGTCATAAACGGCCTTGCCCATGCGGGTCATCATTTTCATGTTGACCGCCACATAGGCGCTGTCAGAGAGCTCCACGCCAATGTGAGCGATGGGCGAACCCAGCGGCCCCATGGAGAAGGGCACCACGTACATCGTGCGGCCCCGCATGCAGCCGTCGAACAGCGGCTGCAGGGTGGCGCGCATCTCAGCCGGGGCCATCCAGTTGTTGGTCGGTCCAGCCTCGTCCTTCTTTTCGGAGCAGATAAAGGTGCGGTCTTCCACCCGAGCCACGTCTGACGGGTCGGAGCAGGCGAGGTAGGAGTTGGAGCGCTTGGCCGGGTTCAAGCGCTTGAAGGTGCCGGCGTCGACCAGCTGCTGGCACAGCTGGTTGTATTCGGCTTCGCTGCCGTCACACCAGTGGATGGCGTCGGGCTTGCACAGGGCGGCCATATCAGCCACCCAGGCCACCAGCTTTGCGTTACGCACCCAGACGGGCGCGTGGAGGGCCAGGCCCTGCATCGCGGGAGAGTTCATGAATCGGAGCTCCTCAAGTTAAAAACCAAATTTCCCAAGGGTGACGGGATCGGATCCCTTGGGAAATCTGGCGTGGCCGCGCGGAAAAGCTTCTCAGTGGCGAAGAATTGTAGGGAGGCCCCCCTTAAACGGCCCCGGGTTACACACCGATTCCATGCAAAACTTGCATGACGTTATGCGTTGCCGGCTCTTCCGCTCCGAATTGACGCCCAAAGGATTCATCTGGCGCGCCAGAAATGAAAAAGGCCCGCGCCGCCTGAGCGAACGCGGGCCCTGCGGCCGGGAAAAAACAGGTTCAGGCCATGGAAATGGCGATGAACGCCAGCAGGAATATCAGCACCCCGCCGGCCACTGGCAGGACGATGGGAATGCTGTGCACGAGGTCCTCGATCGGGTCGTGGGGAGTCTCGCTGGCGTGCTGATCGGTGGGGTTGGACATGGCGCTCTCCTCTCTGAGGGTTCCCCGCGAGGGGTAGGAAGACTCGTGATTCTAACTGCCGCCTGTCCGCCTCAGCCCTGCGCGTGGAGCCCCTGCAGGAACTCCGCCAGTTCCCGGGTCGCCTGCCCCATGCCCTGTTGTGGCACCAGCACCCCGATCGGGTCGAGTGGCAGACGCTCGGGCAACTGAAGGCTTACCACTTGGCCGGCATCGAGTTGCGGCCGCACCGAACCAGTTGGCACGAGCGCTAATGCCGGCTGGTCCCGCAGCAAAGCGGTAGTGAGCGCGGGGTTGCGCGTAATCACCTGAGCGCTGGGCGGCGCCTCGTCGAAGCGGGCCTCAACCAGGGCGTCGTATCGGCTGCGCGCCAGGCTGCCAGCGGGCGACGGCAGCCAGGTTTGGCACGCCAGGTCGGCCCATTGCAGCTTGCGCCTGCGGGTCAGTGGATGGTCGGGCGCGCAAATCACGGCGAACTCGTCCTCCACCAGCGCGCTAAAGCCCCAGCCCTGAGGTACCACCGCTGGCTGCCGACAGGCCACCATGTCCACCTCGCCGCGTGACACGCTGGCCAGTAGGCCGTCGATCTCGGCCTCGCGCAGCTGCACTTGTATGTACGGGTATCGGCGCTGAAAGGCCGGCAACGCGTTAACTAGCAGGCCGAGTACCGCCGCCGACGAGGCCGCCAGCCGCACCAGGCCCGCGCCACCGCTGTGGCGCGCCGCCACCGCCTCGGCGCCCGCTTGCAGGCCTTGCAGCAGTTGCTGCGCGATCGGCAGCAGGTCTGCGCCGGCCGGCGTGGCCCGAACTCCCCGCGCATGACGCTGGAACAGTGTCGTCTCCAGCAGGCTCTCGAGGTCGGCCAGCAGGTGGGTCACTGCCGGCTGGGTGATACCCATCGCCGATGCGGTGCGCTGCAGGCTGCCTAGCTCGCACAGGCGCACAAGCGCCTGCAGGTGGCGAAAGCGCGCACGGGCCATCAGCCGGTTGGACAACACGGTGGCGGAGACGGGCGGCGCAGCGCGGGGCATCTATTAACAACGTTTATAGCTCGGGCCTCGATTCTATGGGGCCCCTAGCCCCGGCCTGACCACAATCGCAGCACCGAAAACAACACTGGAGACATGCCATGCGTCATGCCCTGCCCTTGCAGCGCCGCCACCTGTTGGCCTTGGCTGCTTCCGCCGCCGCCTGCGGCGCCGGTCTCTCACCGCTGTCTGTTCAGGCACAGGCCTACCCCAGCCGCCCGGTCAAGATTCTGGTCGGCGCTGTCCCTGGGGGACCTTCCGACTTCATTGCACGCATCTTTGCCGAAGCCGTCACCAACAACGGACTGGGCGGCAGCATGGTCATCGAGAACAAGCCTGGTGCGAGCAACATGCTCGCTACCGAAGCGGCGGCCAAGGCGCCTGCCGACGGCTACACCTTGCTGTCCTCCGGCCCGGGCCCGATAGCGGTGCAGCCGCACCTCATGACCAAGCTGCCCTACGACCCGGCCGCGTTGGTGCCGGTCGCCATGCCTGGCGCCGGCGCTTTCGTGCTGGTGGTTCACCCGTCGGTGCCCGCCAACAATGTCAAGGATCTGCTGGCACTGGCTAAGGCCAAGCCTGGCACGCTGACTTACGGCTCGGGCGGCAACGGCTCCTCCGGTCACCTGTGCACCGAGCTGTTCACCTCTATGGGCGGCGGCAAAATGACCCACATCCCCTACAAGGGGGACGGTCAGGCCATGGGCGATTTGCTCGGTGGCCAGATCCAGGTGATGTTTACCGCACCCAACGTGGCCATGGCCAACGTCAAAGCTGGCAAGCTCAAGCTGCTCGCCGTGACCACGCCCACCCGCGTGTCCTCCATGGCCGATGTGCCCACGGTCGCCGAATCGGGTTTGCCCGGCTTCGAATATCTGGGCTGGATCATCATGTTCGCGCCCCCTGGCACGCCCAAGCCGGTGGTGGACGCGTTGGCCGGTGCTTGGGCCAAGGCACGCCGGACGCCGGCGGTGCAGAGCAAACTGCAGGAGCTGGCTATGGCCGCACCCGAGTCGCTGGCCACCGCCGACAGCGCGGGCCTCGCGACCTTTTTGCGCAAGGAAAGCGAGCGCCTAGGCAAGGTGATCCGCGACGCCGGCATCAAGGCCGACCAGTAAGGTCGCCAAAGATGAGTGCAGCCCTTGCCCCAACGCCCCTTCCCGACCTGGCCCCCCAAGCCTTTCGCCTTTCCAATGGCGTCGAGCTTCATGGTGTGTTCGGTGGCGAGGGCCCGCGTCTGGTCTTGATTCACGGTGCCATGGGCGACTGGCGTTCGTGGGAGCCGCAGTGGCACGACTTCAGCGCCCACTACACCTGCCTCTCGTATAGCCGCCGCTACAGCTTCCCCAATCTCAACGAGATGGCCTCGCCCCACCACTCGGCGATTGACGAGGCCGAAGACCTGCGCCTGCTGCTGGACGCGCTGGGCTGGGACCGCGTGACCCTGGTGGGCAGCTCCTACGGCGGCTTCACCGCCCTGGCCCTGGCCCTGGCCGATCCAGGCCGGGTCGAGGCGGTCGTGGCGGTCGAGCCGCCGATGATGCGTTACGCCCATCTCACCGATGCGGGACAGCAAGTGGCCGAGGAATTCCGCCTGCGCATCATCGAGCCGGCCAACGCCGCGTTTCGGCGGGGGGAGGACGAGCGCGCCGTGCAGATAATGACCGGCGGCATCAATGGCGGTGCATCGACCAACAACGGCGGTGAAGCGCTGCGGCGGCGCCTGCAGAACATTCGGGCGATGAAGATGCTCGCCCTGTCCACCGACGAGTTCCCCTGGATCGAGCCCGCTCGCCTGGCGACCCTGTCCATGCCGGTTTTGCTCATGTCGGGTGTCGATACGCAGCCGGTGCACCGCGCCATCTTCGATAACCTCTGCCCGGCGATGCCCCAGGCGGAGGTGCTGCGGGTGCCCGGCGCCGGCCACGGCGTGAGTCGCGACCAGCCGGCGGTGTTCAACACCCGCGTGCTAGATTTTCTGCAGCGGCGTGTGAATTGAGATCTTGGTTGATGCCAACCCGCCCGCGCCAACAGGATCACGGCCTTTGGCACGTCCTTCACCCTTGACGCAGGTCAAGCCGTCAGGCGCAGGTCCTGTCGTATCCTGATTTCAGTCAAAGGTCCCATCCCGGGCCACTGTCTGACAGGAGCCGACATGAACTCAACCCCATCCGTTTCGCGCGACAAGCTGATGGCCGACCTGCGGGTCGTCATCGCCGACGCTGAAGAACTTCTCCAGCTCACTGCCAGCCAGGCTGGCGACAAAGTGGCCGACCTGCGCGCACGCATGGAGGAGCGCATGGCCAAGGCCAAAGACGAGCTCAGCCATCTGCAATCCGCCGCCGTGCATCAGGCGCGCGATGCCGCCAAGGCCACCGACCATTTCGTGCACGACCGCCCCTGGACAGCGGTTGGCATTGCCGCTGGCGTCGGCCTGATTGCTGGCTTGCTGATGGGGCGCCGGTGAGCGAGCAAGCCGGCCCGCTCAGCGCGGGCCTGCTGTCTTCGCTGCGCGGCCTGCTGATGTCCGGCCTGGCGCTGGCCGAGACGCGGCTCGCAATCCTGTCCAATGAACTCGAGGAGCAGAAACTGCGCCTCGTTCAAGGGCTGGTGATGGCGTTGGCGGGCCTTTTCGTGCTGGGTGTGGGCCTGGTGCTCTTCGTCGGCCTCGTGCTGCTCTTGTTCTGGGATGGCTACCGCCTCCCCGCCTTGGCGGCGCTCACCTTGGGCTTTCTGGGCGCAGGTGCCTGGCTGCTGGTCAGCGCCCGGCGCCGACTCCGCAGCGACGGCGGTCCCTTTGGCGCCACTCTGGCCGAGCTGCGTGCCGACCGCGCTGCGGTCGCGGGTCGCGACGACAGGGACAGGAGCCGTCGGTGAGTCCCGTGCACATCGCGACGCGACCCTCACCCCGCACCGCTCAACCGCCCCACCGGGTACAGCTGGGGCTGCCGGCCACGGGCCACGGCTCGTCCGGGGCGCCGAGGTGCGTCCGGTGACCCGGCTGGCCGAGATCCTGCAGCGGCGCGAGCGCCTGCTGGCCAATAGCGCCGCGTGTCGCGAACGCCTCCTGGGCCATGGCGCGGTTCTGGCGCGTCCCTTGTCCTGGTTCGACCGGCTCGTGTCCGGTGCCCGTAAAGCGCTGGCCCGCCCTGGTGTGACGCCGTCCGTCCTGGCTGCCGGTGTGGGCCTGCTGGCCGCCCTTGGGCCGCGCCGTTGCTTGGCCTGGGGCGTCAAGTGCTTTGGTGCCTGGCGCCTATGGCGCCAGTTGCGCCAATTGCGCAGATAGCGCGAATAACGCCCGAAAGCGCCGATCACGCCGACAGCCCCATTTGCTCGGCGCATCGCTCGCCGGGCTGTCCTCAGACGTGCTGGGCTTGCCCCGGCAGGCGCAGTGCTAGCGGTAATAAACCTCGACCAAGCCCTTGAGCTTGATCAGCAGAGGCTTGCCCTTGCGGTCCAGTGTCTTGCCGGCGGGCACGCGGATCCAGCCTTCGCTCAGGCAGTACTCCTCCACATCGTGGCGTTCCTTGCCGTTGAAACGGATGCCCACATCATGCTCAAACACCGCCGCCAGGTAATGCGGGCTGCGGGTGTCGGTGGACAGGTGGTCGGGAAGCGGGGGGCGGCTGGCGGTGTCGGTCATGGACGCAGATCGTGCCCAAGCCCGGCCCCAGCCACGACCCGGAGCACTTCCTCGCCATAGGCCTGTAGCTTCTTGGCTCCGATGCCGCTCACGCCCGCCAGCGCATCCAGGCTGGCCGGGCCCAGGGCCGCGACCGCCGCCAGGGTGGCGTCCTGGAAGATCATGAAGGCCGGCAGGTTGTGCGACTGGGCCACCTCGGCGCGCCAGGCGCGCAGGGCCTCGTAGCGGGTCTGCGCCTCGGGCGCGAGTTGGGCCACCATTGCGCGGGCCACCGGGCGGTGCGTGCCGCTACGTCGGCCCTTGCCCACCGGCGTGGCCACGCTCTCGCGCAGTAACACCCGGCGCTCGCCGCGCAGCACCGGCCGCGAGTCGGGCGTGAGCTGCAGGGTATTGAAGGCCTGCCCATCGACCGCCAGTGCACCGATGGCGATTAGCTGGCGCATCACCCCGCGCAACTGCGCCTCGGAAAAGGCGCTGCCTTTGCCGAAGGTGCTGGTTTTGTCATGGCCGTACTGCTTCACTTTTTCAGTGGCCTTTCCGCGCAGCACGTCCATGATGTGCCCGCCACCAAAGCTGATGCCGCTCATCTCCTGCACCCGGTAGACGGTCGACAGCAGCATGCGCGCGGCCTCTGTGCCGTCCCACAGGTGGGGCGGGCTCAGACAGTTGTCGCAATTGCCGCAGCGGAGTCGGGCCCCCAATTCACGCATGGCAGGCGCGGATGGCGCTCCCAGGGCCGCACGCCCTTCGGGGGATGTCACCGCAGGGGTCGCTCCGGCTGCATAGGCTTCGCCAAAGTACGCCAGTAGCCGGGTGCGCCGGCAATCGGTGGCCTCGGCCAGTGCCAAGAGGGCATCGAGCTTGCCGCGCATCACCTGCTTGAAGTCTTCGCCGGCGGGGCTCTCGTCGATCATGCGCCGCTGATTGACCACGTCTTGCAGTCCATAGGCCATCCAGGCCGCCGCCGGCAGACCGTCGCGGCCCGCGCGACCGGTCTCCTGGTAGTAGCCCTCGATGTTCTTGGGCATGTCCAGGTGGGCAACAAAGCGAACATCAGGCTTGTCGATGCCCATGCCAAAGGCGATGGTGGCGACCATGACGATGCCGTCTTCGCGCAGGAATCGGTCCTGGTGACGCTGGCGCATCTCGGGGTCCAGGCCAGCGTGATAGGGCAGAGCGGCGATGCCCTGGCTGGCTAGGGTCTGGGCGATGTCCTCGACTCGCTTTCGTGACTGGCAGTAAACGATGCCGGCCTCGCCGCCATGCTCCATCTCGATGAAGCGCGTGAGCTGCAGCACCGGGTCTTTTTTCTCAACGATCGTGTAGCCGATGTTGGGCCGGTCGAAGCTGGAGACGAACTGGCGCGCCTTCTCCAACTGCAGGCGCTCGACGATGTCCCGGCGCGTCAGGTCGTCGGCGGTGGCCGTGAGCGCGACCCGCGGCACGCCCGCAAACCGTTCATGCAGCACGGTGAGCGCTCGGTACTCGGGCCGAAAGTCATGGCCCCACTGACTCACGCAGTGCGCCTCGTCGATGGCAAACAGGGCCAGCTGCCCGCGCTCGTGCATCGAGTCGAGCTGGGCCAGGAAGCGAGGCGTGGTGATGCGCTCGGGCGCGGCATACAGCAGGGTGATCTCCCCGCGCATCAGCCGGCGCTCGACGGCGTGGGTCTCCTCGCCGCTGAGGGAGGAGTTCAGGAAGGCCGCCTCCACCCCGGCTTCGTGCAGCGCGCCGACCTGATCGTGCATGAGCGCGATCAGGGGCGACACAACGACCGTGATGCCCTGACCCGCGCGCTGGCGCGCAATGGCCGGGATCTGGTAGCACAGTGACTTGCCGCCGCCGGTGGGCATCAGTACCAGGGCGTCGCCACCGGCAGTGACATGGTCGATGATGGCTGCCTGCGGGCCACGGAACTGGTCGTAGCCAAAGACTTCGCGCAGGATGGTCAGTGGCGCGGGGCTGGCCGGTGCGGACGCAAGAGCCGGCGGGTACGGGGAGGCGAGGGCGGACAAGATGCGGTCGATTGTCGCCCCAAGCGGGCGAGCCTTGCCGGCCGATCGGATTCAATGGTAGGGCAGCCCTGGGGCTGTATCTCCCGCGTGACCGCTGGCATTCCCGCTGGCATTCGCTCCTCGTCGCCCGGCATTCCTACAATCGAGGCCATCATGAGTTCGCCCGCCTACACCCGCGGCCAGGCCCTGCCTGGCATCCTCGAGCGCCGCATCGCCCTGATTGACGGTGCCATGGGCACCATGATCCAGCGCTTCAAGCTGACCGAGGACCAGGTGCGCGGGGAGCGTTTCCTGAAGCACGGCAAGGACCTCAAAAACAACAGCGACCTGCTCAACATCACCCGACCGGACATCGTTCGTGACATCCACGAGGCCTTTCTGGCCGCCGGCGCTGACATCATCGAGACCAACACCTTCGGCGCTACCACTATCGCCCAGGATGACTACTTGCTGGGCTCGCTGGCGCGTGAACTCAATCTCGCAGGGGCGCGCATCGCCCGCGAGGCCGCCGACAAGCACACAACGCCCGAACAGCCCCGCTTTGTTGCCGGTACCCTCGGCCCCACCCCGCGCACCGCCAGCATCAGCCCGGACGTCAACGATCCGGGCGCGCGCAACGTCGACTTCGAACAACTGCGCGCTGCCTACTTTGAGCAGGCCCAGGCCCTGCTGGAGGGTGGGGTGGACCTGTTCCTCGTCGAAACCATCTTCGACACGCTCAATGCCAAAGCGGCGCTGTTCGCCATCGACGAGCTGTTCGAGCAGACCGGCGAGCGTCTGCCGCTCATCATCAGCGGCACCGTCACCGACGCATCCGGACGCATCCTCTCCGGCCAGACCGTGACCGCCTTCTGGTACAGCGTCCGCCATGCCCAGCCCCTGGCCGTTGGCCTCAACTGCGCGCTGGGCGCGGCACTGATGCGGCCCTACATCCAGGAGCTGGCCCGTGCGGCGCCCGACACCTACATCAGCTGTTACCCCAATGCCGGACTGCCCAACCCCATGAGCGAGACCGGCTTTGACGAGACGCCTGATGTCACCGCCCGGTTGCTGCGTGAGTTCGCGGCCGAAGGGCTGATCAACATCGTGGGTGGTTGCTGTGGCACCACGCCAGAGCACATCGGCGCAATTCGCCAGGCGGTGGCTCCCTTGCCGGCCCGCAGCCTGCAGCGCGCGTTTTTCCGAACCGACGCGGCCTGAGCGTCCTCAGAGCTCAGACGCCAGCGACCAGGCCTGCAAAACCGGGTCATGCCCTGGTTGCAGCGCGCCTGGGACCGAAGTCCCGGCCACCTCGCCCTCCTTGTCCAGCCGGAAGTGCTTGACCGCCAGCGGGTCGCCGCCCTCGTGTGTCAGCGATGTCACGCCGA
Organism: Ramlibacter sp.; assembly: GCA_030831585.1. Lineage (GTDB taxonomy): Bacteria > Pseudomonadota > Gammaproteobacteria > Burkholderiales > Burkholderiaceae_C > Ramlibacter. The sequence goes on along the minus strand of JAURKV010000115.1, from coordinate 39,562 downwards.
TTTCGCACACCCGGAATCGCTGACCCGGCATGAGGAGAACCTCGTCGCGCGGGGCGGCCTCGGGCGGATGGAAGATGTCAAAGCGCAGGCCGCGCACCGGCCCGGCCATGACGCTGGGCGATTGCAGGCACAGCATGCGATTGTTGGGCGGATCCCCTAGGCCCAGCGCTCGCTGCTCCGCTTCCTGCGAGCGGCAGGTGGACAGTGCGCCCGCGACCAGCCACTCCCCGCCCTCGCGCAGAACTGAATCCAGGTGGGGCAGGGTTTCGCTGGGGAGCGCCAGGTGATAGTGGGCCAAGGGGTCGGCCAGGCCCAGTCCCGGCAGCCTGGCTGCAGCGGCCAGCGCCCGGCCCTGCAACTGGGCGAGTTCGCTCAGCATTGCACCGCACGCCATCATCAAATCCGCGTCCAGCCACCGCAGGTGCTCTAGCGTTTGCAGGGCGACCGCGGCGCCGCTCTTGGGTTGGGCGAGCAGACGCAGCGCCAGCCATTCGGGAACGCGCAGGGCCTGCGGCGCCTGACGCAGTCGCCACCTGCCCGCTTCCAGCCGGACATCCGTCGGCAAGTCCTCCACGCCCATGAGCGGCAACAAGCACTCGGGCGTGCTGGCGGCCAGCAGCGCGGCGCGGGTGCGCGCGGGTTGACCGGGGTCGGCCGCCAGCAGATGGAGGAGGGTTCTGGCCTCACCAAAGAGGCGGCGCGTCCACTCATCGCCCAGGACGGGGGCCTCCTCGGCGACTTGGCTGGGGGCGTAGGCGCGCAGCAGGGTGCCCCCGGCCGTGATCATCGCCTGCACATGCCCTGCGCTTGCGAGCCTGCGGCGCACCAGATCGCGCAGGGGGTCTTCCGGCGGCAGGGGCTGCGCGATAGACAGGTGCCGGAGGTGGTCTGCCTGTGGCGCGAGTAACTCGGCGAGGGCCGACAGCGACAGTGCGCGTTCCCCGCGTCGGTCGTGGAGGGCCGCTTCGCGCAGGCCCTCGCTGGCGGCGTCGCGATGCGCCTCCGCGGCGCGGAGCATGTCGCGAGCGGAAGTGGCTTGTCGCGCGGGTTCTCGCGCCAGGCTGCCGATATTGTTGCTACGGACGGCCAGGTTCTGGATGCGGCGGATGGCGTGCATGGGTGTTTCCTGCGAAGGGGCCGGGATCCGGCTTCGGGTGGACGCCCGGCGGGCGCCGGGCTGCTGGCACCATCTGCGGACCGGGCGCGCCCATGCCCCTGCGGCCCTGACGCCGACCAACAAGCGGGCCTGCGCCGTTAAAATGTGCGCACTCAAGGAGCGTTGCAGCGGGCACCCGGCCTTTTCAGGCAGGGCATCCGTCAGGCTTGAGTCGAATTTCGCCCCAACTGCGCTCACCTCGCTCCATCGCCGCACCGTCTCCAGGACGCCGGCCCCAACCCAGCCAGGTGAGTCATGACGACCCCCTCTTTTTCCGCCGCCACTTCGACCCTTGCCTCCGGTCCAGCCCGAGTCATGCCGCCCATGTGCCTGGCCGGTCTTGAGCCGGTTCGGGTCGGGGAGCAGGCCCTGTTTGTCAACATCGGCGAGCGCACCAACGTCACCGGCTCTAAGGCCTTTGCGCGGCTCATTCTCAACAACCAGTTCGAGGAGGCCTTGGCGGTGGCACGCCAGCAGGTCGAGAACGGCGCCCAGGTGATTGACATCAACATGGACGAGGCCATGCTCGATAGCAAGGCGGCCATGGTGCGCTTTTTGAACTTGATCGCCAGCGAGCCTGACATCTCCCGCGTACCGATCATGGTCGACAGCTCCAAGTGGGAGGTGATCGAGGCGGGCCTGCGCTGCATTCAGGGTAAGGCCATCGTCAACTCGATCAGCCTCAAGGAAGGGGTCGAGCAGTTCAAGCACCAGGCCAAGCTGGTCAAGCGCTATGGCGCGGCGGCGGTGGTGATGGCCTTCGACGAGAAAGGCCAGGCCGACACCTTCCAGCGCAAGACCGAGATCTGCGCTCGCGCCTACCGCATCCTGGTCGACGAGGTGGGCTTTGCGCCCGAGGACATCATCTTCGACCCCAACATCTTCGCCATCGCCACCGGCATCGAGGAGCACGACAACTACGCGGTCGACTTCATCGAGGCCACGCGCTGGATCAAGCAGCACCTGCCCGGCGCCAAGGTCTCGGGCGGGGTCTCCAATGTGAGCTTTTCTTTCCGCGGCAATGACCCGGTGCGCGAGGCGATCCACACCGTCTTTCTGTATCACGCCATTCAGGCGGGCATGGACATGGGCATTGTCAACGCCGGCATGGTCGGCGTTTATGACGAGCTCGAGCCGACCTTGCGCGAGCGGGTCGAGGACGTGGTGCTCAATCGTCGCCCCCGGATCCCCGAAGGAGAGCCTTACGCCTCCCCCGGCGAGCGCCTGATCGAGGTTGCCGAGGCGGCGAAGGGCGCCGCCAAGGACGACAGCAAGCGCAACGAGTGGCGCAATGCGCCGGTAGCCCAGCGGCTGTCGCATGCGCTGGTGCACGGCATCACCGACTTCATTACCCTGGACACAGAGGAGGTCTACCGCGAAATCCTGGCCAGGGGCGGGCGGCCCCTGCATGTGATCGAGGGCCCGTTGATGGCCGGCATGAACATCGTGGGCGATTTGTTCGGCCAGGGCAAGATGTTCTTGCCCCAGGTGGTCAAGTCGGCGCGCGTCATGAAGCAGGCGGTGGCCCACCTCATCCCCTACATCGAGGAAGAAAAGAAGCAGCAGGAGGCGGCCGGCCAGGACGTGAAGGCCAAGGGCAAGATCGTGATCGCCACCGTCAAGGGTGATGTGCACGACATCGGCAAGAACATCGTCACCGTGGTCCTCCAGTGCAACAACTTCGAGGTGGTGAACATGGGGGTGATGGTCCCGTGCCACGAGATCCTCGCGCGGGCCAAGGTCGAGGGCGCTGACATCATTGGCCTGTCGGGCCTGATCACCCCCTCTCTCGAGGAGATGCAGTACGTCGCTGCCGAAATGCAAAAGGACGACCATTTCCGGATGCGCAAGATACCTCTCCTCATTGGCGGGGCCACCACCAGCCGGGTGCACACCGCGGTCAAGATCTCGCCGCATTACGAAGGCCCGGTGGTCTATGTGCCCGACGCCTCGCGCTCGGTGGGCGTGGCCCAGAGTCTGCTCTCCGACCAGGCCAGCAAGTACATCGCCGAACTCAACGCCGACTACGACAAGGTGCGCGCTCAGCACGCCAGCAAGAAGCAAACGCCGCTGTGGCCGCTGGAGAAGGCGCGCGCCAACCGCACGCCGATCGACTGGCCGGCCTACCGGCCGCCGGTGCCCAAGTTCATCGGCCGGCGCGTGTTTCGCAACTTTGACTTGGCAGAGCTCGCCCGATTCATCGACTGGGCCCCCTTCTTCCAGACCTGGGACCTGGCCGGCCCCTTTCCCGCCATCCTCAAGGACGAGGTCGTGGGTACCGAAGCCGTGCGTGTCTATGCCGATGGCCAGCGCATGCTCAAGCGCCTGATCGAGGGCCGCTGGCTCACCGCCAATGCGGTCATGGGGTTTTGGCCAGCCAACAGCGTTGGCGATGACATCGAGCTCTACACCGACGAATCACGCAGCCAGGTGGCCATGACCTGGTGGGGTCTGCGCCAGCAGGCCGAAAAGCAAAGTGTGGACGGAGCGATGCGACCGAGCCGCTGCCTGGCCGATTTCGTCGCCCCCAAGTTCGACGCCGCCGGCCAACCTTCGGGCTTCGTCGACTATGTGGGCGGGTTCGCGGTGACAGCTGGCATCGGCGTGGGCAAGAAGGAGCAGTACTTTCTCGACGACCACGACGACTACTCGGCCATCATGCTCAAGGCCCTGGCCGACCGACTGGCCGAAGCCTTTGCCGAATGCCTGCATCAGCGGGTGCGCAAGGATCTGTGGGGCTATGCCGCCGACGAGGCGCTGGACAACGAGGCGCTCATTGCCGAGAAGTACCGCGGCATCCGCCCCGCGCCGGGCTACCCGGCCTGCCCTGACCACAGCGCCAAGCGGGACCTGTTTGATCTGCTCACGCCGCAGGACATCGGCATGGGCCTGACCGAGAGCATGGCCATGACGCCCGCCGCCAGCGTCAGCGGCTTTTATCTGAGCCACCCCGACAGCGTGTACTTCAGCGTGGGAAGAATTGGAGACGACCAGCTGCAGGACCAAGCGCGCCGCCGGGGCGAGCAGCAGGAGCAGCTGGCCCGCCTGCTGGCCCCAAACCTCTGAGCGGCAGGGGGGCGATCTGGCAGCCGGTTTCCAGGTCGCTGTCGCTCCCTTCTCCCGCCTGGCTCTCTTCGGGGCTCTCGTCTGGGCTCTCTTCGGGCTCGATGTCCCCGCGGCTTCCCGGCCGGTCAGGTGCGGCTCCGGCACCGTCGGCGAAAAAGCGCGGAGCGACCCTGTCCGCAGGCAAGGCCGCCACCCGGGGTAATCGCGGTAGCGGCGCCAACGCCGCCACGGGCCCGACTTGGGCTGCGGGTCCCATTTGTCCCATCTGTCCCACCTGTCCCACCAGTGTGCTCGGGGGCGGCTGGCGCAGCGCCTGACGTGGGTAGGCTGTGGGCGAAGGGCTACGCGTTTTCACCTGCCAATGGCAGGCCGCGGCGTCGAACAGCAGCGACAGACCCATGTGGACCAAGATGAACAGGCAGGGACCGGCCTCGAGCCGGCCGGTGTTGGCGTCATGCTGGGCCCGTGCAGCCGCCATGCCGTCCAGGAGCAGCACCGCCATCGAGACCAGGCCAGCGAGGGCGTCGGCCTGGTCCCTTTCGGTGATTAGCTGCGCGTGCAGGCGCGCCTGGGCTTGCTCCAGTCCCTCACGGCCCTGCGTGGGCAGGGCGTTCACCGGGACATTCCCCGCATCGATGACGGCCATCCAGCGGTCGATGGTGGCCAGCCGCCGCTGGTCCGCATCTGAGGCGGATATCCCCCAAAGCGCCACGCTCGGCGGGGGCGCCAGGCTTGCGCTGGGCGCCAGGGTGCTCACCCAGCCGAAGCTGTGTTCCCGGTCGCCGGCGGAGGCCATACCTAGCAGGCTTTGAAGGGCGGAGGTACCGGCTGCGGCCAGTAGCGTGTGGCGCAGTGCGCCCTCCCCCGAGATCGTGGTGGTGCCCAGCTTCAGCAGGCTCGACACCAGGGGGACCAGAGCGCCGCGGAAGGTCAGATGGTCGATGGCCCGGTAAAGGCGTTGTCGGGCCCGGGCGTGGCAGGACGGTGCGGATGGAGGTACGAGCGCGGGGACTGCGCCACGCGCCAAGCCTGGACCCCTCCCGCCGTCGGGTGCCCTGCGAGCTTGGGCACCGGGTGGCCCTCCCGCCCCTTCATGCGACTGCGACGGCGGGGGCAGTGCGGCGGTGCTGTACGCGGGGAGGCTGCGGCGGCGAAGGGGCTGCTGTCTGTACATGGCGTCTCGGTGTGCGACCCAGGGGCCCGGCCTGAACGGCAGGCTGCTGCCTGGGCGCGTGTGTTCGCGATGGTGGCCGTTGCGGCCCTCTCCGGGGGGCTGTCTCAGGTCTGCCAGTCAGATTGCAGCCAGAAGCGCGCGCCGGTATTGCACCGCTTCGGCCACATGCTCCGGCATCACCCCCTCGCTGCCCGCCAGGTCGGCGATGGTGCGGGCGACCCGGAGCGCGCGGTGGGTGGCCCGGCCGCTCCAGCCCAGGCGCGTGGCCGCCGATTGCAGGTGGCTGCGGCCGTCGCTGCTCAGCGCGGCAAGGCGCAGCAGGGCCTCGCCGGCGAGCGCGTGGTTGGGCTGGCCCTGTCGGTCGAGTGCCCGCTGGCGCGCCACCTGGCAGCGGCCTCGGACGGTCGTGCTGGTTTCACCCGGGGTGCTACCCAGCAGCTCCTGGGGCGCCAGCGCCGGCACTTCCACCTGCAGGTCGATCCGGTCGAGCAGCGGGCCGCTGATCCGGCTTTGGTAGCGCGCCACCTGATCCGGCGTGCAGCGGCAGGCCCGCCGGCTGTCGCCGCGCCAGCCGCAGGGGCAAGGGTTCATTGCTGCGACCAGCTGGAAGCGCGCCGGGAAGCTGGCCCGGTGGGCGGCCCGAGCGATGGTGATGCGGCCGGTCTCCAGCGGCTCGCGCAAGGCCTCCAGGGCGCTGCGGGGGAATTCCGGCAATTCGTCGAGGAACAGCACCCCGTGGTGGGCCAAGGTGATCTCGCCCGGTCGAGGCGGCGAGCCTCCGCCCACCAAGGCCACCGCGCTGGCCGAATGATGGGGGCTGCTGCGGGGGCGCCGGCCCCAGTTGCCTGGGTCGAAGGTGCCACACAAGCCGGCGATGGCGGCCACCTCCAGGGCCTCGTCCAGCGTCAGGGGGGGCAGCAGCCCGGGCAGGCGTTCGGCCAGCATGGACTTGCCGGCGCCGGGCGGCCCGACCAGCAACACGCCGTGGCCGCCGGCGGCTGCAATCTCGAGTGCGCGCCGCGCCGCGGCCTGGCCGCGGACATCGGCCAGGTCGGGGTCATCGCCCCGCGCCTGGGGCGCGCCTGGCGCCATCCGGCACCAGCCGGATCGGAAGTCCCCTTTGGTGCCGGGTCCCTCCCCCGTCGCAGGCGGGCCGTCCGTGCCGGTGCCGGCGCCCGCGCTGGCCAAGGCCTCAGCCGCGATCCCGCTCTGTGCATCGGCTGGTGGGTGGGCCGTCCCGGGCGCGGTTCGGTCTGCAGGCTGAAGATGCTCGACCACATCCATCAGGTGCCGGGCGCGCCAGACGCTGGCACCGGGCACCAGGGCCGCCTCCTCGGCGCTTCCAGGCGGGAGTACCAGACGCGTTAGCCGGGGCGGCGGTGCAATCGGATCGGCCTCCCGCCCCGCTTCTGCAGGTGGCGCAAGGCTCGCATCTGTCAGCCGCGCCTCCCTCGCCAAGGCCAAACTCATAGCCAGCGCACCTCGAACCGGCCGGAGATCTCCTGAGAGTGAGAGCTCACCTGCAAATTCAAAGTTGGCCGCCTTGGTTGGATCGAGCAGGCCGCTGGCCAGCAGGATGCCAATGGCGATCGGAAGGTCGAAGCGACCCGAATCCTTGGGCAGGTCGGCCGGGGCCAGGTTGACCGTGATGCGCCGGTTGTGGGGGAACTCGAGGCCGCAGGTGAGCAAGGCGGACCGCACCCGCTCGCGGGACTCCTTGACCTCTGTGTCGGCCAGTCCGACCAGATGGAATGCCGGCAGGCCCGGGGCCAGATGCACCTCGACGGTGACCGGCCGGGCCTCCAGACCCAGCAACGCGCGGCTGCGCACCAATGCCAGGCTCATGACCCAGACCCCCCTGCCGGTTCATGCTAGCAAGATCTGTAGCCAAACGTGCGTCGGCGCACCCAACTGGTGCGCGGCCCGGGCTTGCCGCTTGCCCCGCGCACCTTATGGGAGCCTGGGCCTTGCTCGCGTTCCCCTTCGGTGCTGTTTGGGCTTGGTGGCACGGCTTCTGCTTAACCGTGTTGTCCATTTTTTCAATTTCAAGCGTTCAAGGAGAAGTTTCGTGAAGATCAAGTCCACCGTCCTTCTGGCCACTTTGGTCGTCAGTGCCGCAGCCCAAGCCCAGACCGCGGCCCCTGCCCCCGCCAAAGCGCCCGCGCCCGACTTCACCCTGAGCTACAACGCGGGTCTGGTGACCGACTATCGCTACCGCGGCATTTCGCAGACCCGTCTGCTGCCTGCGGTTCAGGGCGGTGCTGACTTCGCTCACAAGAGCGGTCTCTACCTTGGCGCCTGGGGCTCCACCATCAAGTGGATCAAGGACAACAGCACCACTGCCAATCCTGTCAAAGGCCCAGTCGAGCTCGACATTTACGGCGGCTACAAGTTCAGCGCGGGCGACGTCGGTGTCGACGTGGGCGCACTGCGCTACCAGTACCTGTCCAATACGCTCGAAAAAACGGGCGGCAGCGGCGTGTACAGCAATGCCAACACGACCGAGCTCTATGCCGCAGCCTCCTACAGCGTCGCGACTCTCAAGGCCTCCTACAGCACCACCAACCTGTTCGGCAATTTGAACAGCAAGGGGAGTCTGTACTACGACCTGGCCGCCAACTTCGACCTGGGCAGTGGTTTCACCCTGACCCCGCACGTGGGCCGCCAGATCGTGGCGAACTCTCCCGCGCTCAGCTACACCGACTATTCGGTCTCGCTGGCCAAGGACCTGGGGCAGGGCTTTTCCATGTCCCTGATGGCTGTATCGACCAACGCCAAGCCCGCTGGCTACACCTGGGGCGGCAAGGAAGTTGGCAAGGCCGGCGTCGTCATCGGCGCCAAGTACTCCTTCTAACTCTCACTTCGCGAGGGACACCATGAAACTGGTCACCGCCATCATCAAGCCATTCAAGCTCGACGAGGTCCGCGAGGCCCTCTCGGGCATCGGCGTGCAGGGCATCACCGTCACCGAGGTCAAGGGCTTCGGCCGCCAAAAAGGCCACACCGAGCTCTATCGCGGCGCCGAGTACGTCGTTGACTTCCTGCCCAAGGTCAAGATCGAGGCCGCCGTCTCCGAGGAGCTGGTCGACCGCGTCATCGAAGCCATCGAAGGCGCCGCCCGCACCGGCAAGATCGGCGACGGAAAGATTTTCGTCTACGACGTCGAGCAAGTCGTCCGCATCCGCACCGGTGAAACCGGCAAGGAAGCCCTCTGAGCAGCAGACACGGAGAACACAAGCCATGAAAAAATTTCTCATCTGCCTGGCCCTCGGGCTCGGCCTTCTGACCGGAGGCGGCGCCGCTTTGGCGCAGCCGGCCTCCGCCCCAGCTGCGGCACCTGCTGCCGCTGAAGCGCCTGCTTCGGCCGCTGCTCCTGCGGCAGCGGCCGAAGCCGCCGCCACGCCCACGCCCAACAAGGGTGACACCGCGTTCATGACGGTCGCCACCGTGCTGGTGATCCTCATGACCATCCCCGGCCTGGCCTTGTTCTATGGCGGCCTGGTGCGAAGCAAAAACATGTTGTCTGTGCTGATGCAGGTCTTCGTGATCTCGTCGCTGATCTACGTGCTTTGGGTGATCTACGGCTACAGCGTGGCGTTCACCAGCGGCTCACCGTTCATCGGCGGACTCGACAAGCTGTTCCTCAAGGGCATCACGCCGGACTCGGTCGCCGCCACTTTCAGCAAGGGCGTGGTGATTCCGGAGCTGACTTTCGTCGCCTTCCAGGCCACCTTCGCGGCCATCACCTGCGCGCTGATCGTCGGCGCCTTCGCAGAACGCATCAAGTTCTCCGCGGTGCTGCTGTTCGTGGTGCTGTGGTTCACGTTCAGCTACCTGCCGATCGCACACATGGTCTGGTACTGGGACGGCCCGGACGCCATCACCGACGCCGCTTCTCTCGAGAAGGTCACGGCCGGTGCGGGCTGGCTGTGGGCCAAGGGCGCGCTGGACTTCGCCGGCGGCACCGTGGTGCACATCAACGCCGGTGTGGCTGGCCTGGTAGGCGCCTACGTGGTGGGCAAGCGCATCGGCTACGGCAAGGAGTCCATGACCCCGCACAGCCTGACCCTGACCATGGTCGGTGCCTCGCTGCTGTGGGTGGGCTGGTTCGGCTTCAACGCCGGCTCCAACCTGGAAGCCAACGGCGTTGCCGCCCTGGCCTTCGTCAACACCCTGGTGGCGACAGCTGCCGCGACCCTGGCCTGGATCGCCGGTGAAGCGCTGCTCAAGGGCAAGGCCTCCATGCTGGGCGCCGCCTCCGGCGCAGTGGCTGGCCTGGTGGCCATCACCCCGGCCTGCGGCTTTGTCGGTCCGTTGGGCGCGATCGTCATCGGCTTGCTGTCTGGCCTGATCTGCCTGTGGGGCGTGGGCGGTCTGAAGCGCCTGCTGGGTGCCGACGACTCGCTGGACGTGTTCGGCGTGCACGGCGTGGGTGGCATCGTGGGTGCGCTCCTGACGGGTGTGTTCGCCTCCCCCTCCCTGGGCGGCACCGGCATCTGCAACTACGTGACCAACAAGTGCGGCGACGCCGCCGACTTCCCCGGCATCGCAGCCCAGGTCTGGATTCAGGCCCAAGCGGTGCTCACCACCGTGGTGTGGACCGCTGTGGTGGCCTTCGTTGCCTACAAGATCGTTGACCTGGTCATCGGCCTGCGTGTCACGGAAGAGGAAGAGCGCGAAGGCCTGGACATCTCCAGCCACGGAGAAACCGCCTACCACCGCTGATGGGTTCAGGGCAGGTCGGGCAGCGTCAACACCAAGACGTTGCCCTCCCGCTTCAAGTCCAGGCCCTCGCCCAGGGCCAGGGCCTGAATGTCGGACCAGCCCAAACGCCGGTAGGCCGGCTCGCGATGCGAGCCGGCTTTTTCATTTCCGCTTTCGCTTGCCGCTGCCAGATGCAGGGTGAGGGCGTGTGCCTGAGTCTCCAGGCACAAGGTCCCGCCCGCGGGCGCTTGATCGCTCAGCCAAAGCAGGCACCCCGACAGGACAAGGCGTAGCCCTGCCGCAGGGACTGGCCGGGCACCCGGCGCCTCGTCGATCCGGGACACCAGGGTGAAGCCCTCGAAGCCCATGGGCGTGGCCAGCAGCGCAAGTGTCTGCTCCACCACGGTCGCCAGCGGAAGCTGGGCCGCCCGATCAGGGGCCAGCCAGCTCACCAGGTCCAGGCCGCCTTGCGCCGCCGCCCGTGCATAGGCCACCAGCCGCACCGCGCTGTCACGGATGGGCGCCAAATCGGGCGCGTCCGCGGCCAGCCGCCGCTCGAGCACGCTGGCCGCCATGGCGATCGGTTGCAGGGGTGCCGCTGCCTCATGGCGCAAGGCGGGCGCGAGCCTCAGCAGCAGGGCGTAACGGGCGGCCTCAGACCGCAGCGCTGCCAGCCCTGGGCTATTGGCGATGGGATCGGCAGGCGCTGGCGCGGCTGATCCGGCAGCGCTGGCAGCGGTCTTGGAGGGGTCGGGCATGAGCGCCGGGTGCAGGGGTCCGTCGTAGGGGTTCATGGCTCGATGCTAGGAAGCAGCCGTTGATTGCGCCTGTGCACAATGCCACCAAACCTCATGAAATCCCTGAATTGGACGCCACTGACCGACTCGGCCGACGCTTTGGGCGAGTCGCCGTTTTGGCATCCGCAGGAGGCGGCGCTCTACTGGATAGACATTCCTGGCCGTGCGCTGCGCAGGGCCGATGCCGCCACCGGCGCTCAGCAGCGCTGGTCCCTGCCGTCAGAGCCCGGCTGCATCGGGCCGATGGCTGGCGGCGGTTTGCTGCTGGCCTTGCGCGAGGGCTTGTTCCGAGCCAGGCGCTTGGGCGCCGCGCTTGAGCGGCTCGTGGCTGCGCCGTATGACCCCGCCACCACCCGCTTCAATGACGGTCGAGCCGATGCCGAAGGTCGGCTGTGGGTCGGCACGATCTATGAGCCGCGTGACAAGCCAGAGGCCGCCCTGTATTGCTTCGATCCGCGCGGCACGCCGGGCCTGACTCGCCGGGCCGGTGGGGCGACCACAGGGAACGGCCTGGCCTTTTCCCCCGACGGTCGCACGCTGTACTGGTCGGATACCCCGGACCACGTGATCCGCGCCTGGGACCTCGAGCCGCTGACCGGCACCCTCACCCGACCGCGCGAGTTTCATCGCTTCGCGCCCAGGCCGGCCGGCTGGTCGCCCAGCGGCGACCCGGTGCGAGACACGGCCCGCTACGGCGGCCGTCCCGACGGCGCTGCGGTCGATGCCGAGGGCCACTACTGGGTGGCCATGTTCGAGGGTGGCCGACTGCTGCGGCTCGCGCCGGATGGCCGGGTCGTTTCCGATTGGCCGCTGCCGGTACGCTGTCCCACCATGCCCTGCTTTGGCGGCGAAGACCTGCGCACCCTCTACCTCACCACCGCACGCCAGGGTCGCTCGGCCGCCGAGCTGGCCGCATGCCCCCTGTCCGGCCATGTGCTGTGGACGCGTGTCGAGGTGCCGGGCTTGCCGGTCAATTTTTGCGCTAACCCGGGGCCCGGGTTGGCACCGGGGCCTGCGCAAGCGCTCCCACAGGGGCTTGCGGACGGCTCGTCCGAGGGGCCATTGCCCGGCCGTTCGGCCCACCCCCTGCGGGGCGACTAACATCGAGACCATGATGTCGGCCGCTGCCCTGCCCACCGAGCCCACTCCCGCCACCGCGTCCTCTGCGTCCCAGGCGGCCTTGGCGCTGGCGCAGGCGGCCGAGCGCATCCGCGACGCCGCCGCCCGGAGCCAGCCGCTTTGCATTCGTGGCGGTGGCAGCAAGGCCTTTTACGGCGAGCCGGCGCAGGCCGGTGAAACCCTCTCGACCGCCGACCTCAGCGGCATCGTCAGTTACGAGCCCAGCGAGCTGGTGGTCACCGCCCGCGCCGGCACGCCGCTTTCGCAGCTCGAGGCGCTGCTCGCCGCACAGGGCCAATGCCTGCCTTTCGAGCCGCCGCACTTTGGCGGGGGCGCCACCGTGGGCGGCATGGTCGCCGCCGGCCTGTCGGGCCCGGCCCGCGCCAGCGTCGGCTCGGTGCGTGATTACGTGCTGGGCGCCACAGTCATCAACGGCCGCGGCCAGACGCTGGTCTTTGGCGGGCAGGTCATGAAGAACGTGGCCGGCTACGACGTCTCGCGGCTTCTGGCGGGGTCCATGGGCACGCTGGGCCTGATCGCCGAGGTGAGTCTCAAGGTGCTGCCGGTTGCGCCGGCCGAAGCCACGCTACGCTTCGAAATGGGTCAGGAGGAAGCCCTGCGACGCCTGAACGAGTGGGGCGGGCAAAGCCTGCCGCTGAACGCCAGCGCATGGATCGACGATGCGGGCGTGCCTACCCTCTACCTGCGCCTGCGCGGGGCCGTTGCCGCAGTGGCCGCCGCCTGCCAGCGCCTGGGCGGTGAGCGCCTGGGTGACGTCGCGTCTGACTGGACCGCCTCGCGCGACCTGCGCCTGCCCTGGTTCGAGGCGCGCGGCGACCGGGACCTGTGGCGCCTGTCGGTGCCGCAGACAGCGCCCGTGCTGGCGCTGCCCGACGCCCCCTACATCGAGTGGCATGGCGGCCAGCGCTGGGTGCGCGCCCTGCCGGCCGAGGGCGAGAGCCTGCGCCGCGCCGCGCAGGCGGTGGGCGGCCATGCAACCCTTTTCATCGCGGGTGGCCCAGGCGCCGCCGCACGCCCAGGACGCCTGGCTCCGCTGGCCCCAACGCTGGAACGCATCCACCGCGACCTCAAGCGGGAGTTCGACCCCGCCGGCATCCTCAACCCCGGTCGGCTCTACCCCGGCTTTTGAGTTTTCATGCAGACACGTCTTGCCCCCGAGTTCCAGAACCAGGCGGATGGCCTGGAGGCTGAGGCCATCCTGCGCAAGTGCGTGCACTGCGGCTTTTGCACCGCCACTTGCCCGACCTACCAAATCTTCGGCGACGAACTCGATGGGCCACGCGGCCGCATCTACCTGATCAAGCAAGTGCTCGAGGGCGAGGCACCGACGGAAAAGACCCAGCTGCACCTGGACCGCTGCCTTACCTGCCGCAACTGCGAGACCACCTGCCCGAGCGGGGTGCAGTACGGTCACCTGATCGACATCGGCCGGCGCATCGTCGAGGCCCGCGTGCCTCGGAGCCCGGCCCAGCGCGCGCTGCGTTGGGCGCTGAAGGAAGGCTTGCCCTCGCCCCTGTTCGCGCCCGCGATGAAGTTGGGCCAGGCGATGCGTGGCCTGCTGCCCGCCGGGCTCCAGGCCAAGGTGCCTGCTGCCCGGCCCTCGGGGGCGCTGCCCACACGCACCCATGCACGCCAGGTGCTGATGCTCGAGGGCTGTGTCCAGCCTGCGATGGCCCCGAATATCAACGCGGCCACCCGGCGTGTGCTCGACGCTGCGGGCATTCAGGCGCTCTTTGCGCCCAGCGCCGGTTGCTGTGGCGGGGTCAAGTTTCACCTCAACGACCAAGACGGCGGCCGCGCCCAGATGCGCGCCAACATCGACGCCTGGTGGCCGTATCTGGATCAAGGTCAGGGCCAGGGGCAAGTCGAGGCGCTGGTGATCAATGCCTCCGGCTGCGGTGTCACGGTCAAGGAGTACGGCCACTTGCTGCAGGACGACCCGGCCTATGCCGACAAGGCCCGCCGCATCAGCGCGCTGGCTCGCGACCTGAGCGAGCTGCTTCCCGATCTCGTGCCCGCCTTGAAAGACCGGGTCCGGCCACCGTCCGGCGTGATCGCCTATCACCCGCCCTGCACCTTGCAGCACGGCATGAAGCTGCGCGGGGGGGTGGAGCAGCACCTCGGCGCACTGGGCTTTCAGCTGCAGTTGGCGCCCGTAGAGTCCCACTTGTGCTGCGGGTCTGCAGGCACCTACTCGGTCCTTCAGCCGGGAACCGCAACCCAGTTGCGTGACCGCAAGCTCGGCCACTTGGGCGCGTTGCAGCCAGCGGCCATTGCCTCTGCCAACATCGGCTGCATCACCCACCTGCAATCGGGCACCGACACGCCCGTCCGGCATTGGGTGGAGTTGCTCGACGAGGCCCTGGCCTCCTGACCTGACCTGATCTGGCCTCGCTTCAGGCTGGCGCTGCTTGCCCCAGCGCGGCCTCGATGTCCGCGCGGATCGCCTCCGGCCGGGCGGTGGGCGGGTAGCGGCGAATCACCTGGCCGTCACGGCCGACGAGGAACTTGGTGAAGTTCCACTTGATCGCCTGTGTACCGAGAAGACCAGGGGCTTCGGCCTTGAGCCAGCGATACAGTGGTATGGCCTGCTCGCCATTCACCTCGACCTTCTCCATGAGTGGGAAGCTGACCCCGAAGCGCGTCTCGCAGAAGGTCGCGATTTCGGAGTGGCTACCCGGCTCCTGGGCGCCAAACTGATTGCAGGGAAACCCCAGTACCACCAGGCCCCGGTCGCGGTAGTCGCGGTGCAGAGTCTCGAGGCCGGCGTACTGCGGCGTGAAGCCGCAGGCACTGGCGGTGTTGACCACCAGCAGGACCTGTGAGCGCCAGGCGGCCAGGGGCTGGTCCCGGCCATCGATCTGGCGGACGGTGAAGTCGTAGATGGTGGAGGTGTTCATCGTCATAAGCCTCTCATTGTGTCGCCTGCCGGGGTCGCGCGGGCAGGCACGCCCACAAAGCTGCCAGCAGGATGAGCCCGGCGCCCAGCGCGATGCGCGGGCTGAAATCTGCCGCGCCCAGCGCGACCGACGAAAGGCTGGCGAACACCACCTCCGACAGCATGATCAGCGAGGTCGCTGCCGCAGGCAGTCGGGCCGCGCCGTATTGCAGAGCGATGTTCCCGCCCAGGAAGGCCAGACCCAGCATCAAGGCCAGCAGCACTCCGGCCGCCGGCAAAAGGGGCGGCGGCAGCAGGCCCGCGCCCCATCCCGCCGCTGCGGTGGCGCTGGCCATCACCAGGCCGCCGCCAAACATCGCCAGCACCCGCGCCCAAGGCGGCACCTGCTCGAGCTTGCGCAGCAAAATGTTGGTGAAGGCAAAGCAAAAGCCCGCACCCAGGGCCAGCCAGTCGGCCGCGCCCTGGGGCAGGGGCCAGCCGCCCGTGCCAGTGTCGAGTACCACCACCACCCCGGCCAGCGCCAGGGCCAGGCGCAGCAGGCCGGCGACGGTGGGCCGCTCTCCCAGCAGCGGCCACGCTAGCAGCAGCGACCAGGCCGGCATCATGTAAAACAGCAGCACCACACGGACCACGTCACCGATGGAGACCGCCCAGTTGA
Organism: Ramlibacter sp.; assembly: GCA_030831585.1. Lineage (GTDB taxonomy): Bacteria > Pseudomonadota > Gammaproteobacteria > Burkholderiales > Burkholderiaceae_C > Ramlibacter. Next base: position 23,968 of record JAURKV010000115.1, on the reverse strand, counting down.
AGCCAATATTGGTCAGGCCGGCAACGAGGGCCAGCAGCCACAAGGCGGCGTGCCCTGCGCACTCTTTCAGGGTCTGCGGCCGGAAGGCCAGCATCACGATGAGAGACAGAAGGTAAACGCCTCCCGTGGCCCACAGCGGGTGCAAGCCCAAGGCCTGTAGCTCGCGAAAGGGCCACCAGGACAAGCCCCAGACCAGGGCGTTGAGCACCAGTGCAGCGGCCGCCCGCCCGCTGCCCCTTTCAACCATGGGCGTTGTCGTGCCGGGCGATCTCGAGCAGGTGGTCGACCTCGTCCTTGTGCCGCACCAGGTTGCTGGCGTGCCAGCGCTGGATCAGCCACATCACGCTGGCGACCAGTAGACCGAATGCGGTGATGGCGCCGAAGGCCGACAAGCCAAAGCCGGTGGACATGGTGTAGAACGCGCCGAGCGCCAGGATGCAGGCCTGCTCGTTGAAGTTTTGCACCGCGATCGAGCGGCCCGCGCCCATGAGGTTGTGTCCGCGGTGCTGCAGCAGCGCATTCATGGGTACCACCAGGAAGCCTCCGAGCGCCCCTAGCAGGATCAGGAAGGGCGCAGCGACCCAGACATTGCTGATGAAGTTCATGAGCACCACGAGCAGTCCCATGGCGATCCCCAGGGGCATGACGCTGGTTGCCATGTCCAAACGCATCCGCATCGAGGCCACCACGGCGCCGACTGCTGTACCGAGCGCTACCACGCCGGTCAGGGCCGAGGCCTGGGTGGTGCTGTAGCCCAGGGCGGCAGCGCTCCAGGCCAGGATGATGTAGCGCAGGTTGCCCGACACGCCCCAGAACAGGGTGGTGGTGGACAGGGAAATCTGACCCAGCTTGTCGCGCCACAGACGCGTGTTGCACGAGAAGAAATCGGGTACCAGCGCCAGCGGGTTGCTGGGGATCGGCCGCATCACCACGCCGGTGTGCGGAATGCGGGTGTTGAACCAGGCGGCCAAGCCGTAGATGGCAATGAGAATCGAGATGGCTGCCTCGGGAGCGGTGTCGATGCCGGTGTTGAACACGGGCAGATCTATCGACAGCAGCTGACTCGCCACGGCGTGCCCCACAAGCTGCCCGCCGAGCAAAATGCCCAAGATGATGGATGCGATCGTCAGGCCCTCGATCCAGCCGTTGGCCTTCACCAGCTGCGACGCCGGCAGCAACTCGGTGAGGATGCCGTATTTGGCCGGCGAGTAGGCTGCTGCGCCCAGGCCCACGACAGCGTAGGCAAGAAGCGGGTGGCCGCCGAACAGCATCATCAGGCAACCGACGACCTTGATCGCATTGCTGATGAACATCACTTTGCCCTTGGGCATGGCGTCGGCAAAGGCGCCTACAAAGGGCGCGAGCACCACATAAAACAGCGCGAACATCGGCACCAGCGCAGCGCGCTGCCACTCGGGCGCGCCGCCAGACTTGAGCAGTTCCACCGCAGCCACGAACAAGGCGTTGTCGGCCAGCGAGCTGAAAAACTGCGCCGACATGATGGTGTAAAAACCGCGCTTCATTCTTGTTCGGCCGCGACCCCGCGTGCGGGCTGCGACGGGGGTGCCGTCTCCAGAAGGTGGGCGGGTTATATCACGCGCCGTGGTGCCACAATTTGGCTTTATGCCCCGCCCCATCCAGGTTACTGTCCACCCAGAGGCTCTGCGCGCCAATCTGGCACGCCTGCGCGCCGAGACCCCCGATGCCCGCGTCTGGGGTGTGGTCAAGGCCAATGCATACGGCCACGGGATTGAGCGCGCCCTCGAGGGCCTGCGCGGCGTCGACGGTTTCGCGCTACTCGATCTTGACGAGGCGAGCCGCCTGCGCGCGCTCGACTGGCGCGGCCCCCTGCTGCTGTTGGAGGGTGCGTTCGAAACCCGCGACCTGGAGCTTTGCTCCCGTCTGGGCCTGTGGCATGTGGTGCACTGCGAGGAGCAGATCGACATGCTGGCCTTGCACAAGACCCACACCCCGCACCGGGTCTTTCTCAAAATGAACTCGGGTATGAACCGCCTGGGCTTGCGACCCGCGGCCTATCGCAATGCCTGGGCGCGCCTCAACGCCTTGCCCCAGGTCGAGGAAATCACGCACATGACGCATTTCAGCGACGCCGACGGCCCGCTGGGCGTCGCGCACCAGATGCGCGTCTTCGACGCGGCCACGCGCGACCTGCCGGGTGAGCGCAGTCTGTCAAACAGCGCGGCGATCCTGCGCCATGCCGCCGCCCCCGACCTGCCCCATCTGGCTGCGGATTGGGTGCGGCCAGGCGTCGCCATCTATGGCAGCTCACCGGACTTTCCTGCACACGACATTGCCCACTGGGGCTTGATGCCGGCCATGACGCTGGCCTCGCGCGTGATTGGGGTGCAGGCACTGCAGGCCGGCGACACGGTGGGCTATGGCTCCACCTTCAGCGCGCCGGGCGCCATGCGCATCGGCATCGTGGCCTGCGGCTATGCCGACGGCTACCCACGCCAATGCCCCACCGGCACGCCGGTGCTGGTGCAGGGGCGTCGTACCCGTACCCTGGGCCGCGTCAGCATGGACATGATCGCCGTTGATCTCACCGCGCTGCCCGAGGCCGGCTTCGGCAGCGAGGTCACGCTCTGGGGCCGCGCCGCCAACGGTCAGGTGCTGTCCATCGACGAGGTGGCACATGCCGGCGGTACCGTCGGCTACGAGCTCATGTGCGCGGTGGCGCCCCGGGTGCCGGTGCAGGTCGACCCGGCGGCCTGATCAGAGCACGAATTCAAGCGGGGCCGAGGACCGATCCTCGACCGGCAGCGCGGTCTTGGGCAGCGCGGTCTTCGGCGGTGTGGGTGCCTCGCGCAGTTCCTCGGGCGGTAGGGCATGTAGCACCACATGGTCGGCGTGCAGCCGAAGCCAGCGCACCCGTGCCCACGGAATCAGAAGGCCCAGGCTCAGCACACAGGCCCAGGCGTGGACCCAAGCGACCCAGGCTGTTCGGCCGGCGCCGAGTTGGTATTCCAACCGGCCTACGCCCTCGATGGCGAGGTCGGTGAGGACTGCCCGCAGGACGAGCGCCCTGCCGACCTGGTAGGCAGGCAAGAAGCAGGCGAAGAAAAGGAAGATGAACAGCGCCGGGGCCAGGGCGGAAGGCTCCGAAGGCGACGTCATCTCGGTCGGCCCGGCCCACTCGACCAGAGCCAGCACCTGTGAGCTGGCCGCGGCCAGCCCCAGCAGCATCGGCGACAAGCTCGCTAGCACCAGCAGGCCCGCGCCCAGGGCCAGATAAAGCTCGCCGAGGGGCACACCGACCCGAATCCGCCTCTGGCCCCAGAGGAGGTGGTGGTAGATGTAACTCAGGGCGCGGCGCAAGAAGCAGGGTGTCGCCACGCCCAGGGTCAAGCCGGTGCCGACGATCGTAGTGAAGTTGATCCGGCAGGCATCACCCCATGACCCGTTGAACGTGCAAGAGATGCCCCCCAGCGCCGTGCTTCGCGCCTTGAACCGCAGCCCCTGATGCAGCATCAGGGGCACCAGGAAAAATTGGAACAGGATCCACGCCACCAGGCCTACGGTGGCCGACTCGCTCGGTGCGAACACCAGCACGGCCCAACCGACGATCCAAATCAGCCTCAACACGAAGGGCACCCCCGGATCACCCACATAGGAAAAGCGGCGCCGGCCGAGCGCGGTGTGGCCATACAGGTACCTGTTTTGCCTCATCGTGCTCCACGGGCCGTAGAGCCCCAGTGTCACGAGGGTCAGAAAGGCCGAAGGCAGCCAGATTCGGTAATAGGCCGAGGTTGAGCCATCGAAACGCAGGGGCTGCGGGTCACAGCCCTTGCTCGGCACCTCGATGACGGGCATCAGGCGGTCGGCCGCTTTGTTGGCCCTGAGCGCCATGCGAACTCCGAGCGCCACCAGGAGGCCCAGCAGAATTTTCCAGAGCAGTAGTAGATCCAGCATGAGGAGGCCCTCCATCGAACGCAAACGGGCCGCATCCTAGGTGTCGCCAGCCCAAGAGGAGCGCGATCCGCTGACGGCTTCCTTTTGCATCGACAATGCCCCATGGCCAAGGAAAAGACCGTTTACAGCTGCACCGAATGCGGCGGCTCGAGCCCGCGCTGGCTCGGCAAGTGCCCGCATTGCGAGGCCTGGAACACGCTGGTCGAGACCGTGCCCGATGCCCCCGCGGGTGGCGGCAAGAACCGCTTCGCCGCGCTGGCTAAGTCGACCCCGGTGACGGTGCTCGCCGACATCGAGGCCACCGAGGTAAGCCGGGCGCCCACCGGGATCGACGAGCTGGACCGGGTGCTGGGTGGCGGCATCGTTGAAGGCGGGGTGGTGCTTATTGGTGGAGACCCCGGCATCGGCAAGTCCACCCTGCTGCTGCAGGCCCTGGACAACCTCGAGCGCGCCCAAATTCCCACGCTTTACGTCACCGGCGAGGAGTCCGGCGCCCAGGTGGCGCTGCGCTCGCGCCGGCTGGGCCTGGACCATTCGCAGGTCAAAGTGCTGGCCGAGATCAATCTGGAAAAGATCCTGGCCACGCTGGCCAACACCCGGCCGGCGGTTGCGGTGATCGACTCCATTCAGACGGTGTACTCCGACCAGCTCACCTCCGCCCCCGGCTCAGTGGCCCAGGTGCGCGAGTGCGCCGCGCACCTCACCCGAGCCGCCAAGGCCAGCGGCACCTGCATCGTGCTGGTAGGCCACGTGACCAAGGAGGGTGCGCTCGCCGGGCCGCGCGTGCTCGAGCACATGGTCGACACGGTGCTGTATTTCGAGGGCGACACGCACTCGAGCTTCCGGCTGGTGCGGGCGATCAAGAACCGCTTCGGTGCCGTCAACGAGATTGGCGTCTTCGCCATGACCGAGCGGGGGCTCAAGGGGGTGGCCAACCCGAGCGCCATCTTTCTCTCGCAGCACACCGAGCCGGTGCCGGGCAGCTGCGTGCTGGTGACGCTCGAGGGCACCCGGCCGTTGCTGGTGGAAATCCAGGCGCTGGTTGACACCGGCGGGCCCAGCCCCCGTCGCCTGTCGGTGGGCCTCGACCGTGACCGCCTGGCCATGCTGCTGGCGGTGCTGCACCGCCATGCGGGCGTGGCTTGCTACGACCAGGATGTTTTCGTCAACGCCGTCGGCGGCGTTCGGATCAGCGAGCCGGCGGCGGACCTCTCGGTGATGCTGGCCATCACCTCCTCCCTGCGCGGCCGAGCCTTGCCCAAGGGCTTCATTGCCTTTGGCGAGGTGGGCCTGGCGGGCGAGGTGCGGCCCGCGCCGCGCGGGCAGGAGCGCCTGCGCGAGGCGGCCAAGCTGGGCTTTTCGGTGGCGGTGGTGCCGCGCGCCAATGCGCCGAAAAAGGGCAGCCGTGACCTCGAGGGCCTGACCATCCACCCGGTCGACCGCATTGAAGAGGCGATGGAAGTGGTGCGTTCGCTGGCCTGAGGCTGCCACCGGTCGTTTCGCCAAGGCGCTGTCAGTTCACTGCGACCTGGCGCGCCGTCAGTCCCTGCAGCATCGGCTCCTCAGAATCAGGCTTGGAAGCCTCGGAGGATCCCGAATGAAAAAAAATTTCACCGCATCGGCGCGTGACGGAGGTTTGTCATGACCCAGACCATGCGACTTCCCGAGAAATGGTTTCGCCGCGGCCTGTGGTTGCTCGCACTTTTATTCGCCGGCTTTTTGATCGGCCTCGGCGGGGCGCTGGTGGGTGACCTGCCAAAGATCGAGAGCCGCCGCCAATTGGCCGACTTCACCGACCGGGCACTGGTCCGGCGGCTGGAGGGCCAGATGGCGCAGGCCCGCACGCAACAGAAAGAGGCGCAAGAGGCGTTGGCACAGGCGCAGCTGGGGCAGCAGGCGGCGACGGCCGAGTTGCGTGCCGCGCGCCAGGGCCTGGAGAGCTGGTTGGCAGCCCGCCAGGCGACCCAGCGCCAAGACCAGGACCCGGAGGTGTTGGGACGCACCCGCCGGCTCGACCCGCTGCAGCAGGCCTCGCGTGAGGCCGAGGCCACCGTACAGCGTCGCAGGCAGGAGTTGCTCGACGCGCAGCAGCGAGAGGCCGGCCTGCGCCGCGACCTGGAGCAGCACGAGGAGGCGGCCGGCAAGGCCTTGGCTGCGGAGCAACGCCATCTGGAATTGCGCGTCTTCCTTTACCGGCTGGCGTTGACCTTGCCTCTGCTCGGGGTGGCGGGGTGGTTGTTGTGGCGTCACAGGCAGGGCCGCTGGTGGCCGTTCGTCTGGGGGTTCGCGCTGTTTGCTGCCTTCACGTTTTTCGTCGAGCTGGTTCCCTACCTCCCCAGCTACGGGGTCTACGTGCGCTATGCGGTGGGGGTGTTGCTCACCGTCATCATCGGCCGCCAGGCCATCGTGTCCCTCGAACGGTACCTCCAGCGGCAGCGCCAGGCCGAGGCGCAGCCGGACAGTCAGCGGCGCAAAGCGCTGCCCTATGACGCCGCGCTGGGCCGGCTCTCCCAGAACCTGTGCCCCGGTTGCGAGCGGGCGGCCAATCTCAAGGACGATAGCGGCGATTTCTGCCCCCACTGTGGCATCGGCCTGTTTGATCGTTGCGGGGCCTGCCGCACCCGAAAAAGCGCGTTCGCGCATTACTGCCTCCACTGCGGGGTGGCCGCTCCAGTTCCGCAGGCGTCCGGCACCGGGCTCACCTGATCAAGCGGGCTGATTTCAGGGCCTTCGCGTTCGTCACAGCCGTGGCCCCTCGCCGAACGGAGACAATGCGGGGCATGAACTGGCGTCGTATTGTTTATCCCCTCGCCGCATTGGCCTTCTTGGCTTTTGCCTGGAACTCCTATGGCTGGCCTGGCGTTGCCGCTGTCCTGAGCGGCGGCGTGATGTGGGTGCTGCTGCACTTCAACCGCATGGTGCATGTGATGAAGCAGGCGACCGACAGGCCGGTCGGTCATGTTGCCAGCGCCGTCATGCTCAACGCCAAGCTGCGCCCGGGCGTGAACCTGCTGCACATCATGGCCCTGACCAAGGCGCTGGGTGTGCGCCAGTCCCCTGAAGGAGAGGAGCCTGAGGTGTACCGATGGACGGATACCGGCGGCTCCCACGTGACCTGCGAGATGGAGAACGGCCGGCTCCTGCGCTGGAAACTCTGGCGGCCCGAGGACGACGCCTCGGGCGAGGTGCCTGAGGCGGGCGAGGCGCTTGCTCCAGCAGCGCCGGCCGAGCCCCGAGGGGGGCCGGCCGCACACTAGAATTGTTGTTTTGCATTCCCCGACGGCAAAGGAAAAGACATGAGCGCCACTCCCAGCATGGACGACCGCGACGGCAAGATCTGGATGGACGGTGAGATGGTGGAGTGGCGCGACGCCAAGATTCACGTCCTGTCCCACACCCTGCATTACGGCTGCGGCGCTTTCGAGGGGGTCCGCGCGTACAAGACCGACAAGGGCACCGCGATCTTTCGCCTCAAGGAGCACACCGAACGCCTGTTCAACAGCGCCAAGATCCTGCGCATGGCCATCCCCTTCACCAAGGAGCAGGTATCCGAGGCGCAGCGTGCGGTGGTTCGTGCCAACAAGCTCGAGAGCTGCTACCTGCGTCCGCTCACCTGGATCGGCTCGCAAAAATTGGGCGTGTCCCCCCGCGGCAACCGGATCCACCTGATGGTGGCCGCCTGGGCCTGGGGCGCTTACCTCGGCGAAGAAGGGCTCAAGCGCGGCATCCGTGTCAAAACCTCCAGCTACACCCGCCACCATGTCAACATCACGATGACGCAGGCCAAGGCGGTGAGCAACTACACCAACTCCATCCTGGCCAACATGGAGGCGCTTGACGACGGCTATGACGAGGCGCTGTTGCTCGACGTCTCTGGCTTTGTGAGCGAAGGAGCCGGCGAGAACATTTTTGTGGTCAAGGACGGCAAGGTCTACACCCCCGACCTGTCTGCGGGCGCCCTCAACGGCATCACGCGCAACACCGTGGTTCACATTTGCCAAGACCTGGGCATCGAGCTGGTGCAAAAGCGCATCACCCGTGACGAGATCTACATCGCCGACGAGGCCTTCTTCACCGGCACCGCCGCTGAAGTGACCCCGATCCGCGAGCTCGATCGTGTCGAAATCGGTATCGGCTCGCGCGGCCCCATCACCGAGAAGATCCAGGCGGCCTTCTTCGACATCGTGAGCGGCCGCAACCCCAAGTACGCCCACTGGCTCACCCAGGTTTGAGGACCGGCACGCCATGACCACAGCCACCACCACCCGCCAGGAAACCGTCGTCGAGCTCAAGGCCGGTGACCTCAACGGCAACGGCGGCGTCTTCTGCCCCAGCCCGCGGGCCGGCATGAAGCTGTGGAATGGCCATCCACGCGTCTTCCTCGATGTAGCCAGCACCGGCCAAGCCCGCTGTGCCTATTGCGGCACCGTGTACCGGCTTGCCGCCGGAGAGCATTTCGACGGCGGCCACTGAGGCCAGCCGAACTACCCACTCCGCCCCGGCCGGCTGACCTGCCCCGGGGCGTTTTTCCTTCTCCATGAGCGATTCCCGAATGAACACGACCGCCCCGGGCACGGCCAGCCTGGTCATCGCGCCGCAGTGGATCGGCGACGCGGTCATGACCGAGCCCCTCATGCGCCGGCTGCATGCCCGCGGCGAGCGGCTCACTGTCGGAGCACTGCCCTGGGTGGCGCCGGTCTACCGCGCCATGCCGCAGGTCGCCGAGGTGGTGGAGTTTCCTTTCCAGCACGGTGGCTTGCAGCTGCGTGAGCGGCGCCGCCTCGCGCACGAGCTCGAGGGCCGCTTCAACACCGCCTACGTGCTGCCCAACTCCCTCAAGAGTGCGCTGCTTCCTTTTTTGGCCAGTATCCCGCGCCGCGTGGGCTACCTGGGTGAGGCCCGTGTGGGCCTGCTTACCCACCGCCTCAAGAACCCCAAGGGCAAGCCGCCGATGGTGGCCCTTTACTCGGCGCTCGCCGGCGAGCCTGGCGTCGAAGCCGACCGACCGCGCCTGGCGCTGGCCGAGGGCGAGGCGGCCCGGGTTGCTGCGGCCCAGGGGCTGGAGGTCGGCGGCTACTACGTCTTTGCGCCGGGCGCGGAGTTTGGCCCCTCCAAGCGCTGGCCCTCGGCGCACTACGCAGGGCTGGCCACGCAGCTCGATGCGCCTGTGCTCTTGCTCGGGTCTGCCAAGGACGGTGATGTCTGCGACGAAATCACCCAGGCGGTGGCGGCCGCGGGCGCGCCAGACCGCTGTCGCCAGCTCGCGGGCCGTACCTCGTTGGCCGAGGCCTTCGCGCTGATTGCCGGCGCCCGCGCCATGGTAAGCAACGACTCGGGCCTGATGCATGTGGCGGCGGCCTTCGGCCGGCCGCAGGTTGCCCTGTTCGGGTCTTCCAGCCCACTGCACACGCCGCCCCTCAGTGACGCCGCGACGGTGATCTGGCTCAAGGACGATGCCGCCTATCAGCCGCCGCTCGATTGCGCGCCCTGCTTCGAGCGCGTATGCCCGCTGGCGCACCAGCGCTGCATGACCGACCTCGATCCGACGCGGGCTCTGCAGGCCCTGCGACGCGCGCGCATCAGTTCGCCCTGAATCAGGCTTCGGCCAGGGGCAGGCGCACCACGAAACAGGCCCCGCCGCCCGGGTTGTTCTCGCAGCGTACAGCGCCGCCGTGGCGTTCCACGATGGACTTCACCAGCGCCAGACCCAGGCCCACGCCACCGGCGTTTTCGCTGGCGCCCGGCATGCGGTAGAACGGCTCGAAGATGCGCTCACGCTGTGCCTCCGGCACGCCGGGGCCACGGTCGCAGACCCGCAGCACCGCTTGCGCTGGCGCGCCGCCAGCGCCATCCTCACGCGCCAGCGCCATTTCCACCTCGCCTGCGCCATGTCGGTGGGCGTTTTCCAGCAGGTTGCGAAGCACCCGGCGCAGCAGCCGGGGCTGACCCTGCAGCACCAAGGGCGCGCGGGTCGGCTGAACTTCCAGCCGAGCGCCTGTCCGGGCGCACTCCTCCGCAGCCAGTCCCATGAGGTCCACCGCCTCGGGCGTACCGATCTCTGCGCCCGGCATGTCCAGGCGGCTGGCGAGCAGAATTTCTCCGACCAGTTGGTCGAGCTCCTCGATGTTGCGTTCGATCTCGGCCCGAACGCGTTCATCGGTCTGCGGCCCCATCAGCGCCAAGCCCATGCGTATGCGCGTCAGCGGCGAGCGCAACTCGTGCGAGGCATTGGCCAGCAGCGATTTGTGGCTGTTCACCAGTTGCTCCACCCGCGCCGCCGCCCGGTTGAAGCGGCGCGCCAAAAAGGCGGCCTCGTCTTGGCCGGATTCGTCGACCCGCGCCTTCAGGTCGCCCTCGCCCCAGCGCTCGACGCCGGCGCGCAGTGCTTCAAGCCGCTGGGTAAGGCGGCGGATGATCGGGTAGCTGCCGACCGCCACCGCCAGGGCAACCACCGCCAGCATGATCAGCAGGCCATTCGTGCCGCGCAGCCAAGGGCGCGAGGGCGGCGCCGGGCCGAGCATGGGAGGCCCGCCGCGGTGCATGCCAAACTGGCTTCCGGGGACCGGCCGGCCGTCGCCCGGCGGTGCGCCGCGGCCCTCGTCGGGGCGGCGCTCTTCATCAGGTCGTTCGCGTGGCGGGATATGCACGATGACCGTGCGCCCGTCCTCCATCGGAACTGCAAATTCGACGCCGTGCCCCGGCACGAAGACCGGGCGGCTGCGTGTGCGCCCCAGTAACTCGCCATTGGCGTCGCGCAGGATGATCTCGCGCTCCCGCCCTCGCAGTCCCGAGGGCGCCTCGTCGGCATTGGCCCGCCAGAGCCAAGCAAAGGCCAGGGTGATCACCAGCACCGCGCCTACCACCGCCAGCCAGATGCGCAGGTACAGCGGCAGGCCGGTGAATCGGCGCGGGGGGTTGTTTGGAGCCATGGGCGTGTGGCGAGCGGAGCGCAGCGGGCGGCCGACTCAGTCTTGTTCGCGGGCGAACACGTAGCCCACCCCACGCACGGTGAGAATGCGACGCGGGTTCTTCGGGTCTACCTCGATGGCTGCGCGGATGCGGCCCATGTGGACATCGATCGAACGGTCGAAGGCCTCGAGCTCGCGTCCACGCACCGCCTCCATGATCTGGTCGCGTGTCAGCACCCGTCCAGCGCGACCGGCCAGCGCCAGCAGCAGGTCGAACTGATAGGCGGTCAGTGAGGCGGATTGGCCGCCGACGGTCACGCGCCGGCCGGCGCGGTCGATCTCCAGCGAGCCAAAACGCAAGGGCGGCTCCCCCGCCTGCGGGTCAACATCGGCGCCCGCCGACGGCGCATGCCGCCTGCGCAGAATGGCGCGGATGCGCGCCAGCAACTCGCGTGGCTCAAAAGGCTTGGGCAGGTAGTCGTCGGCGCCCACCTCCAAGCCAATGATCCGGTCCATCGGGTCGCCCTTGGCGGTGAGCATCAGCACCGGCACCCGGCCAGCCGCGCCGGGCAGAGCGCGCAGGCGGCGGCACACCTCGAGGCCATCGAGGTCGGGGAGCATCAGGTCAAGGATGACGAGGTCGGGCAGGGCTTGCGGCGGCACGGCTAACGCGTCAAGGCCGCGCGTCGCATCGGGCAGGTGGTCGACCGCAAAGCCGGCCGCCGCCAAGTAGTCCGCCACCATGCCAGCCAGGCGGGCATCGTCTTCGATCATGAGCAGGCGCGCCATGGATCCATGGTAGCCAAGGCCACCCGACAATTTTCGGCTCGTCGGCCTAGCCGAGGTAAAGCGGAGGTAAAACCGGGCCCGGTCTCAGGGGTTACGCGCGCCGACCCGCGCCGCCAACGCCACCAGCACCAGTACGGGCAGCCCCAGGCCGGCGGTAGCCAAGAAAAAGTCGGCGTAGCCATGTGCGTCGACGAACTGGCCCGAGAAGCCCGCCAGCCACTTGGGCAGCAGCAGCATGATGGAACTGAACAGCGCGTACTGCGTGGCCGAATAGCTCACATTGGTCAAACTGGACAGGTAGGCAATGAAGGCCGCCGAGGCGATGCCCGAGGCCAGGTTGTCGGCCGAGACGACGAAGATCAGGCCTTGCACGTCGTGCCCGCGGCCAGCCAGCCAGACGAAGAGCAAGTTGGTGGCCGCGCTGAGCACCGCGCCCAGCATCAGCACCCGCATCACGCCCAGGCGTAGCGCCAGCACGCCGCCGATGAAGGCGCCGGCCAGCGTCATCACCACGCCGTAGACCTTGCTCACGGCGGCGACCTCGTCCTTGGTGAAGCCCATGTCCACATAGAAGGGGTTGGCCATGATGCCCATGACCACGTCGCTGATGCGATAGACCGCGATCAGGGACAGCAACAGGGCCGCCTGCCAGCGGTAGCGGCGCACGAAGTCGGCAAAGGGCTCGACCACCGCTTCGCGCAGCCAGGCCGCGGCGCCGCGGGCCGGGGCGAGCGGCCTGTGCGCCGGTTCTGGCGAGAGCAGCACGGTGAGCACGCCGACCGCCATCGAAGCGGCCATGACCAGGTAGGCGGCCTGCCAGGCGGCTTGTTGGTAGGCAGACAGGGCCACCTGCGCCGTGGCAGGCCCCACAGCGCTGGCGGCGGCGCTGGCCGCAGCGGACGCCGCGCTCACAGCGGCGGCCAGTGCCGGTGCCTCGACACGCGCAGCAATCCACAGCACCCCTGCCCCGGCCCAGATCATCGCCAGCCGGTAGCCGGTCTGGTAGGCCGCCGCCAGGGCGGCCTGGTGCGCGGTGTCGGCTGATTCAATGCGGAAGGCGTCCAGGGCGATGTCTTGCGTGGCCGAGCCAAAGGCCACCAGCAACGCAAAGCCCACCACCGCCTGCAACTGCTGCTGCGGGTCGGACAGCGCCATGCCGACCAGGCCGGCGATCACCATCAGCTGCGCCAAGAGCAGCCAGGCGCGGCGGCGCCCCAGCCAGCGGGTCAGGCCCGGCAGCGGCAGCCGGTCGACCAGGGGCGCCCAGGCCCACTTGAAGCCATACGCCAGGCCCACCCAGGACAGGTAGCCGATGGTGGTGCGGTCGATGCCGGCCTCACGCAGGCGAAAGCTCAGGGTCCCCAGCACTAGCAGCAGGGGCAGGCCGGCGCCGAACCCGAGCAGCAGCATGCGCCAGGTGGCAGGCTCGAGGTAGACGCGCAGGGCGGCGAGCCACCCAGGTGCCAGTTCGGGTGCGGGTGCGGGCGTGGACGTAGGCACGGGCGCAGGGGTGCCGGATGGCGTTGCGGCGGGAGCGTCGGCGGGTGTGGGCATGGTGACGCGTCATTATCATGGGCGCCATGTGCCGCGCTTGCTACGAAAACGTCGCTGATTCCCCTCACCTCTCCCCGGACCTGCCGTCCAGCGCAGGGGCGTCGCGGCATGCCGTGTTTGGCGCCGAGCGGCAGGCGGCCGGGGCGAAGACCTGGCATCCGCGCCGCGCTTTCCTGCTGGCCGCCAGTGCCGCCGCCGCTGCGCCCGTCCTGGCCCAAGTGGAGGTCGGCGAGGCCTCCCGGCTGCGCAACCTGGTGCCCGCCGGCGAGATTGAATCCGCTTCGATGCAGGAGTACGGCCGCATGATCGCCCAAGCGCGCCAGCAGCGCGCGCTGGCACCGGACGACTACCCGGCCTTGCAACGGCTGCGCGGCATTTCCCAGCGCCTGATTCCTCTTGCACCGCGCTGGAACGACCGCGCGCGCCAATGGCGTTGGGAGATCAACCTGATCGGCAGCCAGCAGATCAACGCCTTTTGCATGCCGGGCGGCAAGATCGCCTTTTTCACTGGCCTGCTGGACAAGCTCGCGCTCACCGAAGACGAAACCGCGGTCGTCATGGGCCACGAGATGGCGCATGCGCTGCGCGAACACGCCCGCGCGCGGATCGCCAAGACCCAGGGGACCGGTATCGGCCTGTCGGTGCTCTCCCAATTGCTGGGTCTGGGCCAGCTGGGCGACCTGGCGGCCAATATGGGGACCCAGCTGCTGTCGCTGCGCTTCTCGCGCGACGACGAGGTCGAGGCTGACTTGGTGGGGCTGGAGCTGGCCGCGCGGGGCGGCTATGACCCGCAGGCCTCGGTCACGCTGTGGGAAAAGATGTCCCGCGCATCGGGGGACAAGACGGGACCGGCTTTCCTGTCTACCCATCCCACCGGCCCCGAGCGCATCACGCGGCTGCGCGAGAACGTCCCCAAGGTTCAGGCCCTGTACGAGCAGGCGCGGGGCACCCGCTGAGGCCTGCGCCGGGCCCGGCCAAAGTTACATCACATCACATCGCAGCAATAGCCACAGCGGCTGGTGCCTTCGTGAGGCGCGCTCAGGTCCCGCCCACGAAGGGGTTGGTCGCCCGCTCCTGGCCGAAGCTGCTTTCGGGGCCGTGGCCGGGAATGAACACCGTGTCGTCGCCCATGGGCCACAGGCGCCCGGTGATGCTGTCGATCAGCTGCTGGTGGTTGCCCTGGGGAAAGTCGGTGCGGCCAATGCTGCCGGCAAACAGCACATCGCCCACGAAGGCGCGGCCGATCTCGGGCGAGTAAAAAACCACATGACCGGGCGTGTGGCCGGGGCAGTGCCGCACCTGCAGCGTGTGGCTGCCCAGGGTGACGGTGTCGCCGTCGTGTAGCCAGCGGGTGGGTGTGAAGGGCTGCGCGGGCGCAAAGCCAAAGCGCTCGCTTTGCATGGCCAGGCCGTCGATCCAGAACTGGTCGCCCTCCTGCGGGCCAATGATGGGCAGCGTCAGTCGCTCGGCCAGCTCGCCGGCGCCGCCAGCATGGTCGATGTGGGCGTGGGTAAGCCAGATCTGCTCAAGCTTCAGCCCCAGGCGCGCCACCTCGGCCAGCAGCAGGTCCAGGTCGCCGCCGGGATCGATCACCGCGGCCTGAGCGGTGGCGTCGTCCCAGACCAGGGAGCAGTTCTGTTCAAAAGGGGTGACCGGAATCGTGAGGTAGCGGAGCATGCCCCGAAGTATGCGCGGGCCGGGGCGGTGCCGGTCTGAGCGGCGCGGGTAACGGCGGTTGGGTCAAGGCGGCTCGGCCGTTGCCGACGGCTGGACAGCGGGCGAAAGGGTGGTTCAAATAGGCACAAAGAGCTATTTGTATCCAAGATGACTACTTTGGCACAGTCGATTCGGGCCTCCGCGTATCAACTTCTGGGCGACTGGCAGCTGCCCTGGGCAGTGCATATGCATCGGCGGGGCCAGCTGGCCCAGGCGCGTCGGGTCTACCGCCGCATCCTCGCGCGCACCCCTCGCCACTTCTCGGTCCTTCAGCTCATGGGGCTGCTTGAGCTCAAGCGGATGCGCTACGGCCGTGCCCTGCAGTGGCTGGAGCGGGCCCGGGAAATCAAGCCAGAAGACCTGATCCTGCTGGGGCACCTCGGCTGCGCTTATCTGGGCCAGCGCCGCTTTGTCGAGGCCGAGCACTGGATTCAGAAAGCGCGGGCCCTTCGGCCTGATGACATGTCGATCTGCATCAACCTGGGGCAGGTCTATCTGCACGCCGGTCGTCTGGACGAGGCGCTGGCCTGCTTTCAGGAGGCGCAGGGCCTGGCGCCCCACCGGCCGGAGCCCCTGGCGGCAGAGGGCTGGGCTCTGCGGGACATGCGTCGGATTGATGAGGCCACGCAGATTTTTCGTGACCTGATCGCGCGATTTCCGGGCCAGGGCCAATGGCCGACGGACCTGCTTCCGCTCCTCGTCATGTCTGGCAAACACCCAGAGGTCTTCGCCCTGCTGCGCGAGCGAGGTATGGCGGCTCACTTTGACGGCTTGATCCCGCCGCCTGACCGTCGGCTTCGGGCGTTCGGCAAGCCGCGCTGGCAGCCGGGGGTTCCCCTGGGCGGGCTGACCCTGCTGGTGCATACCGAGGCCGGCTTTGGCGACGCGCTGCAGGGGTTGCGGATGGCGTTGGTGATGGCGGACCGGGGTGCCCAGGTGGTCCTGGAGGTCTGGCCCGCCCTGCAGCGCCTGCTGCACGCGCTTGACACGCGCATCACCGTGGTAGCGCGCGGGTCAAGCTTGCCGCCCTATGACCTGCATGTCGACCTGGAGCACCTGCCCTTTCTTCTCGAGATGGCCCCTGACCAGATGCCCCCGCCCCCGCCTCTGGTGCTGCCCGCCCCGGGCGTTGCGGCATGGGCCGCGCGGCTGGGCCAGCGCGACGGGCGTCTGCGCGTGGGCTTTGCCTGCACCGGTAACCCACGGCACGGCCGCGACATGGATCGCAGCATGCGCCTGGCGCACTTTCTCAACGCCATGCCACAGGGGGTAGACCTGGTTTGTCTGCAGCGGGTGATTCGGCCCCAGGACACCGGGGCCTTCGCCTTGCGGCCCGAGGTCCGGGTGTTCGGCGAGCAGCTCGCTGACTTCGCGGACACCGCCGCCTTGATCGAGAACCTCGACCTCGTCATCTCGGTCGACACCGGCGTGGCCCACCTCGCGGCGTCCTTGGGCAAACCCACCTGGATCATGGTGAGCTACATCCCCGACCCGCGCTGGATGCTCGATCGTGACGACTCGCCCTGGTACCCCAGTGTCCGCCTGTACCGTCAGGGGCCGGACACCCGGTGGGGGCCGGTGCTCAAACGGGTGGCCGCCGATGTGTCGGCGCGGGCTCAGGTGCCGCGCGCGCTCCTGGAGGGCCATAGCACCGAGGCGATGGCTGTCACCATGAGCGCCACCGAAGCCCAGTCTTGCCAGTGAAGCACCTCGCCTAGCACGTAGGCACCGCTGAACACGCCCAGCACCGGGATCAGGCTCACGCTGAGGCTGGAGGCGGCGGGCGGCAGGCTGCGCGCCAGGGTCAGCCACGCGGGTTGTGCGAAGCCAAACACGACCACAGCGTTGAAGACGATGGCTCCCCACGCGGTGGCACTCGGCGCTTGCCAGCGGTCGGCCTCGAAGGCCAGGGACATGGCGCTCAGGAAGACGGCGGTCAGCGCCGTCATCCAGAAACTCAAGGTCAGGGTGTGGGCCTCGATCCGCGTGTGTCGCATCATCTGCGTGCCCAGCGCCCAGCTCAGCGCCGACACCAGCAGCAAGACCACACCCACCGGCGCACCGGCCATGCGATGCAATTCGTGCCACAGCAGCAGGACCACGCCGGTCGTCGCGGCGACCACCCCCAGCCAGTTGCGCCCACTCATGATTGCGCCGTAGAAGGCGGCGCCCAGAAGGGCCGAAAACACGGGCATGGTGTAGCCCAGGATGGCCGCCCGCCCGCTTGAGAGGTGGGTGAGGCCCGTGATCATGCAGGCATGCCACACGAACATGTTGAAAAAGGCCAGCACCAAGAGGGCCGGCCAATAGCGACGCGGTAAGTGGAAGGGCACGCCCAGCATCCGCAGCCCCAGGGCCAGCAGAGGCAGGCCGAGCCAGACCGAGATCGCGCGAAAGGCCAGCGGCGGATAGGCGGACACGCCCAGCTTCATCACCGGCCAGTTCAAGCCCCAGGCCAGCGTGAGGGCGACAAGCAGGGCCAGCTGTCGGCGGCTGAGGGATTGCATGCGACTATTGTCGCGGCGCAGCGATCACTGGGCAGGCTTGCAAGAAGGGCATCTCCTGCGCCGTGCGCAACTCCCAGGCCTCGATGGCCTCGCGGTGCTTGAGCGTGAGGCCCACATCGTCGAGGCCTTCCATCAGCCTTGTGCGGGCGTGGTCCGCGATCTCGAAGGGCCAGCGCTTGCCCGGCCCTGCCACGATCTGGCGCTCGGCCAGGTCGACTCGCAGAGCCTGCTGGCCGTCCACTTCGCGCGCCCATTGGGAGAGCTCGCCCCACATGGCCTGGTCCAGCGAGATGGGAAGCACCGCGTTGTTCAGGCAGTTTTCGTGGAAGAACTCGGCCAGGGCCACGCCGATCACACAGCGGATGCCGAAGGCCCGCAGGGCCCAGACCGCATGCTCGCGCGAGCTGCCGCAACCGAAATTTCGCCCCACGATCAGGATCGGCGCGGCCCGGAACACGGGCCGCTCGAGCACGAAGTCCTGATGCACCTGGCCATCGGGCCCGCGGCGCATGTAGGCCAGAAATCCCTGCGCCATGTCGGCGTGCATGTCCTTGAGGTAGGACGAGGGGATGATCTGGTCCGTGTCCACGTCGTCGAGCAGCAGGGGCGCGGCCACACCCTCCACCCGCAACAGAGGCTCGCGTGTTGTCATGCCGGCGTCTCCATCAGTGTGCGCACGTCCACCAGCTGGCCCGCCACCGCAGCGGCGGCGGCCATCGCCGGGCTGGTGAGATGGGTGCGGACATCGCGCCCTTGGCGGTTTTCGAAATTGCGGTTGGTGGTGGAGACGCAGCGCTGGCCCGCAGTGCCCACGTCGCCGTTGGCGCCCGCGCACATCGAGCAACCGGCCTCACGCCACTCAAAGCCGGCTTGCTCAAAAATCCTGTCCAGCCCTTCGGCTTCGGCTTGGCGCTTGATCGCGCTGGAGCCCGGTACCACCCAGGCTTGCACGCCCGATGCCACCCGTCGGCCCTCGGCCACACGCGCGGCCGCGCGCAGGTCGGGCAAGCGCGCGTTTGAGCAGGAACCAATGAAGACGCGGTCGACCGGCAGGCCCACCAGAGACTGCCCGCCGGGAACGGCCATATAGGTCAGGGCCCGAGCGGTTCGCTCCTGCGCCGAGCCCGCGAGTGTCAGTGGGTCGGGCACGGCCTCCTGGATGCCAATGGCCTGGCCCGGGTCGGTGCCCCAGGTGACCTGGGGCGAGAGAGACGAGCAGTCCAGCCGGTGCTCTTCGTCGAACACCGCCCCGGTGTCCGAATGCAGCGTCTTCCACCAGACCAGCGCCTCGTCCCAGGCGGGCCCCTGGGGTGCGCCGCGGCGGCCTTGGCACCAGGCGAGGGTCTTGGCGTCGGGGGCGATCAGGCAGGTGCGCCCGCCCCATTCGATCGTCATATTGCACAGGGTCATGCGCGACTCGATGTCCATCGCCTCAATCACCGGGCCGGCATATTCAACCGCTGCGCCGCGTCCGGCGCTCACCCCCAGTTGCCGGATCAGGGCCAGTGACACATCCTTGGCATTGACCCAGTCGGACAGCCGGCCGTCCAGCCAGATGCGGATCTGGCGGGGTTTTTCCATCGCCATCACCTGGGTGCTCAGCACATGCACCAGCTCGGTGGTGCCGCAGCCAAAGGCCAGGCAGCCGATGGCGCCGACCGTGGAGGCGTGGCTGTCGGGGCAGGCCAGGGTGAGGCCTGGCAGGGCGATGCCCAGCTCCGGGGTGACCACATGGACGATGCCGTGATCGGGGTCGTTCACGTCGAGCACCTGCACGCGGTGGCGCGCACCCGCCTTCTGCGTGGCCTCGATGTGGGGCGATATCCGGATCACTCCGGGCCGGGTGGGCACGGTGTGGTCCTGCACCACCAGGGTCAGGTCGCTGCGCCGCACCTCGCGGCCACTCTCGTCGAGCAGGCCGAAGGCGTGCGGCGCGTGCAATTCATGCACGGCGTGCCGGTCCATGTACAACAGGTGCTTGCCGTCGGCTCGAGTGCCCACGAGGTGGCGCGTCCAGATTTTGTCGAACAGGGTCTGGGGCATGTCGGAGGTCATAACGGAAGTCATGATGCGCCGCCCGTCGGCTTGAGAAGTTCTTCTTCCAGCGCCAGCCATTCGGGCAGCCCCAGGGCCTGGTTGTACTGATCAAAGCTGGCCATGCGATGGCGCACCGACTGGGTGTGGTGGTCGCGGTGCAAGGCGGCGAGGACCTCTTGCAGCGCCTGCACCACCGCGTAGCGGGTGATGCCCGCATGCAGGGCCAGCACGCAGCCGACCTCCTGCAGTAATTCATCGGTGAGCTCGCTGGTGGGCGGCGACTCCTGGATCACCGTGACCAGGGGCGCGCGCACCACGCTGGCGACATAGCGCAGCTCCTCCGGGGTGTTGGCGCCCATCACCAGCGCGGCATCCGCGCCGGCTTGGACATAGGCGCGTCCGCGCCGGGCCGCTTCCTCCAGACCGTGCATGGACTTGGCGTCGGTGCGGGCAATGATCCAGAAGTCGGGGCTGCGCCGCGCCTTGACCGCGGCGCGAATTTTTTGCGCATGCTCCTCCTGGCTGACCACCGGAATGCCCTGGGGCAACAGGCCGCAGCGCTTGGGGGTGACCTGGTCTTCGATGTGAATCGCAGCGATGCCCGCGGCCTCGAACTCCCGCACCGTGCGCACCACATTGAGCACGCCGCCATAGCCGGTGTCGGCGTCGCAGATCACCGGCACATCGAGTTGCCGGGCGATGCGCCCTGCATGCTCGAGGTTCTCGCTCATGCCCAGCATACCGACGTCGGGCATGCCGAGCAAACTCGCGGACACCGCATTGCCCGAAAAGGCCACCGCGGCAAAGCCGGCTTGCTGCGCGATCCGCGCTGACAGGCCGTCGTAGATGGCGGGCACTCTCAGGAGACTGCCCGACCCCACCAGCTCGCGCCAGGTTCTGCGCAGGTTTTCATTGCTCATGCACGCGTCCTTTGATCGGGGTTTTCCGGGTGATCGAAGCCCTGCATTTCAGCATACGATGATCTTTCTGCCGATCCAGGTCGACTCAACCCACTTGCCCACACTCGAACGACATGACTCACGATCTCGGAAATTTGAGCCGTCGCGGCGCCCTGCTGACCGGCGCTGCCTCCCTGGGCATGCTGATGCCCGCCCTGTCCCAGGCGCAATCGACGGCTGGATATCCCAACAAAACGGTTCGCTGGGTCGTTCCCACCTCCACGGGCGCAGGCACTGACTTCGCTGGCCGCACCTTCGCGCAGATTGCCTCCGAAGCCTGGAAGCAGTCGCTGGTGGTTGAAAACCGCGCCGGCGCCTCTGGGATGCTGGGGCTGGACTTCGTTGCGGGCGCCGCCCCCGACGGTTACACCCTGCTGTTTTTCAGCGTGTCGCAGTTCATCGACGCCACCTTGCTCAATAAGTACAGCTTCGAGGCGGGCAAGGACTTCACCCCCATCTCCATGCTGGCCACCACGCCCTTGCTGCTGGTGGCGCACAGCGACGTGCAGGTCAGCACGGTCCCCCAGTTGCTGGCCAAGGCCAAGGCCAATCCCAAGGCCCTCAGCTACTCCTCTGGGGGCAGCGGTGGCCTGACCCATTTGGCCATGGAGGTCTTTTTGAACAAGGCCGGCATCGAGGTGCTTCATGTGCCCTACAAGGGCAGCGGCCCGGCCGTGATCGATTTGCTGTCCAATGTGGTGCAGCTCAGCTTCTCGACGCCACCGGCGGTCGTTCAGCACGTCAAATCGGGCCGCCTCAAGGCCCTGGCGGTGACGACCACCACCCGCTCCCCGCTGCTGCCCGACGTGCCCACCTTCGCCGAGCTGGGTTACCCCTCGGTCAGCACCACCAGCTGGTACGGTGTGGCCGGACCGCCCAACTTGCCGGCGGACCTGGCCGAAATGATTTCGCGCACCTTCGCTACCGCCACCCGGTCCGGGCCGCTGCGCGAGAAGCTGGTCTCCAGCGGCATCGACCCCGTCCTGTCCACGCCGGCTGAAATGGCCCGCACCCTGCGAGCTGAGCGTGAGCAGCTGCAGGCCATCGTGAAGAGCATCGGCTTCAAGAAGGACTGAGGGCGCCGGCCCTGTCCGCGGGGACAGGTGTCCGTTCGTACAATCCCTGCATGACTTTCATCGAGATGCTGCAGGGCGCCCAGGGGCGCAATGGCTCCATGCTGTGCGTGGGCCTGGACCCGGAGCCCACCCGCTTTCCGGGCGCGATGAAGGGCGATGCCAGCAAGATTTTTGACTTCTGCGCCCGCATCGCGGATGCGACAGCCGATTTGATCATCGCCTTCAAGCCGCAAATCGCCTACTTCGCCGCCCACCGCGCGGAAGCCCAGCTCGAAAAGCTCATGGCGCATCTGCGCAGCGCGCACCCGCAGGTGCCGGTCATTCTGGACGCCAAGCGCGGCGACATCGGCTCCACCGCCGAACAGTACGCTCGTGAGGCCTTCGAGCGCTATGGCGCCGACGCAGTCACGCTCTCGCCCTTCATGGGGTTCGACTCGGTCCAGCCTTACCTGAAATACGAAGGCAAGGGCGCTTTCCTCCTGTGCCGCACCTCCAACCCGGGCGGGGACGATTTGCAGAACCAGCGACTGGCTTCGGTGCCCGGCGAGCCGCTTCTCTACGAACATGTCGCCAGCCTCGCTCAGGGGCCGTGGAACCTCAACGGTCAGCTGGGCTTGGTGGTGGGTGCTACCTATCCGGCCGAGATCGAGCGGGTGCGGCAAATTGCGCCCACCGTGCCCTTGCTGATTCCGGGCGTGGGCGCCCAGGGCGGTGACGCGGTGGCCACGGTCAAGGCCGGCTGGCGCGCCAACGCGCCCATCGTGGTCAACTCCTCGCGCGCGGTGCTCTATGCCTCGTCTGGCGACGACTTCGCCGAGGCGGCGCGTCGCGAGGCGATCAGGACGCGAGATCTGCTGCAGGCGGCGCGCGGCTGAGGGCTCCGCGTTCAGCGCGCAGGCGCCACGTCCTTGCCCCACATCCTGGCCCACACCCACGCCAGTCCCCGCCCGATGTCCATCCGCCCGCCTTGGTTTTGCGGTACCACCGCCTGCCACCCGCTCCCCCGCCGCGCCACCTCGAACGAAAACACATAGCCTGGCTCTTGCCCCATGCGCAGATCGGTGATGAAGGCGCGGCCATCTTCTTCGTGCACCTTGTAGAAGCCCTGCGAGAACGCCGCAATGCTTTGCACGGGCTCCAGGTGCTGCAGCTCGCGCCAGAGCGCGGGGTCACTGGTGAAACGGTCGAAACGGATGCGCCGCTGGGCATCCAGTAGCGAGTAAAAGCCTTCGTCGTAGCCGCCTTCATGCATCACCACCGCGCGCCACAGCAGCGTGTTGAGCGGTGCCGGTGTCACCAGCACCCGCTGGGCGGTGCGCCCCTGGGCCACCAGCGTTTCTTGCACCACGCCTTGCACATGGCCCTGCGCCAGCGCGCTCCAGGCCAGGTAGGCGGTGGACAACCCCAGTCCGATCTGGTTCCAGCGCAGGCCGGCATGCAGCCGCCGGGCCAACGCCACAGCTGTGCCCACCAGCAGCGGCACGGTGTAGAGCGGGTCGATGATGAAGATGCTGCCAACGCCGTAGGGGTGGCTGGAAAAGGGCTGGGCCAGTTGGGTGCCGTAGACGGTGACGGTGTCCAGCAGCGGATGCGTCACCAGCGCCAGCCACAAGGCCAGCCACCAGCGCTTGAAATGAGCGTTCTCGCCATGCAGCCAGCTGGCCAGCCAGGCCAGGATCGGCGCGCCCAACGTCAGCCAGAACAGGCCGTGGCTGTGAGCGCGGTGCAGGACCATGTTGCGCACCGCATCGCCGTGGTTGATGAGGGCATCCAGATCGGGCAGCGTGCCGGCAATACCGCCCCAGAGTGCGGCTTTCCAAACGGCGCTGCGCCGCCCCATGACGGCGACACCGACGGCAGCGCCCAGGGCAAGTTGGGAGAGGGAGTCCATGGCAGCCCGAAGGCTACAACAGGCGCTGGAGGTAGCGGCCCGTGTGGCTTTGCGGGTGCGCCGCGATGTCCTCGGGTGTGCCCATGGCCACCACGACACCGCCGCCGGCACCGCCTTCGGGGCCCATGTCGATCACCCAGTCGGCGGTCTTGATCACATCGAGGTTGTGCTCGATGACCACCACCGTGTTGCCGGCATCACGCAGCTGGTGCAGCACCTTGAGCAGGAGCGCGATGTCGGCAAAGTGCAGCCCGGTCGTCGGCTCGTCGAGGATGTAGAGCGTCTGCCCGGTGCTGCGACGGGCGAGTTCCTTGGCGAGCTTCACCCGCTGCGCCTCGCCGCCCGACAGGGTGGTCGCCTGCTGGCCAACCTTGACGTAGCCCAGCCCGACCTCGTTGAGCATGTGCATCTTGTCACGGATCGGCGGCACTGCCTTGAAGAATTCCTCGGCGTCCTCGATCGTCATGTCGAGCACGTCGGCGATCGAC
Organism: Ramlibacter sp.; assembly: GCA_030831585.1. Lineage (GTDB taxonomy): Bacteria > Pseudomonadota > Gammaproteobacteria > Burkholderiales > Burkholderiaceae_C > Ramlibacter. The sequence goes on along the minus strand of JAURKV010000115.1, from coordinate 110 downwards.
AGGCCCTTGAACTTCACCTCGAGCGTCTCGCGGTTGTAGCGCTTGCCGCTGCATTGCTCGCAGGTGACGTAGACATCGGGCAGGAAGTGCATCTCGATCTTGATCAGGCC
>JAURKV010000114.1 GCA_030831585.1 Ramlibacter sp. | reverse complement strand
TTCTTGCTTTCTCTTTGGTCAGCCCAGCACCCCGCACCTTTCCAGCGGAAGCAACAGTCCGGCAAGCAGAAGGTTGGGCAGCGAGCGGGTGACGAGCATTGGACAGGCCAAATGGTTTAAATAACCGCAGCATGACACCATATGCCTCCGGAACCTGTCAACCGCGAGCAGCCAAGCGTCCCCATGCAGAAACTCGGATTTGCCGACTCACCTACCGACCGACCGGCCCGTGAACTGTGGCTGGTACGGTCCGCAGATCTGGACGCATGGCGGGCTGCACTCACTCCATCCGCACGGGCCTGGGTGCTAGACCACGGTTTCCGCGCAGAGGCGGGCAAGCTGCTGCTGTTGCCAGCCGCGGACGGCTCAGTGGGCGCAGCGGTGCTGGGGCTCGGCGGTGCCAGCGCAGAGGCTGGGTTCGATCCGTGGTTGGCCGCGGGACTCCCTGAGCGTTTACCAAACGGGAGATGGAAGCCTGCCGATTTGGGAGAGGGCGATGCCGCCAGCCTGGCCCTTGGCTGGGCCCTGGGCCGTTATCGCTTCCTGCGGTACAAGTCGCCCAGTCAGGAGCTCGGCGGTCAGGCCGAACTCATCCCGCCCACCGGCGCCGACCTTGAGGAGGTTCGTCGAATCGCCGAGGCCGATGCCCTGGCCCGCGACCTGATCAACACGCCGGCTGCGGACATGGGCCCTGAGCAGCTCGCACAGGCCGCGCGAGCGCTCGCGGATCGCAGGGGAGCAGAGTGCGCGCAGGTAATCGGTGACGGGTTGCTGGCCGCTGGCCTGCCAATGATTCACGCCGTGGGCCGGGCCGGACCCCAGCCGCCGCGGCTGATCGACCTGCGTTGGGGGGATACCGCGCATCCGCGGATCACCCTGGTGGGCAAGGGAGTCTGCTTCGATACCGGCGGACTGGACATGAAGCCGTCGAGCGCGATGGCATTGATGAAGAAGGACATGGGGGGTGCGGCCTGCGCCCTGGGTCTGGCCTCCCTGGTGATGGACGCCGGCCTGCCGATCAGACTGCGCGTATTGATTCCGGCTGTAGAAAATTCCATTGCGGGCAACGCCTATCGCCCGGGGGACATACTTGCCAGCCGTAAGGGCCTGACGGTCGAAGTGAACAACACCGACGCAGAGGGCCGGCTGGTGCTGGCTGATGCCCTGACCCTGGCAGACGAGGAGGGGCCAGACCTTCTCATCGACCTCGCCACCCTGACCGGTGCCGCCCGTGTGGCGCTGGGACCGGAACTGCCGGCACTCTTCTCAGACCATGACCACCTGGCCGAACTCGCCGTGAACCACGGCCGGGAGAGTCACGACCCACTGTGGCGCATGCCACTTTGGCAGCCTTACGGAGAGGACCTTGCCAGCAAGGTGGCAGACCTGACCAACGTGACTTCCAATGGCTTCGCCGGCGCCATCATTGGCGGCCTTTTCCTGCGCCGTTTCGTGGCAACGACGACGCCGTGGATGCACGTCGACCTGTACGCCTGGAATCCCAAGGAGCGTCCGGGACGACCGGTTGGGGGAGCGGCGCAGGCCATCCGGGCCCTGTACCACATGCTGAGGTCACTCGATCCGGCCACCCTGCGGCGATGAACTCACTCGCGCCGAGACACCTCGCACTGCTGGTGCTGGTTTGCGCTGCCTGGGGATTCAACCTGGTGGCCATCCACTGGGGTATGGCCCAGTCCCCGCCGATTTTTCTGAGTTTCCTCAGGTTTGCCACCCTGGCGGTGTGCCTGGTGCCTTTCCTCAAACCGCGGGCCGGCGACTTCGGCTGGTTGCTCCTGGCCTCGGTCTGCAGCGGCGGCCTGCAGTTCGCGCTGCTGTTCGTCGGTATTTCACTGTCCGGCAATCTGTCTTCGGTGGCCATAGCGGGGCAACTGGGCGTGCCCTTTACCACCCTGCTGTCCATCCTTCTGCTTGGCGAAACCGTTCGCTGGCGTCGATGGGCAGGCATCGCCATGTCGGTGAGCGGGGTCTGCATCATGGGCTTCGACCCCACCGTACTCGACTCACCGACGGGGTTATGGCTGGTGATCGGCGGGGCGGCCTCCGGGGCACTGGGCGTGGTGGCGGTCAAGAAAGCGGGCCCAGTGCGGCCTCTGGAACTTCAAGCCTGGTTCGCCTGGAGTAGCTTGCCGGTCCTGGCCGCCCTGACCTGGTGGTTCGAGGACGGACAATTGCAGGCGCTCGCTTCTGCGGACAAGGCGCTGCTGTGGTCGGTACTCTATTCGGCACTGGTCTCCAGCCTGTTTGCCCACACCGTGTTCTTTGCGCTGGTCCAGCGGTACCCGGTCAGCCAGGTCATGCCCATCACGCTGCTCGCGCCGGTGTTCAGCGTTGCCTTCGTGGTGATGTTCGTGGGCGAAGCCCTCGGCTGGAGAATCTGGGTCGGCGGCCTGCTTACGCTGGCAGGCGTCCTGGTGATCGAGCTGCGCAAGCGACGCCTCGCCGAAGCTGGGGCGTAATACAATTCTGGACATATGGTCATTTGAGACCATGAGCGAGGGGCACATGAGGTCACGGGCATGAAAGGTCGAAAAAGCTCCAAGGGTGGCAAGGGCGTGGACACACGCCGGTACTCCCGGCTGGTGGTGGATGGTGTCAAGCAGACTCCCAGCCGGGCCATGCTGCGGGCCGTGGGCTACACCACCCGCGATTTCCAGAAACCGGCAGTCGGCATTGCCAGCACCTGGAGCAACCTCACCCCCTGCAACATGCACATCGACGGACTGGCCCGCGAGACCGCGCTGGGGGTGTCCCGAGCCGGCGGTAAGCCGACGCTGTTCGGCACCATCACCGTGTCTGACGGCATCTCGATGGGCACGCCGGGCATGCGCTACTCGCTGGTATCCCGTGAGGTGATCGCGGACTCCATCGAGACCGTGGTCGGCGCCCAGGGGTTCGATGGGGTAGTCGCCATTGGCGGCTGCGACAAGAACATGCCTGGCTGCCTGATGGCGCTGGCCCGACTCAACCGCCCGGGCATATTTGTCTATGGAGGCACCATTCGTCCGGGTGCCGGGCACACGGACATCGTTTCGGTCTTTGAGGCGGTGGGGGGGCATGCTCGGGGGACGGTCAGCGACGCCCAACTCGCCAAAGTCGAAAAGGCGGCTATTCCAGGCCCGGGGAGCTGCGGCGGCATGTACACCGCCAACACCATGGCCTCGGCCATCGAGGCGATGGGTATGAGCCTGCCTAACAGTTCGGCCCAGGAGGCGGTGTCCCCCGCCAAGGCCGATGACTGCATCCGGGCCGGGGAGGGCGTGATGGCCCTGATCGAGGCGGGAATCCGGCCGCGGGACATCATGACCCGCAAGGCCTTCGAAAACGCCATTACCACCGTGATCGCCCTGGGCGGGAGCACCAATGCGGTTCTGCACCTGCTGGCCATCGCGCACTCGGCCGGGGTCAAGTTGAAACTCGACGATTTCACTCGCATCGGCAGGCGGGTACCGGTACTTGCTGACTTGCGGCCGAGCGGCCGATACCTGATGTCCGAGCTGATCGCCATCGGCGGCATTCGTCCGCTGATGAAGACCCTGCTGGACGCCGACCTGCTGCACGGGGACTGTCTGACCGTGTCGGGACGCACACTAGGTGAGGATCTGGCGATGGTGGCGCCTTACCACCCGAGCCAGGACATCGTCCGCCCGCTGGCCGACCCTATCAAGGCGGACAGCCACCTGGTGGTGATGTATGGCAACCTGGCGCCTGAGGGGGCCGTCGCGAAAATCACCGGCAAGGAGGGCTTGCGCTTCGAGGGCACGGCCAAGGTGTTCGACAGCGAGGAGGCGAGCCTCAAGGCCATCCTGGCGGGAAGGGTGAAGGCCGGTGACGTGGTGGTGATTCGCAACGAGGGTCCTAAAGGCGGGCCGGGCATGCGGGAAATGCTCTCGCCAACCGGGGCCATTATGGGCCGCGGACTGGGTGACAAGGTGGCATTGATCACTGACGGACGTTTTTCCGGCGGTAGCCACGGCTTCGTGGTGGGTCACCTGACGCCGGAAGCGGCCGTCGGGGGGCCGATCGCACTCCTCAGGGATGGCGATCGCATCACCATCGACGCCAGTAAGCGCGAAATCAACGTGTCGTTGAGTGAAACCGAGTGGCGCAAGCGGCGGCGCGCATGGTCGCCGGGCGCGCCTTATGCGGAGCGCGGCGTGCTGGCAAAATATGCCCGGGAAGTCTCCAGCGCGTCCCTTGGCGCGGTGACCGACCTGCCTCTCCCAAGGGTGACTTGAAGTTGCAATCCGCTGCCGCTATGGTTAGCCGCCCGTCGGGCCGCGAACCGGTGCCTGGTCCGCCCGGCTAGCTCGCCAGGGCATTGTTTTTGGTCGGAATAGTGTGGTTCACTAGAGTGGGGTAATTGGGGTGATCGGATGAATCAGTACTCAAGTGCAGCGACTGGTAGGCGCTCCGCGGTCTTCGCGGCAATCATCGGTCTGCACTTCCTGTTCTACCTTGCGCTGGTCAGTGGGCTTGCCCGGGATGCGTTGCAGTTGGTCCAGGACGTGGGGATCATCGACCTGCCGCCGCCGCCACCGCCGCCCGAGGAACTCAAGGAGCCTCCGCCGCCCCCGCCGACCGACGTGCCCCCGCCCGTCGTTCCACCACCGCTGATCGATCTGCCGGCGTTTACCGGACCGACCACAGCGATCACCGCAAAGGTCTCGGACAAGCCGCCACCGCCCAAGGTGGTCGCGCCTCCGCCGCGACCGGTGCAAGTCGTGCCGCCGAGTCTCAAGAGCAGCCCGCGATCCCTCGCGAGTGCCTTGAACAGTTGTTACCCGTCCGCGTCCCGCCGTCTGAACGAGGAGGGTCGTGTGGTGGTGGTCGTCACGATCGGTACCAACGGCAAGATGGCGGGCGTGCAGGTGTCTCAATCGAGCGGTTTCAGCCGGCTGGACGGTGCAGCAGAGTGCGTATTGCGCAAGCTCACCTTCAACCCTGGGACCCGTGACGGGCAGGCGGTGGAGGCACAGGCCACCATGCCCATCACCTTCCGCCTGGAGTGAGCTAGGTTTCATTAAGTGGGTCGGAGGTTCGCGCCGAAAGGTAAGGCCTCCGAGTAATTTGCAAAAGTCAGAGGATTAATCGAATGGCTAGCGGCAGTGAGCAGTACGGTATTGCAGCCCTTTGGGAGCAGAGTGACTACGTCGGCAAGGGCGTGTTCGTCATCCTTGGTGTGATGTCTTTGTGGTCATGGTGGGTCATGATCAACAAGTGGCTGGACCAGCGTTCCCTCAGGAAGGTGGCCGACGAGGCCGAGAAGAGCTTCTGGAGTTCTGGGTCCCTGCAGGAGGGCCTGGGCAAACTGAAGGGCAAACTCAATCCGTTCCGGGACATCGCCCAGGAAGGCATGAAGGCCCTCGACCATCATCGTCGTCAGACGCAGGACGTAGCCAGCAACATCGATCTGGCAGATTTCGTCGAGACCAACGTGCAGAAGCAGTCCGACATGCTGGCCTCCTACCTGCAAAACGGGATGGTGGTGCTGGCTTCGGTCGGAGCGACCGCCCCGTTTGTGGGTCTGTTCGGCACAGTGTGGGGCATCTACAACGCCCTGATCGCGATCTCCATCGCCGGCCAGGCGTCGCTAGACAAGGTGGCGGGTCCTATCGGTGAAGCGCTGATCATGACGGCCATCGGCCTGTTCGTGGCGGTTCCAGCGGTGTTGGCCTTCAATGCGCTGACCCGTGCCAACAAGCAGCTGATGGAGCGGGTGGGGTATTTTTCCCATGACGTTCAGGCAGCCCTGGTCGCTGGCGCCCGTCCGGCAGCCTCCGCAGCCCCGAGGAAGTAAGTCATGGCCGTCTCCGTCAGCGGTGACAGCTCGGAGCCAATGGCCGAGCCGAACGTCATCCCTCTGGTTGACGTCATGCTTGTGCTGTTGATCATCATGATCATCACCGTGCCGGTCATCACTGACGCGGTGAAGATCGACCTGCCCATCGAGTTGAACCAGCCAACGGTCACCACTCCGGAGAACATCAACGTAGCGGTTGACTTCGATGGCCAGATCTACTGGAACGATTCGCCGGTCACGGAGGAGGAGTTCCTGGCTAACACGCTCCAGAATGCCATTCTCGACCCGCAACCGGAAGTCCACATCCGGGCCGACAAGCGGGTGCGTTACGAGTACGTTGCCAAGGTTCTGTTCAATTTGCAGCGCGGCGGAATGATGAAGGTCGGCTTCATAGCCGAGCCCCCGGCGGGGACTGCAGCCGGCTGACGCCGTTCAATACCTATCCATTCGTTATTCAGGCCCGCCCAGTGCGGGCCTTTTTTCTGCCCGTCGATGTATTTATCGGAACTCCGGGACCCCCAAGCCTGTCGCAATGGCATGGCGGCGGTAACACAGGGCCGCCCGTTTAGGGTATAAAACGCGGCGTTCCGTCAGGACTCTTAGGAGACTACCCGTCATGACCGCCTTGAAACCGCTGCTTTCCACACTCTCAGTCATCAGCCTGATGGCGGTGCTGGGGACCTTGCCGGTAACCTCGGAAGCTGCCAGGAAAAAGGAGGCCGCCGCGGAACCCACCGAGCCTCAGCCGGATTACAGCAAGGGTTTCCGCAAAAGGGCTGGCGACGTCCAGAAGGATGTGACTGAAAAAAAGTGGCCTGAAGTCTTGGCCGGCGTGGCCGAACTTGAAGCCCTGCCGGACCTTACCCGCGACGACCGCAGGGTCATCCTGAGCTGGAAGTTCCAGGCCCAGCAGGGCTCGGGCGACAAGGAAGGGTTTAACCAGACCCTTGAGGCGTTTCTCAGTGAGGGTTTCGCAACCCCGGACCAGGTTGGCCCCATGAACCAGCAGCTGGCTGCCTGGTACAACTCGAAAAAAGACATGGAAAAAACCCTTTTTCACTACCAGGCGTACGTTGAAGCCACTGCGGAGCCGTCTGCCTCGGACTTGATCACCCTGGGGCGACTGAACCTGCAAACGGGTAATAACGCCAAGGGCGTCGAGTGGCTCAAGCGTGCGGCCAGCGCGGCGGAAGCTGCGGGTGGCGTGGCGGACGAGCTTATCTTCCAGCTCCTCGATCGCACCTATGTGGATCTGGGAGACACCGACGGGCGGCTCGCGAACCTGGAGGAGCTCGTCAAGCGCTACCCGAAGCCGGAGTATTACTCGCGGGTCATGGCGCTTTACGCCCAGGCAGTGAAAGACGACCGGGTCACCATGCTCAACCTCTACCGCCTTGCGATGCGTGATGTCGGTCTGGCCACCGTAGGCGAATACCTGGGTTATGCCGATAACGCGCTGGTGCTTGGGAGCCCTGGCGAGGCCGAGCGGGCCATGCGGAAGGGCATGGATGCCGGGGTGGTGCCATCCGTTGGCACCAATCAGGAAACCCTTCAGGAGTCCAAGGCAGCAGTCAATCGCGACCGGAAGGACCTGCCCAAGGACGCTCAGGTGGCGGCCAAAAATCCGGCCGGCGAGTTTGCGGTCAAGGTGGCGCTGGGCTATTACAGCCTCGGCGATTGGGAACAGGCTGTCTCCGGCGTAAAGCTGGGCCTCGCCAAGGGCGGGGTGAAGCGAATGGACGATGCCAACCTGCTGCTGGGCGCCTCGTTGGTGGAACTGGGTAGGCTCGAGGAAGCCAACGCGGCCTTTGACGCGGCCGCCGCTGCCGCCTCGGACCGCTACATGAAGGGCATTGCTGGGATGTGGAAGGGACTGGTGGCGCGGAATCAGTCGCCTGCCCCTGCTCAACCCGACAGCCCGGAACCGGAGGCCTGAGTATCCGAAGCGGTTAGCGTCATAAAGGTTTGATTTGTTATAAGAGCCATCCGCCGTTCCCCCGGCGGTCCAATGCAGAGCGATTTAGGAGTTCAGATTCGTGAAAAAGAACCCGGTTAGAGCGTTTTCTCTCGCGTACATGCTCGGCCTCGCGGTCCTTGTGTTCGGGGCGGTCACGCAGCCTCGCCTGGCCGAGGCGCAGACCGTTGGTGGCTGGCGCCAGGAAGTCGCAGAAAAAGCCCAGGCCGCTCAGGAAGCAGGACAGGCCGGCAACTACAGCAAGGCCATCTCGCTTCTGAAGGAGGCAAAGGCCAAGGCGCCGCTCTCCGCCGAGGAGGAGCAGGGCGTCAATGAGCTCATGATCTGGGCCGCCAGCGCCTCGCGTGATTACGGGCTCCTGGCGTCCACGATAGAGGAGCGACTTGCCACGGGCCGGGTCAGGGGTGCACAACTGGTCTCGAAGCTCGACACGCTGGCGAAGACCTACTACAGCCAGCGGAACTATCCCAAGGCCGTGGATACCTTGGATAAACTAGCCAAGGCGCGCGGTTCGTCCAACGCCGACGACCTGATCATGCTGGGTCAGTCGAACTATGCGTTGAAGCGCTACCCGGACGCGGCTCGTGCCCTGGAACAGGCTTACACGGCGGCTCAGAAAGCTAGAAAACCGGTGAAGGTACAAGTAGAAATACTTGAAACCCTTAATAATTCTTACTTCAAACTGGGCAACAAGGCCAAGCAGACCGAGACGCTGCAGAAACTTATGGTTGTGCAGCCTAAGGTGTCCCACTTCGAGCAACTGGTGGTGATCGCGCAGCAGGATGGTGCCGATTCGGTGGCCATGATCAACCTGTTCCGGTTGGGCGACCGCAAGGGTGTCCTGGCCAAGGAGCATTATGGTAAGTACGCGGATGCCGCGCTCGACCTGTCCAGTCCGGGCGAGGCCGTCAGGGCCATCGAGAAAGGCATGGCGGCGGGCGGTATTCCCAAGGACGACCGCAATAATCGCCTGCTTGCCGACTCGCGCACTCAGGTCGAGAGGCTGAAAGCTGGCATTGCCCAACAGGAGCGCGAAGCCAAGGCCATCGCCAGCGGTGAGTCGGACGCGCGCCTGGCCCTGACCTTCCTCACCCTGGGTGACAAGGCCAAGGCCGTTGAGGCCGCCCAGCGGGCGCTGCAGAAGGGCAAGGTAACCCGTGTCGACAGTCTGCAGTTCGTCCTGGGCGTGGCCCTCTACGACCAGAAGAAAGGCGCGGACGCCAAGAAGGCATTTGATGCGGCCGCCGCCGCGAACCCAAAGGTCGCAGGTGTCGCGAGGCTCTGGTCTCAGGTTGCGGGCTGAGGCGCTCTAAGAGGCCAGTTCAGCCAGGTACGACACGGCCATTTGCAGCGTGACCACTTCGGCATATTTGGCCTGCAGGTCGAACAGATTGGCTTCATGAGGTCCGGGGGCGCGGTCGCCGACCGCCTCCCGGACCACCCAGGGTATGAAGCCGTGCTGGCAACAATCGACTGCCGTAGCACGAATACACCCACTGGTGGACACGCCGGCGATCAGCAGCGTGTCCCGGCCCATGGCAGTCAGGGTCGCCGCCAGATGGGTCGCGAAGAAAGCGCTGGCGTAATGCTTGGTGATAACCACCTCGTCAGTTCTCGGCTCGAGGCCATCGGCAAAGGCCGCCAGTTCCGGATCGGCATGATCGGCTTCGAAGCACGCGAGGGCCGGGACCTTACGGAAAAATACCCCGCCGTCGCGGCCACCCTTCTGGAAAGCGACATTGGTGTGCAGCACTGGAATGTTCGCCGACCTGGCCGCCTCCAGTAGCTGGCGTGCCCCCTCAAGAGCGGCCAGACAGCCCTGCCCTCCGAATAGGGGGGAGCGCTCCAGCAGGTAGGCGCGCACGAAGTCAACGATCACCAGAGCAGGTCGTTGTCCGGCCTGAAGGCTTTGCTTGAACCCGCCGCGGGCGTAATTCTGCTCCAGGGTTTCCGTCATCAGATCACCTGGTCGGCACACAGCCGCTGGTAACGCGCCGGATCCATTCCCAGCAGGCCCAGAAAAACGTCGTCGTTGTGCTGCCCCAGGCCGGGTGAGGCGGAGCGGATGCTGCCCGGGGTCTCCGACAATTTCGGTGCTACGTTCTGCATCTTCAGTTCACCGAAATGAGGGTGCTGGGTAGTCACGATGGCCTGTCGTGCCGTGAAGTGAGGATCTGTGAGCATCTCCGGTGCGCGATAGATCTGGCCGGCCGGGACGCCGTGTTTGTCCATCAGGTCCAGCACGCCGCGCGTGGTCAGGGTGGAGGTCCAGGCCCCGATCAATTCATCCAATTGCTGCTGGTGAGTGCCACGGGCCTGGTGGCTGACGTATTGCGGGTCCGTAGCCAAACCCGGCTGGGCCATGGCTTCACAAAGCCTGCCGAATACCGTGTCCTGGTTGGCGGCAATCAGCACCAGACCATCCGTGGTGGGATAGACGTTGGACGGTGCCACGTTGGGCAGGATGGCTCCGGTCCGCTCCCGGATGTAGCCGGTCTTGTCGTACTCCGTGATCAGCGATTCCATCATGTTCAAGACAGCCTCGTAGATCGCCGAATCCACCACCTGGCCACGGCCAGTCTTTTCGCGATAGTGAAGGGCGGACAAGGCGCCCACAGCGGCGAAGGTCGCGGCCAGGGAGTCGCCTATCGAAATGCCCATCCGCGAAGGCGGCGTGCTTGGGTCACCGACCACGTAGCGCAACCCGCCCATCGCCTCGCCAATGGCGCCGAAACCGGCCTGACGAGCGTAAGGCCCGGTCTGGCCGAATCCGGAGACCCGGATCATGATCAGGCGAGGGTTGATGGCACTCAGCTGCTCCCAGCCCAGACCCCACTTTTCCAGGGTGCCCGGGCGGAAATTTTCCAGCAGGAAATCCGCTTTGGTGACCAGCTCCCGCAGCACTTCCTGACCGGCAGGCTGGCGCAAGTCGAGGGTAACCGCCTTTTTGTTTCGGCCAACCACCGGCCACCACAGAGAGGGCTCGCCCTGCTTCTGCCGTCCCCAGACCCGCATCGGGTCGCCCTGGTTGGGCGGCTCGACCTTGATGACCTCCGCGCCCATGTCTCCCAGCACCTGACCGCAGAACGGTCCCGCGAGCAGGGTTCCCATTTCGATGACGCGCAAGTCGCTGAGGGGACCATTCTTGAAGTCGGACGGGTTCATGGACGTGGCTCCGGAGGACGCTAGAACTGTGCAAGGGGCTGTATAGCCCCGGGCTTGGGAAGCGTCAAGGCGCGTTGCGCATGACCAGTTAGGCAGCGCTGGATTCTGCGTATACAATCGGGGGCGTCCGGTTAACGAGGGTCGATGGTGAGCATCAGGACCGTGGAAATCGTTGAGGTGGGACCGCGAGACGGCTTGCAAAACGAGCCAAACGTTTTTCCCACCGCAGCCAAGGTCGAGTTTATCCAGCGGGCCATTGAGGCGGGATTGCGCCGTATCGAGGTGGCCAGCTTCGTTAATCCCAAGCGGGTTCCCCAAATGGCTGACGCCGAAGCCGTGCTAGCAGCCCTGGAGCGCCGTTCTGACGTTCACCTCGTAGGCTTGGTGCTGAATCGGCGGGGTTTCGACCGCGCCGCCGCAGCAGGCTGCAACGAGATAGGCATGGCCATCGTGGCCAGCGATACGTTCAACCAGCGCAACCAGGGCGTATCCAGCGAGCAATCCGTGGCCGACTGGCTCGAGATTGCCGGGGCTGCCCACTCGGCCGGTATACGTCCCCAGGTCACTATTTCGGCTGCTTTTGGCTGCCCTTTCGAAGGAGAAGTCGATCCGGCGCGGGTGGTCGAACTGGCCGTGCGGGCCGCTGAGGGACAGCCACACGAGATCGCCATCGCGGACACCATCGGTGTGGGCGTGCCCAGCCAGGTGACCGATCTGCTGGGTCGGCTTCGTGCGGCGCTGCCCGACATGCCGCTCCGCTGCCATTTTCACAATACCCGAAACACCGGGCTGGCCAATGCCTACGCCGCGGTCCAGGCGGGCGTGGCCACGCTGGATGCCAGTATCGGCGGGATCGGCGGCTGCCCGTTCGCGCCGGCAGCGACCGGCAACATCCCCACCGAAGATCTGTTGTACATGCTGCAACGAATGGGTGTTGCAACCCACGTCGACCTCGAGAAGACGCTGGCGACCGGTCGCTGGCTGCAGGAGCAGCTCGGCAGAAACGTGCCTGGAATGCTGGTGAAGGCCGGTAGCTTCCCGGCCAGGGCTGCCTGAGGCAGCATTACGATTTAACGACGACTTAACCTGGGGTAAGTGCATGACATATCGGCTTGGCGTCGACGTGGGCGGAACCTTCACCGACTTGCTGCTGGTGAATGAAAAGACGGGTCAGACCTGGACGGCAAAGGTGCCGAGCACCCCGGCTGACCAATCCATCGGCGTATTGAAGGGTCTCGAACGGGTTTGTGGCCTCGCGGCCATTAATCCAAAAGAAATCAGCCACGTCATGCACGGCACGACGGTTGCCACCAACACCGTGTTGACCGGATCCGGCGCACGGGTCGGGCTGGTAACTACCAAGGGGTATCGGCAGGTTTTGCAGATTGCCCGTTCCTTCGTCCCGGGCGGACTAGGCGGCTGGGTCATTTACAACAAGTCTCTGCCGATGGCGCCGCTGGCGCTGACCATCGAGGCTGACGAGCGGGTAGGTGCTCGCGGTGACGTGGTGCGCCCCCTGGACGAGCAGGCATTGCGGCGCTCGCTCGAGAGCCTCAAGGGCAAGCAAATCGAGGCCTTGACGGTATCCCTGATCAACGCATTCGCGAATGATTCCCATGAGAGGCGAGTTCGCGATATTGCCGCGGAGGTCATGCCGGGCGTACCAGTGTCGTTGTCATCAAACGTCGTTCCAGAGATGCAGGAGTACGAGCGGACCGTCACCACGGTGGCAAACTCCTACGTGCGCCCTGTGGTCCAGCGCTACGTCAATAATCTGCAGAGCAAACTGGCCTCCCGGGCTGGCTCGGTCAAGTTGCACATCCTGCGCTCAGACGGCGGCCTTTCCTCCGCGAAATCGGCAGAGGAATATCCGGTCAACCTGCTCATGTCGGGACCCGCCGGTGGCGTGACCGGCGCGCTCTGGGTCGCCCTGCAGGCAGGATTTCCCAACCTGCTGACGGTCGACGTGGGCGGCACCTCGACTGACGTGGCGCTCATCAACGGCGGCGAGCCCCGCCTACGCCGTGAAACCACGGTCGGTGACGTCACGGTGCGAGCCAGCTCGGTGGATATCCGTACGGTTGGCGCGGGGGGTGGCTCCATTGCGCATGTCCCGGAACTGACCAAGGCCCTGCGAGTGGGGCCCCAGTCGGCGGGTGCGGACCCGGGTCCTGCTGCCTACGGCCGCGGTGGCGAGGAACCCACCGTGACCGATGCCAACGTAGTGCTCGGTTACTTGCCGGAAATGCAGCGCCTCGGCGGCGACATGGAACTGCGCCGCGACCTGGCTGAGAAGGCAGTAGCCAAGGTGGGGACGGCGCTTGGCAAGACCACCCATGATGCCGCGCTGGGCATCTATGACATCGTCAACGAGAACATGGTCGGCGCGCTGCGCCTGGTATCGGTCGAACAGGGCCATGATCCGCGCGATTACGCCCTGATTGGCTTCGGGGGCGCCGGGCCGCTGCACGCCAACGCGCTCTCAAGGCTGCTCGGCTCCTGGCCCACCATCATCCCGCCGGGTCCCGGCGTGCTGTGTGCGTTGGGGGATGCGACCACCGCCGTGCGCGATGAGTCCGCGCGGACTTACATCCGCAAGTTTTCGGAGACCAGCTCAGACGAGATCTTCAAGATTCTCGACAAGCTCTCGAGCGCGGCTGCCAAGGCACTCGAGCGGGAGAAGGTGCCCCGCGCAGAGATGCAGCGGTCTTATCAGGTCGACGTTCGCTATCACGGACAGGGTTTACGCCTGACCGTGGACATCAAGCTCGACGACCTGCGGCGACGGGGGCTGAAGGCTATTTCCGAGCCGTTCGACGAGGAACACCGTCGGCTGTTCACCTTTGCGCTGCCACTCGAACACGAGTTTGTCGCGCTGCGCGCGGTGGTACAGGGCAGGGGCATCAAGGTTACCCGACGCAGGATCGCTGCCGGGACCCCGGATCCATCCAAGGCGGCAGTCGGGACCCAGGCTGCTTACATGGATGGTCGAAAGGTCAAGGCCACAGTCTACGATCGTGCCCGCTTGAAGGCAGGCAACCGGGTCAAGGGCCCGGCTATCGTGATGGAAATGGACTCGACCACTGTAGTGCTGCCCAAGCACACCGCTGTGGTGGACAAACTTGGTAACCTGCTTATTTACCCAGATGGTCATAAGGGCCTGAAGGGCGCGCCCAGGCGCAATGTTCGCAAGTCGAAGGGTCGGAAATAAGGGAGACTGAGCCATGCCAGCCAAGATCATCCAGCGCAGCAACAAGCCCTTCCGCAAGGTCAAGGTCGATACCGTCACCATCGATATCATCGAGAGCGCGCTGCGTAATGCGCGTTACGAGATGGATACCGTCCTGTTCCGAACCGCGATGTCGCCAGGCATCCGCGAGCAACATGACGAGTTCCCCATGATTGCCAACCTGGAGGGCAAGATGGTGGTGGGCCAGTTTGGTTCCTTCATCTGGGGCTTCATGCAGGGTTATGACGGAACGGTCGAGGAGGGCGACATCTTCCTCACCAACGATCCTTATTCCGTCAACGGGGCCATCAGCCACGCCAACGACTGGTTGATGCTGATGCCCATCTACAAGAAAGGCCAGATCATTGCCTGGTCCGCCATGTTCGGGCACATGACCGACGTAGGCGGCAAGGTGCCGGGGTCCCTGCCCACCGACGCGCGTACCATCTACGAAGAAGGTGTGGTGGTCCCGCCGGTCAAGATCGTCAAGGGAGGTCAGCTGCAGGAAGACCTGCTGCGGGTGGTCCTGCATAATTGCCGCCTCCCCACCTGGAACTACTCCGATTTCAATGCCATCGTGGCTGCACTCCGCACTGCCGGCAATCGCTGTGTGGAGATTGCCGAGCGGTTTGGTGATGACATCTTCTATTCAGCGATGGATGCGATGCTGGAGCGCAACAAGCGCGCCATGCGCGAGCTGATCCGCCGCACCGTGCCGGAAACCAAGCAGTATTTTGAAGACTACGTCTGTGACGATGGCATGGGAATGGGACCGTACAAGATCGCCTGCTCGATGTGGCGGGAAGGCGACCTGTGCATCTTTGATTTTGCGGGTACCGACCCCCAGTCCATTTCATCCATCAATTTCCTCCTCAACGAGGAAATGTTCAAGATGTTCGCCGGCGTGTACATGATCATGGTCTTCGACCCTCAGATCCTGTTCAACGATGGTTTCTACGACTTGATGGAGGTGCGCATTCCCAAGGGAACCCTGCTCAAGCCCATAAAACCGGCGGCGCTCTCCTGTCGTACACATGCCCTGGGTCGAATCTTCGACGTGCTGGGCGGCCTGCTTGGTCAGGGCAATCCGGCCTTCATGTGCGCGGCTGGCTTTTCTGATAGCCCGCATTTCATGTACTCGGGCTATAACAAGCAGGGCGAGTGGTACCAGCTGTACCAGATCACCTTTGGCGGCATCCCGGGCAAGCCCTTTGGCGACGGGCCGGATGGACACTCCCTGTGGCCCTCGTTCACCAACGTACCCAACGAATTTCTGGAAAGCTACTTCCCGCTGCGGATCGATATCTACGAGACCATTATCGATTCCGGCGGGGCTGGCAAGTTCAGGGGCGGCAATGGCCTGCGCATCGGCTACCGTTTCCTTGAGGATGGTGAAATCTCCATTCATGACGATCGTTGGTTGACCTATCCCTGGGGTGTCAACGGCGGTGAGCCCGGCAAGCGCAGCACCAAGACACTGGTCCGTGCCGATGGCAGCGAGGAGTTGATGCCCTCGAAGATCGACCATGTGAAGGTGTCTGCAGGCGACCTGCTGATCGCGGACACCTGGGGCGGCGGCGGCTGCGGCGATCCGCTCGAGCGCGATCCGGCCCAGGTCCTGTTCGACGTCGAGGCTGGACTGGTCAGCGTCGGGGGCGCACTGCGCTATGGGGTGGTCATCACCAATGGTGCGGTCGATGCGGGCGCCACGCAGGCCCTGCGCAAGAAAATGGCGGCGAAGCGGGGCAAGGTTCCGCTGTTCGATCGCGGCTTCACCGATATGGAGGAGTTGAAGGCGCGCTGCAAGGCGGAGACCGGACTGGACGCGCCAGCGGCCCCGCAGTTCACCACCTGGGCAAAGGCCCGCGCCGGCAAGGCGGACAAGGCTCCACGCAAGTCGCGCAAGGTGGCTTGAATTGACCGACGCCTACCAGAGCGTCGGCTACAGCGCCTGCGAGATCGGCTTCGGCGAGCGACCTGCAGTGCTGGTGGTGGACCTGCAGGTCGCCTTTACCGACCCGCAGTACCCGCTAGGTGGACTGTCCAGGATTCATCGGGCTACCGAGCAAACGGCGCAGCTGCTTGAGGTTGCGAGGCCGGCGGGGATCCCCGTGGCGGCCTGCTACACGGCCTATTGTGGGCCGACCGACATGCCTCTCTGGAAGGTTCAGGCCGTCCGCGATGACTTCTTCTACGGACATCCGTGCACGGCGATGGACCCAAGGGTGGATCACCCCGACAACTTCACTTACTGCAAGAACGCGCCGTCCATGTTTTTCCAGACGCCGCTCATCACCTGGCTGGTGAGGAACCGGGTGGATACCCTGCTGGTCACGGGGTGCACGACCAGCGGCTGCGTGAGAGCCACGGTCGTGGACGGGTTTTCGTTCGGGTTCCGGGTGCAGGTACTCGAGGATTGCTGTGGCGACGCCGAGGAAGGGCCCCACCGTGATGCACTGCGGGACGTGGGCCGCCGCTATGCAGATGTGATCGATCTCGATCGGGCCGTCGCCTGGATCCGCTCGCGAACCTAGTTGGCCTGCAGCCAGTCGAACAGTCGGTTACAGAAGCGGATCTTCTGCTCCTTGCCTGCTACCACGTGGGCCAGATCATCCCAGGTTTCGCCCACCGCACCAGGGATCCCCTGCTCGATGGGTAAGGTAGTTCTGGGGCTGGTTACTACGTCCAGCGCAGCGTGGATGATGAGGCTCGGGCAGCGAACCTGCGCCAGCCGGTCCCGCGAGTGGAAGCCAACGCAGGCATCAATCAACCTCGAGTGGGCCTCATAGCGACCGTCGAGTTCCTTCCATCCGCCCTGTGGTCCGAGCAGCCTGTCCTTGTGAGCGTTGTAGTACTCCGGGGTGAACGACAGCAGGGTGACCGCCTGCTGAAAGGCTGCAAAGCCGTTGTCACGATGAATCCAGCGGAACATCTCCAGCTGATCGCGCAGGAAATCGTCGACCTCACACCAGGCCCCTGTATTGAGCATGCTGCGGGCCAGGTCGGGCCGGCGGATGGCTATCTCGTGGCAGATACAGGCACCCATGCCAACCAGCCCAATCAGGTGAACCGGACCGGTACCGAGGTGTTCCAGCAGCGCGATCGCATCCGCCGCGTGCAGGTCCATGGTGGAGGGTACCGACAGGTCGTCGCCTGAGTCCCGTATTCCCCGGTAATCGAACATGATCACCTGGTAGCGGTCGGTCAGGCCCCGCGGAAGGTGATGGTGATTGTCGTGGCAAAAAGTGCCCCAACCGCCCATGACCAGTACCGGGTCACCCGTGCCGAGGACCTCGTAATACATCTCGTGATCGTTTAGTCGTGCTATTGGCATAGCCGCCGATCATGGCAATGCCGGGCGGGGCGGTCAATGCCTGCCAAGTG
>JAURKV010000113.1 GCA_030831585.1 Ramlibacter sp. | reverse complement strand
CCGCCCCCGCCCCCGCCACCTCGGCCCGACCACCGCGGCTGGGTCCGCTTCCCGGGCTGATCGCTCGGGACAGCGGGGCAAGACATTCATGGTCATCCCGAGCGCTGACTCGGTCCAGTTCACCGGTCGCGTGCCGGTGATTCATCTGGAGGGCCGTCTGCCAGTGCTCGACACACCGATGGCGCAGGCCCTGGGTCTGCGAGACGGTCAGGTTGTTCGACCCACCGTGGAGGTGAGGGATGGGCTGGTGATGTTGATGCTCCAGGGGCAGGCGATTGCCGTGCCGCCGCATCTGCGGATCGCCGCCGGTGACCGGCTCGGGTGGCTGGTGAGCCTTGACCCCCGCGGCCGCGCCACCCTGAGCCCGCTGAGCGGCTCGCCCTCGACCGGGTTGGGAGATTCAGAAGCCCTGTCGGCACCCGTCCCCGGAGGCACCGCCGGTCGCGCCGAGCAATTGGCGCTGCGCCCGGTGGCGGCCCCCGCGCTCGACAAGTTGCTGCAGCCAGGCGCCTTACTCGCGTTCGCGCAAGCAGTGGTCAGCTCCGACCTGGGCGCGCAGGTCGCGCGAGCGGTCGGCGCTTGGCCCCAGATGGGCGCCCTCACCCCTGAAGGGCTCCGCAAGCTGGTGCGACAGGTGGCCATCGGTCCGGAGGGTGCCCTCGCCCGGGGCGAGCCGGCCGAGGTCGGGCTCAAGTCCTTGCTGCTCGGCTTGCTCGAGGCCTCGCCCTCGGCACAGTCGTCCTCCCAGGCGCTGCTGCGCGATGCGATCGACGACCTCGAGTCGCGCCAGCTACAGTCCGCGCTGGCGGGCAGCGAAGGGCGCGATGTCGCCCTGTCCATGTTGTTGCCCTTTGCCGACGCCGAGCCAGTGGAGGTGCGGTGGTCGCAAGCCCGCCAGGCGGCTGCCGACGGCCGGCGTGCGCCGTGGGTCGTGGAACTGCACACCGACAGCAGCCGCTTCGGCCAGGTCTGGATGCGCACCCGCATCAGTGAAGGCACCTCGGTGGATCTTGTGATGTGGGCCGAGCAGGCCGATCTGGTCGCCCGTGCGCGAGCCGGCAGCGGGAACCTCGCCGCTTGGCTGGGGCAGGCGGGTCTTCGCATGACCGGCCTGCAGGTGATCCACGGACGCCGGCCGGCGCTGGAGGCGGACGCACCGCTGGGTCTGGGCAGCGGCCGCCTGGTCGATCTGCAGGCCTGAGGCGAGAGGCTTACAACGATGCGGCGCGGATCCCACCCCTGGCGCGAGGCCGTGGCCTTGGCCTACGGCGAGCGCACCACCCCAGTCGTGACCGCTCGCGGCCAAGGTGAGGTGGCCGAGCGCATCATCGCAGAGGCCCAGCGGCAGGGCGTGCATGTGGCTCAGGATCCGGCGCTGCTTGCCTTGCTCTCACGGGTGGACATCGACCAGGAAATCCCGACCGAGGCCTACACTGCAGTGGCGGTTGTGCTGTCCTGGGTGTATTGGCTCAAGGGGATGCAGCCGGGGGACGAGAAGCGCGGCGGTTTTCCGCTCCGCTGATGGAGCTCCGAGGCGCCGGAGGAGGGCCGGAAGATGAGAAGAAAGAGACCGGCGCGCGCGTCGGTGCAAGAGGTCAGGCTTCGCTGTACAGGCGCCGTCCGCCGCGTCGGCTCATCTGACCAAGGCGATCGTAGAGATCGACGGACGCCGTAGGGTCGGCTGCCCGCAGTGCACGCAGGGCGTCACTTACCACCGACATCTGGCGGGTGACGAGGCGCTCGTTGCGCCTGAAGGCTTCGCGGCTGAGGGCCAAGGCCTCGGTGATGCTTTCCCACTGCGCGGGTCTGGCGGGGAGGGCGGCAACCTGGTGTGCAGTGGCCTGCAAGGCCTCCAGCAGGGCAACCTTATCCGCCTGCATCTTCTCCAAGCGCTCGAATTTTTGCTCGCGCAGGGCCTGGAACTCGTCCTCGAGCAGGCCGTCGAGCGCCTCGACCTGGGCACGGGCGGCAACCAAATCGGGCTCGCCGAGGGGTGCCGATGTCGTTTCGGCGTCCGCCGGCAACAGGGGCGCCGCCGGGTGCAACGGTACGAGGGGCTGGCCGGGCGGTCGGCCGAAAGCCTGGCCAAACGGTTGGGAACTTGGGAGGAACGGCATGCGGCCCGACTCAGTCCTTGATCAACTGCTCGAGGTTGAGGAAGGCCTCGGCCGCCTTGCGGTGGTCCACCACATACTCGCCCTGCGCCACGGCCTGCTTGATCGCTTCGAACTTGGAGCGGTCGAACTCAGGCTCGCGGCTGGCCTGCAGCGCTACCGCGCTGAGTTGAAGCTGGTCGGCGGCCGGCGCAACCGGCTTGGCGGGCGCTTCGGATGCCGCGGTGTCCACGGCTTTCAGTCCGCTGGACACGCGATCCGCCGCGCGCTTGCGCTCCACCGCGTCAGCGGCCGCCTTGTTGGCATCCCAGGATGAAATCGAATTCGTCATAAAGTGCTACCTTTCCTGCTCGGAGTGCACGCCGAGCACGGCTTGTCACTGGAGTCGACGGTGGCAGAAAAAACTTGAGAGGGCCAGACGCAGATTTTTTTCATTGGCCGACCGCCTGGTTCTGGCCGCTGATCTGGGCGCTCACAACGCGCCCCGAATCTCTGTTCCTCAGCCGGATGGTATCTCCCAGCCGACCATCGTCGAGCGACTCGAGCCGGGCCGTCACCGCCAGTCCGGGCGTTGGCGCCCAGGTGGTGAGTACGGTGTTGCCACGCCGAACTGCCAGGGGTGTGGGCGGTGCAGCCGGTGCCTGGACGGCACCAGGCATCCAAGTGGTGGTTGGGAAAGTGGCGGGAACCGGTGCGGAGAAGGCGCCGGGCATGGCGGTGGGCAGGCCAGCGGCCGGGGGCGCCGCGGCAGGCTGGCTGCTGGCGATCGACCGCGGCATGGGGCTCGGGCTGGCGGGGAGGCCAGCAGCCACGCCAGGGGAGGATCCAGGGGCGGGCCGCGAAGCGGCGGCGCCGCGTGGCAGGGTCACGCTCAGGAAGAGTGACCATTGGGTGTCCTGGCAGCGTGCCCGAACCACACCGTCGTTCTGTGGAAAAGGATTATCGAAGGCCCACCCGGCTGCGCACCCGGCGACCTGAAGGCGAGGGTCCAGGGGCTGTACCTTTACTGTTGACGCGTTGATTTGGTGGATGCCAGCCACCCAGGCGCGCGCACGCTGGACCACTTCCGGCTCCACCGCGCCGATCGGGGCCGGGTTGGCGCTGGCAGCCAGCGCGAAGGCCAGACTCAGCACGCCAAGCACGGTCTGGTGGGCCCAAAAGGTTCCTCGGATGGTCGGGGCAGGGCGCACCCCTGCCGGTGTTCCGGTGGCGAGGGTGTCTGTTTGCAGTAGAAAGTTAAGGCACGGCATTTGCAACTCCTGAGGGGTGTGGGTTTTTCGACGCACCCGTCGTGATACCCGGAAATTGCAAGAACAGGGCCAGCCCGTCACCGCGACCGCCGCGGCCCGGGCCGGTCCCCAACACCGATCAGGAGCCTGCCGACATGGACCTCCCACTGCCCTCCGCCGTCACCCCGGCCACAGTCACCGTACGCCGTGGCGACACGCTTGTTGGCCTGGTCAAGGCCCACTACAAGAGTCAGGGTGTCAACGTCGACGACCGCGTGGCCTTTCGAATGGCCCTGAGCGTGGCGCGCGGCAACGGCATTGCCGACGCAGCGCGTATCCAACCCGGACAGTCTCTGCGTATGGACGCGCTGCCCTTGGGGGCCGAACTGGCCAAAGGCGAGACGATGGCCGCTCCTGCCGTCGGAACTCCGTCACGGTCTCCGGCTGCGCCAGCCTCGGTCAACGTGGGCGCCCGGAGCCCTGCAGCGCCTTCGGCCGCCCAGGTCCTGGCCAACCGGCAGGCAACTGTCCCGGTGTTCGAGCGAACGCTCTCGCGCGCGGTCGAGCGTGGTTTCATTCCCGCCGCAGATGTGGACCAGGTGCGCGAGAAGGTGGGCCGCATGGCCCGCGAGTATGGTTTCGACCCTGATGATTTCGCCCGCGTTGTCCTGATAGAGAGCGACGGCATGAACCCCAGCGCCAGCAACGGCCGCTGTCACGGGATCATCCAGTTCTGCGGCGGACCCGGCCGCGGCGCTGCCAGCGTGGGCTTCGCCAACAATGCGCAGGAAATCGCCAAGATGAGCGTGGTCCAGCAGCTCGACCTGGTAGACCGCTACTTTCAGGACGTGGGCATGCCGCGGAGCGGCGCCCGGACGATGGGTCTGGACGATCTCTATCTGTCGGTCCTCACCCCCGCAGCTCGCAGCCTGCGCGCCTCCGACGCGCCCCTCCCGATTCAGGGCAATCAGGCCCGCGTGCTGTACGAAGGCGGTCAGCGCGACGCGCCGATCACTCGCCGCTCCATCACCCAGGGGCTGATGCGCTATGCGCAGGACCGCCTGCCCACGGCCGCCACGCAAATCAGCTCGCAGCTGTCGCAGCAGATCTCCGCTGTCACCGATCGCGTCAACGCCCCGGCCAACGGCAGCAACTGGCCGTCGCAGCGGCAAATCATTGCCGCCAATACCGTCGAAAAGCCTTGATGAGCGGCTGGATACGCGTGGCACGCCTTTTGCACAAATCGGACGAGTGCTGGATTCCTTGAGGCCTTCGTGTCGGGAATTTGGCGTGTTGTCAAACCTGCCACTGGATTGAAAGGAGCGCGTATGAAGATTTTGGACGGAGCCCTGGGCATCCACGGGCAGGCCCTTGCAGTTCGCACCAAGCGGCTTGAGTTGCTCGCGCAAAACTTGGCTAACGCGGATACGCCGAACTTCAAGGCGCGCGACATCGACTTTCGCCAGGTACTGGCGGACACCAACACCCAGCCCGCCGCCATGACCGCCACCCGAGGCGCGCACTACGAAGTGGGCGAGGTGGCCAATCCGGACGGCACGCTCTACCGCGTGCCTTTCAACACCGCGGTGGACGGCAACACGGTGGAAAGCAGTATCGAGCAGGCCCAGTACGGTAAGGCCGCCGCCCAGTACCAGACCACGCTGAACTTCCTTGAAAGCCGAATTTCCGGCGTGCGCAAGGCGCTGCGCGGCGAATAAGGAGAACCTGATTCATGGCCTCTTTTGACAACATCATCGGCGTCGCCGGCTCCGCGATCAACGCGCAGCTGACTCGTTTGAACGCCACCGCCTCCAACCTGGCCAACGCCAGCACCGTTGCCGGTAGCGAGGCCGACGCCTTTCGCGCCAAACGCGCGGTATTTAAGGCGATGGTGGACGAGCAATACACCCAGGCAGGCTCGCCCTTCGTCGGCGGCGTGTTCATCGAGCGGATGGCCGTGGACCCGGCACCTGCACGCATGGTCTTCCAGCCGGGCAACCCCCTGGCCAACAAGGAAGGCTACGTCTTCCAGTCGAACGTGAGCGAAGTGACCGAGATGGTCGAAATGATGGCTGCCTCCCGCTCGTACCAGAACAACGTTGAGGTGATCAACACGGCGCGCCAGCTGCTCTCGCGCACCTTGGATATCACCAAGGCCTGATTCCCCTTCCAAGAAACCGCGAGACAAGCACCATGGCCGTTGCCTCCGCCACCGACAAGAGTTCCGCCCAGTTGCTGGGCGTGACCAGCTACGAGGACAAGAAAGTCACCTCCTCCGCCAAGGGCACGGATCAAATGGGCAAGCAGGACTTTCTCACCCTGTTCACCGCCCAGCTGAAAAACCAGAACCCGCTGGAGCCAGTGAAGAACGAAGCCTTTGTGGCCCAGCTCGCGCAGTTCTCCCAGCTCGAGGCGCTTACGAACATGCAGACCTCGCTGAACAGCTTTGTGTCGACCATGTCGGCCGAGCGGATGCTCAGCGGGGCTTCGCTGATCGGCAAGCAGGTGCCCGTCGCCGATGCCTCGGCCAGCCTGGTCGCAGGCGGCAAGGTCAACGCCACCATCAATTTGCCCGATGGCGCTTCGGGCGTGCGGGTCCAGGTCCGCGACAGCGGTGGCACCGTGGTGCAGGAACTCATCGCTGGGGCGCAGACGCCGGGCAACTTGGACTTTGTCTGGGACGGCAAGCTCGCCAGCGGTCAGCCGGCGCCCGGCGGTAGCTACAGCTTCACCGGTTCAGCAGTAGTGGCTGGCAAAACGCAGAACGTCACGGTGCAGACCATGGCCACCGTGCGCGCGGTGCAGACCAACGGCGCTACTGGCGACGTCCAGCTGCAGGTGGATGGCGGAAAAACGATTCCGCTGTCAAAAGTTACGCGCATCGGCCAATAAACACGGAATTTCCCAGGAGCAAGACGACATGTCCTTCTATACCTCGCTGACCGGCCTCAACTCGGCAACTGCCCAGTTGTCCGTGACCTCAAACAACATTGCCAACGTGGGCACCTCCGGTTTCAAGCGCTCGCGGGCCGACTTCGGCGACATCTTCGCCACCTCGCCCCTGCAGAAGTCTTCGTCCAACATCGGCCAGGGTGTGTCCCTCAAGCAGGTGAGCCAGGAGTTCAGCCAGGGCAACGTGTCGACTTCGGGTAACTCTCTGGACTTGGCGATCACTGGAGACGGCTTCTTTCCGCTGTTGTCGGCCGACAACCTGCAGCAGATCTACACCCGTAACGGGTCCTTCACCCTCAACGACCAGAACAACGTGGTCAACTCCACCGGGCAGCGCCTGCTGGCAGCGTCGGTGGACTCGTCTGGCAAGGCGGACCTGACCAACCTCGCCCCCTTGGTGATCCCGCCCAAGACCTCGGGCCAGGCACAGGAAACCACCAAGATCCAGCTGGGGCTGAATCTGCCGGCTGAATCCACCCCGATCGAGGACTTGAAGTTCGACCGCACCAACCCGGCGACGTACAACAAGTCCACAGCGCTCACCGTCTACGACTCCGGTGGCAACGGTTACCTGGCCACCGTCTACTACGTCAAGACCCAGGCCGCCCGTATCGACAGCCCTTTTGCCAAGTGGCAAACCTACTTCTTCGTCGGCGACCGGCAAGTCAAGCCGGCCCTGCAGCAGGCCAGCAATGCCTCAGGCGCGCTGCTCTATGTCAACAAGTACGGCGAGGTCTTGCCCAAGACCGATCCGCGGGTGATTCCAGGTACGGGTACGACCGAGATGTACACGCTCGACCAGCAAACCGATACAAGACAGTCCTCGGCCGCAACCGCACTGGGCGCACCCTTGACGGAGAGCTACTTCAAGGACAACGCGCTGAAAGGTCTGAACTTCGGACCCGACACCTCGACCACGCCGGCAGGCGCGGCATCGACGATCAGCTTCGACCTCACGGTCGATGGCGCCAGCGCGCCCCAGACCATCAGCTACACCCTGAAAGCCGCTGACACTGACCCGGACGTGCTGGCAAAAACGCTGGAAGTAGAAATCAACAACCAGCTGGGCACCCTCAGCACATTGACTGATCGACGCTATGGCGTCATGGTCAGTTTTGACCCGGACGCCAGGCAGTTCAGGGTATCGTCGGGCACCACCGGCGACACCTCGAGCATCCAGATCACCGCCGCAAACGGCAACGCGAAGAACCTGATGGGATTCGACGCTGCCAATATCTCGTCCGTCCTGACAGTCAATCCCTCGACCACCATCGCTTTGCGTGGTCAGCCCAGCCAGCCGGCAATCCTGGTGGGGTCAGCGATGACGATTGACACCACCAAGAACGTGCAGGTCGCCTCAGGCAACAAGCAGTTGCAGGTGGCGGTAGATGGCATCACCGGCACCATCACGCTCACGACGGGTTCTTTCACGATGGAACAGGTCGCCCAGAACATGGAGGCGGAGATCAATAAACTGGTGGACGAAGAGACAGGACGTAAGGTGGCCGGTGTCACCGTCGCCTGGGACCCGATTGCCAAGCGGCTGAAGTTCCAGACCGGTACCACCGGCGAGACCTCCACCATCCAGGTCACTGGCAGCAACGCTGACTGGGGCCTCTCCGATACCAAGATGGCATCTGGCGCGACCACGGAATGGACCGCGCTCAAGCAGTACACCGAAAACGGCGCCCTGCAGTACGTGAAGAACGGCAGCCAAACGGAATCCCCCACCGGCTTGTCCACCAAGACCCAGTGGTGGCCGATTTTCCTGGACCGTGGCGAGCTGTCCTTCGACCTGACCGGCAAGCCCACCTCGCCGCTGAACCCGATGCAATTCGAGACTGCCTTCCTCGAGGGCGGGCAGGGTGCGCTGACCATGTCGATCGACTTCACCCAGTCGACCCAGTACTCCAGTCCCTTCGCGGTGCTTTCACAGTCGCAGGACGGCGCACCCGAGGGCGAGCTGATGGGCCTGGACATCGGGGTGGACGGCTTGGTTTCGGCCACTTATTCGAACGGCTCCCAGGCCTCCCTGGGCAAGATCGCGGTGGCCAACTTCTCGTCGCCCACCGGCTTGCGCCAGATTGGCGATGCGGCCTACCTGGCTTCCTCGACCTCAGGCACGCCGAGGGTCGGCGAGGCGGGATCTGCCGGCTTCGGCTCGATCCGCGCGGGTGCTACCGAGCGGGCCAACGTGGACCTGACCCAGGAACTGGTCGATCTCATTACCGCGCAGCGTAACTTCCAGGCCAACGCCAAGGCGATCGAGACCTCCTCGACCATGACCCAGGCCATCATCAACCTGCGCTCGTAAGACCTTCGATTGCGCTGATCCCCGCCACTTCACACTGCCATGGACCGCCTCATCTTCACCTCGCACTCGGCCATCGCCGAGTCGGCCATCGCCCGCCAGGGCCTGGTCAACGAGCTGGCCAACGTGTCGACCGCCGGGTTCAAGCGCAGCTTCGACATGGCCATGCGCACGATCAAGGTCGAGGGCGAGGGCTTCGACTCCCGCTACCAAACCCAGGTGATCGCGCGCGACGTGATTGACCTGGAGCCCGGCCCGATCATTTCCACCAACCGCCCGATGGACATCTCCCTCAGTGGCGCATCTGTGATGGGGGTGGAAGCGCCTGACGGCAAGTTGGCCTTCACCCGGCGTGGTGACCTGAAGGTCAACGCTCGCGGCGTGCTGGAAAACGGTCAGGGCCACGCTCTACGCGGCACCGCTGGGGGGCCGCTGGTCGTGCCGCCCGGCTTTGTGGTGCAGGTCAACCGCGACGGCACCGTCATCGCACGTGATCCGAACCAGCCGGGCGCGGTTGGTGTGCCAGTGGGCCAGCTTCTGCTACGCGACGCCAGCAAGCAGCCGCTCGTCCGCCGGACCGATGGTCTGTTCGCGCCCCAGGGTTTGCCCCTGGGCAGCGACTTTCCCACCGGCCCCGAGGCCATACAGATCACCTCAAACTCGCTCGAGGGCAGCAACGTCAACGCCGTTTACGGCATGACCCGAATGATTGACCAGGCCCGCAGCTTCGAAGCCCAGATTCGCGCCATTAAGCAGGCCAAGGATCTGGACGAGAGCAGCGCCACCTTGATGAAGGCCGCGTGAGCGGCCGCCGTCACGACAGTAACGACAGATAGAAACAGGAGCCCGACATGGACGCCTCAATGTGGATTGCCAAGACCGGCCTGGACGCGCAGCAGACGCGGATGGCGGTCATTTCGAACAACCTGGCCAACGTCAATACGACCGGCTTTAAGCGGGACCGCGCAACCTTCGAGGACATGCTCTATCAGAACGTGCGCCAGCCAGGTGCCCAGGTCTCAGCCAACGCTCAGGCGCCCACCGGCCTGATGCTGGGTACCGGTGTGCGTCTGGTCGCCACTGAAAAGACCCATGTCCAAGGCAGCCTGGTTCAGACCAAGGGCGCGTTAGACGTCGCTATCCAGGGCGATGGCTTCTTCCAGATCACCCAGGCTGACAACTCCATCGCCTACACCCGTGACGGGGCCTTCAAGAAGTCGGCCGCCGGACAACTGGTCACCGCCACCGGTCAGCCTCTTTCTCCGCCGATTGTGATTCCCCAGAACGCGGCTTCCATCACCATCAGTCAGGACGGGATCGTCTCGGTTGAACTGGCGACCGGCGGAGCCCAGCAGATCGGACAGCTCACCATTGCCCGCTTCAACAACCCTGCAGGCCTGCAGGCCATCGGCCAGAACCTGCTGAGGGAAACCCCGGCCAGTGGCGCGCCCCAGATCGGCAACCCCGGCGCTGTGGGCGCGGGCACGCTTGCCCAGGGCGCAGTAGAAGCCTCCAACGTCAACGTGGTCGAGGAGATGGTCAACATGATCGAGACCCAGCGCGCCTACGAGATCAACTCCAAGGCGATCTCGGCTGTCGACGGCATGCTGAAGTTCCTCAACAACAACCTCTGAGGCTTGGCCATGCATGTCACTTTCCTCCGCGCCCGCCGTCAGATCGGCGCCGTGCTCGCCCTGTGTGCCGGCCTGCTGCTGGCCGGCTGCGCCACGATGGACGATCTGCCCCCGCGGGACGAGAGCCACGCGCCTGTTCCGCCGGTGGTCCAGGACCAGCCGCCGCCTGCAGCCACCGGCGCTATCTACCGCGCTGGCACCGGTTCGACCTTGGTAGGCAAGGCCCGTCGCTTTGGCCCTGGCGACGTGATCACCGTCATCCTGGCTGAATCGACCCAGGCCAACCGAGCCGCCACTGCCAACGTGAGCCGTTCCGCAAGCAACGACGTGGTGACTCCGGGGCTGACCAGCCGCCTGCCCGCGATGAGCAAAACGCTCACTGGTATCAACCTCAACCAGGCCAATGTTGAAAGCAAGGGTGAGGGTTCTGCCGACCAGAGCGCCAGCCTCACCGGTTCGGTGACCGTGACTGTGGTCGAAGTCCAACCCAACGGCAACCTGGTCGTGCGCGGCGAGAAGCGCCTGTCCCTGACCCAGGGCAGCGAAATGATTCAGGTGAGCGGGATTGTCCGGCCGGATGACGTGGCGCCGAACAACACGGTGCAGTCGCGCCGCCTGGCCAATGCCAATTTTGTCTACCAAGGCGGCGGTGAACTGGGTTCGGCCACTCGCGCCGGTTGGGGCACCCGCGCTGCGCTCAAGTTCTGGCCCTTCTGACCTATTCGAATACGCATGACCATGGCTGCTTTCCAAACCCTCCCGTGCCGCTCGCGCCCGCTGGCTGGCCGCGCCCTTCTGGGTCGCTGCCTGTTGGCCCTGGCCCTGGCGTCACTGGCGCCGGCAGCCCTGGCTGACCGGGTCAAGGACCTGGCTCAGGTCGCCACCGTCCGCTCCAACCAATTGATCGGGTACGGTCTGGTAGTCGGTCTGCAGGGCACTGGCGATGGCGCTGATGTCTCCTTCACCGTCTAAAGCATGCGTGCGTTGCTCAATCGCCTGGGCGTGAGCATCGACGGCCCGCTGTCGGACTTTGAGGCGACAGCCGGCGGCGGCAAGATGGAAGTCAAGAATGTCGCGGCGGTGATGGT
>JAURKV010000112.1 GCA_030831585.1 Ramlibacter sp. | reverse complement strand
TGGCCAGCAGCGCCTCAATGCGCTCCTGACGCGTTTCGCCAATGCCGATCAAGATGCCCGTGGTCATCGGAATGGCCAGTTTGCCCGCGGTCTCGAGCATGGCCAGACGCACCGCAGGCGTCTTGTCTGGGGAGCCAAAGTGCGGGCCGCCGCGCTCGCACAGACGGTCCGATGTCGATTCGAGCATCAGCCCCTGCGAGATCGACACCTCGCGCAGCTGCAGCATTTCCTCGCCGCTCATCACGCCGGCGTTCACATGCGGCAACAGACGGGTCTCCGCCATCACCAGCGCGCACATGGCGGCCAGGTAGTCGGTGGTACTGCGGTAGCCCAATTGGGCGAGGTCCTGGCGCGCAGCTTCGTAGCGCAGCTCGGGCTTGTCGCCCAGGGTGAACAGGGCCTCCTGGCAGCCGGCGTCCTGGCCCGCTCGGGCGATGGCCAGCACCTCCTCCGGTCGCAGGTAGGGGCGCTGCACCTGTGAGGGCGTGGTGGCAAAGGTGCAATAGGCGCAGCTGTCGCGGCACAGGCGGGTGAGCGGAATGAACACCTTGCGCGAATAGCTCACGCGCGGGCCATGGGCGGCGATGGCCAGCGCGCGGGCCTGGGCCAGCAGCTTGGTCAGCGGCTGCCGGGTCAGGGTCTCGGTCAGGGCTCGAGTGTCGGCTGTCTCGCTCACTGCGGGGTCTCCGGGGCGCATGACGCTTGCGGTACCAGGCGCCGGGACGCGGCGCCCGGCGGCACCTGGCGGTGTCTGGCGGCGTTCGTGCGGAAGGGAGGCATGGGGCGTCTGTACAGGTTCCGGCACCACCGAACCGGGTGGCGACTTTGGAAGGGAAGGTTAGGTGGCCCCCGGGGGGGGCGTCCAATGATGTTTTCGGATAGGGCCTATCGGATCTCCGAATGACCTGCGGCCTGTAAGCTGCGGCCGATGGCCTCAGGGTCGGCCCGGTTGACGCGGCCAACGCACCCGATGCATCATGCATTGACACTTTCCGGGGCTTCGCGCCCGCAGGCGCCAGGCGGGCGCGACCCATGTACGACCTCACCCAGCTCAAGACCCTCGTCACCGTGGTGCAAGAGGGGCATCTCACCCGCGCCGCAGAGCGGCTGCATATCAGCCAGCCCACGGCCAGCCACCATATCCGGGCGCTGGAGGCGCATTTTGGCCTGACCCTGTTTCGCCGCACCGCCCGCGGCCTGGAGGTCACCGCCGCCGGCCAGCGCATTGCCGAATGGGCCGGCCAGGTGGTGCAGGCTTCGCACGAGCTCAATGAGCGCGCGCGCCAGCTCGCCGGCGTGCCGGCCGGCCGGCTTTCTATCGGCACCATTGCCAACCCCCGGCTGTTGGCCTCGCTGGCGAGCGCCATGCGGATGATGCGCGACCGATTTCCGATGACCGAACTGTCCCTGGAAGCGGGGAACACCCGCTCGATCCGGCAGGCGATCAAGGCCGGTGAGCTCGACGGCGGCGCCATCGTCGGCACGGTGCGCGGGGACGATCTGGTCTGTCACTCCCTGGGGGAGCTGGACTATGTGCTGGTGGCGCCGGCCGCCTGGCGCGAGCGGCTCGAGTATGCCCGACCTGCGGAAATCGCCGCCCAGCCCTGGGTGGTGACGGGCGGCAGCACCCCGAGCCAGGAGCTGATCGAGCGCCTGTTCCGCGAAGAAGGTCTGGATATCCGTGGCGCGGTGGAGGTCAGCCACGCCTCTTTGTTGCGGGCCATGGTGGCTGGCGGCATGGGTATCGGTTTTGTGCAGCGCATGGAAGCCAATGCCGGCGCCGCGGCGGGTCGGTTCTTTGAGCTTTCCCGCTTCCAGGCCTCGCTGCCCCTGAATTTCGTCCACCGGTCGGCGCAGGCGGCCGACGAGGTGCTGACCTGCTTCACCGAGGCGCTCGGTCAGGCCTGGCTGGATTTGGCCGGTGCGGACGTGGCCGACCCGGGCGTCCGGGATTCGGTGCCTTGATATTGCGTATTCAAATTCACCATTGGACGGCGCCGCCCGCCCTTTTTAAGCTGCAAGCTCCCTATCGAGCGCCGCTCGCGCACAGGACCGCTTCATGAAATTCGGCTTCGCCACCTACGGCATTCGCCCCGACGACATCATTCCCCTGGCCCGCCACGCCGAAGGCCTGGGCTTTCACGGCATCTGGCTCGGCGAGCATATTCTGGAGCCGCGAGAGTTCGAGTCGGCCCACCCGCATGACGAGGGCAAGACCTTCGTGCCAGTGCACACCGTGGCCCGCAAGATGTACGACATGTGGACCATGGTCGGCGGCATTTTGGGTGGCACCGAAAAGCTCACCGTCACCACCGGCATCTATCTGATGTCCCTGCGCCATCCGGTGGCGACCGCACGCGCGGCGATCACCGCGCAGCAGATTGGTGGCGGCCGCTTCCAGCTTGGCATGGGCGCGGGTTGGTGGAAAGAAGAGTCCGAAGGTCTCGGCATTCCCTTCGAGCTCCGTCACAAGCGTTACAACGAGGCGGTGCCCCTGTTGCCGCGCCTGTTCAACGGCGAGTGGGTCAGCAACGATGGCCCGCACTTTCCCTTCAAGGAGCTGCGCGTGACCGAATGGCCGGTGCGCGTGCCGATGGTGTTTGGCGGCACCATGCCCAAGGCGCTCGAGCGCGCCGCGCGCGCGGGCGACGGCTGGTACGGTCCGATGGTGCGCCCCGACGAGGCCATTGGCTACAAGCAGGCGATTGACAAGATCCGCGCCGAGTCGGGCCTGACCAATCCCTATTCCTTCCAGGCCCGGGTGTGGGGTGAGCCGTCCAAAGAGCAGATGCAGCCCTATGTCGATGCGGGTTTTGACACGCTGGTGGTGCCCTCCGAGACGCTGCAGGGCCGGCTCGACTTCGAGATGACGCTGGACCAGAAAAAACGACGGCTCGACGAGATCGCGAAAAATTTGGGTGTGGGTCGCTGACCGAAGCGTTGCTGCACGGTCTGAGCTAGAGCCGGGCCACAGGCGAGCCCGCCCGGTGCCCGAAACAACAACAAAGAGGAGACAACATGGATCTGGGTATTGCAGGCAAGCGCGCGCTGGTCATTGGCGGCAGCCAGGGCTTGGGCCTTTCGGTTTGCGAGCGTCTGGCACAGGAGGGGGTGAACCTCCTCATCTTCGCGCGCGACGCGGCGCGACTGGCCGCCACCGCTGAATCCCTGCGCGCGGCGCACGGGGTCTCGGTCGAGGTCTGTTCGGGCGACATCACCAGTGCCGCGGACGTCGACCGGCTCGGGGCGCAGTCGGAAGCCCTGGGCGACGTGCAGATTCTGGTGCTCAACACCCCGCGCCCGCCCAGCCCCATGCGTGATTTTCTCGACGAGACCGAGCAGGACCGCTGGGACCAGGCCTATCAGCAGCAGCTGCATGGCGCGCTGCTGATCCTGCGCCGGATCACCCCCCTGCTGGTCGCCTCGGGCTGGGGACGTGTGGTGGCCATCACCTCGGCCAGCATCAAGCAGCCGATGGTCCGCCACGCCCTGTCGACCATCTTCCGCGCCGGCGTACAGGCAGCTCTCAAGCACCTGGCCCTCGAACTGGCGCACACCGGGGTCACGGTCAACGCGATTGCGCCCGCAACGGTGATCACCCCCACCTTCAGCACCTTCCACAACCTGGAAGAGCGCATCAAAGCGGTGCCGATGAAGCGTGTCGGCCAGCCCGAGGAGCTGGCGGCGATGGTGGCCTTTTTGGCCTCGGTTCACTCCGGCTTCATGACGGGCGAAAACCTGCAACTCGACGGCGGGCAGACGCGCGCACTGGTCTGACCCGCTCCCTTTCGTTGTTCCCTGGTCCCCACGTTTCACTTTGGAGGCACGCATGTTCAAACGAATTTCCCTTTTAGCCCTAGCGGGCTTCGCCCTGGTGAGTGCCGCAACGGCCCAAACCTTCCCCACCAAGCCGATCACGGTGGTGGTACCGTTTAGCGCAGGCACAACCACCGATGTCAACGCCCGTGAGTTCGCTCAGGTGCTCTCGGCGATCGCCAAGCAGAACGTGATCGTCGAGAACAAGTTGGGCGCAGAGGGCGCCTTGGGCGCGCAGGCGGTGCTCAATGCCCCTGCCGACGGCCACACGCTCATGTTCACCAGCAACTCGCTGACCGTGCTAGACCCGCTGATGAAGAAGAACATGCCCTATGACGCGGTGAAGGACTTCGCCTCGGTGTGCACCTTCGCCCGTACCAGCAATGTTCTGAACATCACCGGCGCATCCCGCTATAAAACCGTGGCCGACCTGGTGACGGCTGCCAAGGCCGACCCGGGCAAGATCACCTTCGGTTATGCCAGCACGGTCCAGCGTCTGGCGGGCGAGCTGTTCATGCAGGCCGCGGGCATCAAGCTCACCGGCGTTCCCTACCGCTCCAGCGTGCAGGCGCTCACCGACGTGGGCGGCGGCCAGGTCGACATGATCTTCATTGACCATGTGTCGGCAACGCCCTTTTATCAAACCGGCAAGGTGCGCGCGCTGACCCTGGCGGGCTCGCAGCGGCTCAAGGCCTTGGGTGATGTGCCCTCTGCCAGCGAAGCGGGTGTGCCTGGCTACCAGATCCAGGTCTGGTTCGGCTTCTATGCCTCAGCCAAAACCCCGCCGGCGGTGCTCGCCCAGTTGCGCGACCTGATGTCCCAGGCCCTAAAGTCGCAGACCGCCCAGACGAATATGGAAAAGCGTGACCTGATCCCGCTGGTGCTCTGTGGCGACGCGCAAACCCGTCTCTGGAACGAAGACCTGGGTGTGATGCGTCAAGTGGTCAACCGCGCGGGCATTCAGCCCGAGTGAGGCGTGCGCCCCCTGGGGCGCGCCCTCCCGCAGCGCACTTGTGGCGGCAGCGGGGGCGTCTGCGGGGGAGGTCAGGGTGTGAGCACCACCCGCCCGCGCAATCCGCCCCGGCTCACCAGCCCATAGGCCTCCGCGGCCTGCGCCATGGGCAGCACCCGGCCGACGCGCATGGCCAGGGTGCCGTCTTGCATCCGATCGACCAGCCAGCGCAGGGCCTCCTGGTTGGTGGCCTCCTGCAGCACCGACACATGGGTGTGTCGGATGTCCTCACGATGGATATCCTGGCTACCTCGCAGCGACACCATGGCACCGCCCGTGCGCAGCAGACCCGCGGCGGCGTCTCCGAGCAGGGCGGTGTCGACCACCCCGTCCAGACCGGCCGGGTAGCGCACCCGCACCGCGGTGGCAAAGCCATCACCTCGCGGCACCAACTCGTGGGCGCCCAGGCGGGTGAGAAGTTCACGGTCTTCCTCCTTGGTGTCGGCCACCACATGCAGGCCGGCGCGCCGGGCCAGCGCGACCACGAAGCCGCCCACCGCGCCGGCCGCGCCGGTCACCAACAAGGAGGCGCCGACGGGCAGTTTCATGAACTCGAGGCACATCCAGGCGGTCAGACCGTTCATTGGCAAGGTGGCGGCGGCTATCAGGTCAGAGCCAGCCGGCAGCGGCGCTATTGAGGCCGCAGGCAGGCAAACGAACTGTGCCTGCGCGCCGCCCTGCGGCCTGCGCGGGTTGACGATGCCGATCACCGCTTGGCCCAGGGCCAGGCCCTGGACGCCCTCGCCGATGGCGACCACCTTGCCGGCGATCTCCATGCCGGCGATATAGGGCGGCACCAGATCGCGCATGCGTGCGGCCTGGCTGCCGCCGAGCATCAGCAAGTCGGTGGGGTTCACAGTGGCAGCCTGCACCTGCACCAGCACCTCGCCGGCCTGCGGCTGATGGAGCGGCACTTCCAGGACCCGCAAGACCTCGGGCGAACCGAAAGTCTCGAAGGCGACGGCGCGCCGGTGGGCGGGGAGGGGAGCGGGCATGATGATGTGTTCTCCAGAGGGGGCGAGCGAGTAATGCATGATATATTTTGATGGTTCGCCCGGCAAGTTTCGGCAGGCTACTTGCTGCCGCCTCTGGGTCGCCGGCAAGAGGAACTGAAAGGACTGTGACATGGATCTCGGACTGAAGGACAAGGTGGCCATCGTCACCGGTTCGGCGCGCGGCCTTGGAGCCGCCACGGCGCGTCGCCTGGCCCAGGAGGGAGCCAAGGTGGTGATCACCGACATCAACGGTGAGCTCGCGCAAAAGACCGCCGAGGCCTTGCGGGCCGAGGGCTTGCAGGCCCACTGCGTGGTGGGTGATATCACTAAGCAGGCCGATGTGGAGCGCCTCGTCAATGAGACGGTGGCCACCTTTGGCAGCGTGCACATCCTCGTTAACAACGCAGGCGCTCCGCGTGACAAATACCTGGTCAAAATGAGCGAAGACGACTGGGACCTGGTGATCAACGTCATGCTCAAGGGCGCGTTTCTTGCCAGCCGTGCCGTCATGCCCAAGATGATCGAGCAAGGCTGGGGCCGCGTGATCAACATCAGCTCCCGCGCCCACTTCGGCAACCCGACGCAGTCCAACTACTCCGCGGCCAAAGCCGGTCTGATCGGAATGGCCAAGGCGCTGTCGATGGAGGAGGGCCGCTACGGCGTTACCGTCAACTGCGTGGCGCCGGGCTTCATGGAGACGGAGATGATTCGCGCGCTCGACACCTACGAAGTGATCAAGGAGCGTGCGCTGGCCGTGCAACCGGTCAAGCGCACGGGTCGCCCGGAAGATGTAGCCGACGCGGTGGCCTTCCTGGCCAGCGAGCGCGCCAGCTTCATCTCGGGCGAGGTGCTGCATGTCACCGGCGGCCGTTACGGCTGAGGGGCAGGGAACCACATGACGGTCTTGCAAGGCATTCGCGTTCTCGACCTCGGCCGCTTCATCGCTGGCCCTTACTGCGCCGCGCTGCTCGCCGACTACGGCGCTGATGTGATTCGTGTCGACCGCGTGGGCGGCGCCGAAGACCGCACCATCTTGCCGGTGTCCTCGCAAGGCGAGGGCGCGCAGTTCCTCCAGGTCAATCGCAACAAGCGCTCCATCGCGCTGGAGATCGACACCCCCGACGGGCAGCGGGTGCTGCACGACCTGGTGCGCCGCGCCGACGTGGTGATTGCCAACATGCCCCCACGCACGCTGGTCAAACTCGGGCTGGACTACGAAAGCCTGCGTCGCATCAGGCCCGATGTGATCCTCACCGCCTCCACCGCCTTTGGCACCAGTGAAGCGGTCAGTGACCGTGTCGGTTTTGACGGCGTGGCCCAGTGCATGAGTGGAGCGGTCCATATGAGCGGCCTGCCCGATCATCCGGTCAAGATCATGGCGCCGGTGGTCGACTTCGGCACCGGCATGGCCTGCGCGCTCGGCACCATGATGGCGCTTTACGAACGCAAGACCAGCGGCATGGGGCAGGAGGTGGGAGCCTCCCTGCTTCGCACCGCGCTCACTTATTCGAGCGGCAGCCTGATCGAGGAGGCTGCGCTTGGCGTGGACCGAAAGGCCACCATGAACCGGGCGCCGCACTACGCGCCCTCTGACATGTTCCGCTGCAGCGACGACCGCTGGATCATTGCGCAGGTGATCGGCGCCGGCATGTTCAAGCGGTGGGCCCGCGTGGTGGGCCGCCCCGAACTGGCCGACGATCCGCGCCTGCAAGATGACCTCGCCCGAGGCGAGCATGGCGAGGAGTTGAGCCGCTTGATGGCCGATTGGTGCGCGGTGCGTACCCGGCCGCAGGCCCTCGCTGAGTTGGAGGCCGGGCGTGTGCCGGCCGGTGCGGTCAACTCCCCGCGTGAGGCGCTGGCCGACCCCATCATCGCGGCCGCTGACGCCCTGCGCCCGACCGACTTCCCCGGTCTCCCGCAGCCTGTGCCGCTGACCGCGACGCCGGTGGAGCTCTCGCGCACGCCGCCCAGCATCCGCCGCCGGCCGCCCTCCTGCGGCGAGCACACCGAGGAGGTGCTGCAGGAGATCGGCTATTCCCCGGAGGCCATCGCCGCGCTGCGCGCCAAGGGGGTGGTGTGATGGCTGAAGCTGGTACGCCTTCGGAGCCTGTGCGCATCACCCCGGAGCTGCTGGCTCACCTGCGCACGTGGGAGGGCCGCAGCGAATCCTTCGAGGAGCCTGCCGGCGCCGCGCCCGTACGGGCCCTGGCCGCCACCCTGGACCGCGATGCCGACACCCCCACTATTTCGGGCGCCGCCCTGCCGGCCCTGTGGCACTGGCTCTACTTCCTCCCGCGCGCTCCGCAGCGCGAAATCGGCGCCGACGGCCACCCCCGCCTGGGCGGCTTTCTGCCTCCGGTGCCGCTGCCGCGCCGCATGTGGGCTGGCGGCCGCCTGAAGTGGCATGCGCCCTTGCGTGTGGGCGACGCATTGGAGCGCAGCACCCGCATCGAGTCGGTCACGCATAAATCCGGGCGTAGCGGCGACCTGGTCTTTCTGCTGCTGCGCCACGAAGTCCGCGCTGGCGGCGTGCTCTCGCTGACCGAGGAACAAGACATCGTCTACCGCGCGCCGGCGCAAGCCGGCGACCCAGTGCCGGCGCCGCAGGCGGCGCCCAGCGACGCCACCTGGTCGCGCGAAATCGTGCCCGACCCGGTGCTCTTGTTCCGCTTTTCGGCGCTGACCTTCAACGCCCATCGCATCCACTACGACCGGCCTTATGCCACCGGCGCCGAGGGCTACCCTGGCCTGGTGGTGCACGGCCCGCTGATTGCCACCTTGCTGGCCGACCTGGCCCGGCGCGAGCGGCCCGAGGCCCGTGTCACGGGCTTCAGCTTCCGCGCGGTGCGCCCGACCACCGACTTGCACCCCTTTCGGGTTTGCGGCGCGCCGGCGGCAGATGGCCGCAGTGCCCGCCTGTGGGCGCAGGACCACGAGGGCTGGCTCACCATGCAGGCCGAGATTCAGTTCGCTTGAGTTCACCTTTGCGACGGCACCAAGCCCCGGGCTGACCCGGGCGATTGATTCAGACAGACTTGCGCGGCCATTCCACCCAAGCTTTCCAACGAGCATCACGATGACCACCCCCACCTCCAAGGGCGTTGCCCCCAAAAGCGCAGTCACTCGCGAGGTTTTGCACACCCGCAAGATCGACTTCACCGCCTACCAGCGCAGCGACGGTTTATTCGAGATTGAGGGTCGGGTGGTCGACCGCAAGACCGTGGATTTTCATCACCGCGAGGGCCGCTCGGTGCCCGCCGGTGATGCGATCCACGACATGGGCGTGCGCCTTGTCTACGACCTCGACCTGGTGGTGCGCGAGATCGAGACCTTCACCGACTACGCGCCCTTTTCTCACTGCCCAGAGGGGGGTCGAGCGCTGCAAACTCTTGTGGGCCTGCGCATGTCCAAGGGCTGGAACAGCGAGGTCCGAAGCCGTCTCTCCGGCGCGCGCAGCTGCACCCACCTGATGGAAATCCTTACCCCGATGGCAACCGCCGTCTTCCAGTCCCTGGGCTTCCTCCTGATCAAGGGCCCCGACCGAGTCGATGAAAACGGCAAGCCGCGTCAGATCGACGGCTGCTATGCCTATGCCGCCG
Source organism: Ramlibacter sp. (assembly GCA_030831585.1). GTDB lineage: Bacteria > Pseudomonadota > Gammaproteobacteria > Burkholderiales > Burkholderiaceae_C > Ramlibacter. Next base: position 26,440 of record JAURKV010000112.1, on the reverse strand, counting down.
ACGGCCCGCTGGTGCTCAAACGCTGGCCGCAGTTTCATCGGCCGGCGACGGCACCCACCCACAGCTCGGGAAGCGCCCCGGAGTAAAGCCATGAAGCGTTTAGAAAACCGCACCGTACTCGTGACGGGCGCTGCCAGCGGCATCGGCGCCGCCTGTGTGCGTCGCCTGCTGGACGAAGGCGCGACGGTGCTGGCGATGGACATCCAGGAGGCGGCCCTCACAGACCTGGCCCGCACACAGGGTGAGCCGGCGCAACTGCATCTGCGGGTGGTCGACGTCACCCACCATGCGGCCGTAGCCAGCGCCATGGCTGATGCCGCCAGCCGCCTCGGCCCCCTGTACGGCCTCGTGAACTGCGCGGGTATCCGCGGCATCGGCACCCTGATGGACTGGACCCCCGAGGCCTGGGAGCGTGTGCTCGCCGTCAACCTCGACGGCACCTTCAACACCTGCCAGGCTTTTGTGCGGGCGATGCAGTTGGCCGGCCGTCCGGGCGCGATCGTGAATATTTCGTCCACCGCAGGTATCCGCGCCCTTCCCAACCGGCTGGCGTACGTCGCGGCCAAGATGGGGGTGTCGGGCATCACCCAGGCGATGGCACTGGAACTCGGCCCTATGGGCATTCGGGTGAACGCAGTCGCACCTGGGCTGATTCGTACCCCCATGATCGCCAGCACCCTGGCCGACCCGAGCAAAACCGAGGGCATCCGCGCAGCCTATCCGCTGGGCCGCGTGGGTGAGCCCGAGGAGGTAGCAGCTGTCGTCGCCTTTTTGCTCTCGGACGACGCCAGCTTTGTTACCGGTGCGGTGGTGCCTGTGGATGGCGGCAACACCGCGGGGCGGCCTTCGCACTGAGGTCTTTCTTCGGCGCCTCCTTTCGGGGTCACTTTCTTGGTGCTTGGCCTGCAACGCGACGGGCATGCGGTACGGGCGCATCGGCTTCGATGCGGGGGCCCTTCGGGCTTCCCTGTGCTGCTCGCGCCGTGCGGGAGCCGGGGCAAACTCGCCGCCTGCGGCGGCTCAGACATGCCCCGACTCTTTTTCCGCCCGACGCTGCGCTGCTCGGCCCCGCATAGGCGCCGCTGCCCCCGCACCGCACACCCGCCGCTTCCTTCATTCAGGAGGCCTCTCTCCGACAACCCTTTCCAACGACGTCACCAAAGGCGGCGTCGAGAAGTCCTCCGCCTGAGGTAAGCACAGGGTGTGCGGCAGGGGTTCGGCGGCGCCTATGCGGGGCTGAGGCGCACAGGGCGCTGGGGGCCGAAGAGCGAGGCATGTTTGAGGCCCGGAGGGCCGAGTTTGCCTCGCGTGCCCCTGGCGGCCGAGCACCGCAAGGAAGCCCGAAGGGCCCCTGCATCGAAGCCGCCGGGCCCCTGCCGCACACCGGGCGCGTGCCCCGCAAAGAGTCAAGCGCCACCTGTACACCCGGCGCGTGCCCCGCCAACGCCAAGCACCCTTGGCGTTCCCCGGCAACGCCAAAAAAGCCCAGCCCGAAGGACCGGCCTTTACCGACCGAACTTCGTAGTGTCAGGCGCCCGCTTGTTGGCAAACGCGTCGTGCAGCTCGTGCGCTTCTTCCGAGGCGTAGTAGTGCGGCAGCATCAGGTCGTGTGTCACCCGGGCCAGGCCGCCCACGCCGCCATGGCGGGCGTTGAACGCGCCCTTCAAGGCCGCCAGCGCATACGAGCCGCGCTCGGCGATCTTGAGTGCCATCGCCATCGTCTCGCGCTCCAGATCGGCGTCGGGCACCACCCGGTTGATCAACCCCAGGCCCAGCGCCTCCCGGGCGGTCAGCTTCTCGTTCATGAACCAGATTTCCTTGGCCTTCTTCTTGCCAACCAGGTCCTCCAGGTACCAGGTGCCGTAGCCGGCGTCGAAGCTCCCCACCATGGGGCCGACCTGGCGGAAGATCGCGCTTTCTTTAGCAATGGTCAGGTCGCACACCACATGCAGCACATGCCCGCCGCCCACGGCAAAGCCGTTGACCGAGGCGATCACCGGCTTTTGCAGGCGCTCGATGGCTTCGTAGATCTCCAGCGTGGACGGCGCACCCGGGTAGAGGCGGGAGCTTTGGTCGCCGTCGTGGTGGCCGCCAATGCAGAAAAACTTGTCGCCGGCACCGGTGATCACCAGCACCCGGGTGCGGGTCTCGCGGCGGATCGACTCGATACAGTCTCGAACTTCCTGGCAGGCGAGGCGGTTGAATTTATTGCCGTCATGCGGCCGGTTGAGCGTGAGGATGCCCACCGGGCCCTCCTCGCGGTAAAGAATCGTCTCGTATTGATGGGTGTCGGCCATGGGGTGTCTCCGGCGGGTCAAAAAAAATTACTTTGTGTGTTTCGCGCCAAGAATTTTGCAACACGGGGCGCTGTCTCTGTGGCCCTTGGCGACAGCGGCGGCCCCCGCGGCAAGTGTTCAATATCACGTGCGCGGCAGGCTCCAGAATGTACTATGCATAATCACGCTGTCGCGGCCGCCATGTCGCGGTCGTTCCAGCGTGAAAAATTGCACGCGCGGATTGCGCCCACCCTGCACCCTGCGGCTCCATGCCCCTGCTTGACCACACTCCATGAGCGACGGATTGCGCATTGACGACAGCACGCCGCGGGTGCGGGTTCTTACCCTCGACCGGCCCCAACGGCTCAACGCGCTCGACGGCCCAACCCTCATAGCCCTGCGCGCCGCGGTCGAGGGCTGCTCGGCGCCGGGGCACGACATCCGGGTCATCGTGATTCGCGGCGAGGGCCGGGCGTTTTGCTCCGGCACTGACCTCAAGTGGATCGCCGAGCACGCCTTGCACGACCCGGCTGCCCACCTGCAGAACCAGGACCGCATGCAGGCTGCCTATCAGGGCCTGGAGTCGGCCCGGCAGGTCGTGATCGCCTGCGTCAACGGCATTGCGGTGGCTGGGGGGCTGGAGCTGGCCCTGTCCTGCGACATCGTCGTTGCCGACGAGGACGCGATGATGGGCGACGAACACATTCGCAAGAACCTATTTCCCAGCGGTGGCAGCACCCAACGCCTGCCACGGCGCATTGGCCTGCCGCGCGCCCTGTACTATCTTCTGAGTGGCCGGCGCATGAGCGGTCGCGAGGCCGAGCGTATTGGCCTGGCGGCGCTGGCAGTCCCAGGCGCCGAGTTGCAAGCCACTGTGATGCAACTGGCCCAGGAAATCGCCGAGGCCGACCCGCATGCCCTGGCCAGCCTGAAGTACACCGCACGTCGCGCACCGGAGCTGCCGCTGCACGACGGCTTGGCCCTGGAGCGCTGGATGCAGTTTCGTTATCGTCTGGAGTCACCTGCCTTGGCCGATGGCGTCACCCAATTCGCCGCTGGCAAAGCTGGCCCCCGTGAGGAGAAGTCCTGATATGAACGCAAGCCCTGGCGCCAGCGCCAACCCGCTCCAACGTCCGCTTGAGGGCATCCGTGTCCTGGACCTGACCGTGGCCCTGGCTGGCCCCTATGGCGCCCTGATGCTGGCGGGCCTGGGCGCGGAGGTGATCCACGTCGAGTCCCCTGGCGGCGGGGACATCGCCCGGACCAACCCGCCCTTCGTCAGCCGGCGCGGCATCAACTTTGGTGGCGCGATGGCCGAGGACGAGATCTCGGTGACCATCGTTAACCGCGGCCGCAACAAGAAGAGCGTCACCCTGGACCTCAAGTCTCCCAAAGGGCGCGAGCTGTATTTCCGGCTCGTTCAGGAGTGCGACGTCGTTCTGGAGAACATGAGCGAGGGCGCCACCACTCGCCTCGGCATCGACTACGCCCGTACCGCCGAGGTCAATCCGCGCATCGTCTACGGCTCCATCAGCTCCTTTGGAGAGCCCAGCGTGGTACCCGGCCTCAAGGGCATGGACATTCTGGTGCAGGCGGCCTGCGGCTTGATGGAGGTGACCGGCTTTGCCGACGGCCCACCCACCCGCATCGGCATTCCGATCGCCGACCTGGTGACACCCCTGTACGCGGTCAACGGCATATTGGCCGCCCTCATTCAGCGTGGTCGTACTGGCCGTGGCCAGCATGTGCAGGTCTCCATGCTCGATTGCATGGCCTCCCTTTTGGCCGAGGAGCATTTCGATCTATTTGCGCAGGCTGGCGTGCCGCGCCGCTCGGGCAATTCGCACGACCGGCTGGTTCCCTTCGGGGTCTACCCTTGTACGGATGGTCATGTGGCCATCGTGGCGTTCCGGCCGGAGTGGATTCGGCCCCTGGTGGAGGCCATAGGCAGACCCGAGTTGCTCGACGACCCGCGCTTTGCCAGCCGCGGTCCGCGCATGGCCCACGCCGCCGCCTTCAACGGCTACATCGAGGCCTGGACTCGTGTGCGCAGCACTGCCGAGGTTGTGACCGAATTGCTCGAGAAGCGCCAAGTGCCGGCCACCCGCGTGCGCGCGCCCGCCGAGGTGCTGTCCGACCCGCAGCTGATCGCGCGCGGCGCGGTCACCGTGCTCGAGCACCCGATGATGGGCGACCAGCGCACCAGCGGCATCGGCAACCCGATCCGTTTTTCCGACGCCCACGCCCAGTTCGACGTGCCGGCGCAGACTCTGGGCGCTGCCAATGCCGACGTTTATGGCGGGCTGCTCCAGCTTCCCGAGGCCGAGATCGCTGCCCTGCGCGCCCAGGGCGTGATCTGAGTAGTGCTGCCTCGTGAGCGACACTTGATGTACGGCACCTGATGGACGAACTGGCGAGCCTGGACCAACTGCTGGCACGGCGCCACAGCTGCCGCGCCTTCCGGCCCGACCCGGTGCCGCGGGACCTGCTCGAGCGGGCCCTCGCCGCCGCCGGCCGCAGCGCCTCCTGGTGCAACGCGCAGCCTTGGCAGGTTCATATCGCCAGCGGCGAGCCGCTCGAGCGGCTGCGTGCGGCGCTGATCGCGCGCGCCGGCTCCGGAGCGCTGGCCGCCCCGGAGCTCGACTGGCCGCGCGAGTACAGCGGGGTCTACCGTGACCGCCGGCGCGAATGCGGCTGGGCCCTGTATGAGGCGGTCGGCGTGCCCAAGGGTGACCGGGCGGCCTCTGCCGCCCAGGGGCTGGAGAATTTCCGCCTGTTTGGCGCGCCGCACCTGGCGGTGGTGACCAGTCCGCAGGACCTGGGCACGCACGGGGTGATGGACTGCGGCGCCTGGGTGTCCAACTTCATGCTGGCTGCCACGGCCCTGGGCCTGGGCACGATCGCCCAGGCTGCAGTAGCCTCCTGGCCCGACATCCTGCGCTCGCACCTCCCGCTGCCCACAGACCGGAATGTTGTCTGCGGCATTTCGATTGGCTTCGCAGATCCCACGCATCCAGCCAACGGCTTTCGCACCACACGCGCCCCGCTGAGCGAAGTGGTCACTTGGGTCGGGGAGGCTGAGCCGTGAACGCAGGCGAACGACTGCCGGGTACCCCCACGCCGATGCATATGTGGCCGACTGAGGCCGGTCTACGCCTGGCAGCCGACAGCTGGGGCGACCCGGCTGCCCCGCTGGTCGTGCTAGGGCACGGCGGCGGTCAGACCCGACACGCCTGGCGCGACACGGGCCGGCGCCTCGGCGACGCTGGCTATTGCGCGGTGGCGTTCGACTGCCTCGGCCATGGCGACTCCGACTGGACCGCGGACGGTGACTACGGAATGGACACCCACATTCGTGGCCTGCGCAACCTCCTGGCGGTGCCCGCACTGGCCGGGCGACGGCCGGTGCTGGTGGGGGCCTCGCTTTCAGCCGAGGCCTTTTTGCTTGGCGTGGGTGAGGGCCTGATCGATGCGGCCGGCCTGGTCCTGGTCGACTACGCGCCCCGCACCGAGGAGGAGGGTTTCCTGCGTAACAAGGCCTTCATGGAGGCCCATGCCGACGGCTTTGCCTCGTTGGAGGAGGTGGCCGATGCCATCGCCAGCCACCGTGGCGGGTCGCGCCCGTCCCGGGTGGATGGCCTGGCCAAGGTGGTGCGCCGGCGACCCGACGGCCGCCTGCAATGGCACTGGGACGCCCGCCTGCTCGATAGCCGGGTCCGCGAATATCCGCACCGCTATGCGCGTATGGCCGCAGCTGCTCGACGTCTGACCCTGCCCACGTTGCTGATGCGCGGTGGCCGTTCCGACGTTTTAAGCGAGGCCGGTGCGCGCGAATTTCTGGAGATGGTGCCGCAGTCCGAGTACGTAGTGATCGAAGAGGCCGGCCACATGATTGCCGGCGACGCGAACGACGCTTTCGGTCAGGCGGTGGTGGGCTTCCTGGGCCGGGCCCTGGCCTGATGGCCACGGGGTTATCCGGCCCAATCATGCATAATGTTTTATTCAAAGGAATCACCCCATGGACCTCCTCAACGAGCTGTTCGGTGTCGCTGGCAAGACCGTCCTGATCACCGGCGGCGCCAAGGGCATTGGCGCGGCCATCACCACCGCCTTCGTCAAGTGCGGCGCCAAGGTCTACATCTGCTCGCGCGACCTCGCGGCTTGTGAGGCGCTGGCCGCCGAGCTGGCGCCTTTTGGCGAGTGCACCCCGCTGGCTTGTGACATTGCCTCTGACGAAGACCGCAGGCGCTTTACCACCGACTTCCTCGCCCGGGTGCCCCAACTCGACGTGTTGATCAACAACGCGGGTGCGCTGTGGGCGGCGCCGCTGGCCGAGTACCCCGAGTCTGGCTGGGATAAGGTTTATGACCTCAATGTGCGTGGCACCTTTTTCCTGATCCGCGACCTGATGCCATCGCTCGAGGCTGCAGGAACTGCCGAAGACCCGGCGCGCATCATCAACGTCGGCTCGATCAACGCCCTGTACCTGCCGGCGCACGAGACCTATGCCTACACCTCGAGCAAGGCGGCACTGCACCACCTGACCAAGCACCTGGCCTCTCAATTGGCGCGTCGCCATGTGGTGGCCAACGTGATCGCCCCCGGGCAGTTCCCGAGCAAGATGCTCCAGGGCACCATCGCGCGCAAGGGGCTCGAAGCCATGACTGCCAACATTCCGCTGGGGCGCCTGACCAACGAGTCCGACATGGCCGGTGCCGCCCTCTACCTCGCCTCCAAGGCCGGCTCCTACCTCACTGCGGTCGAAATCCCTGTGGATGGCGGCTACGGCATGATCAAGTAAGCGCCTCCACCCGGCGCTGGACCAGGACGCTCATCGCCAGCCCCAGTGCCAACAGTCCAGCGCCGCAGACCAGGAATACTGGCAGTTCACCGAACCGCGCCCATGCCAGCGCGATGATTGCCACGCCGGCGCTCTGGCCGAAGAAATTGCTGGCGGTAAAGGCTGCGAAGGACAGCCCCGAGGCATCGGGCGCCAGTTGCGTCACCTGCACCTGCAGCGTGTTGTGTAGGGTGAAGAAGCCAAACCCGGCCAAGACGCAGGCGGGTGCCGCCCAGCCCCAGTCCGGGATCAGTCCCAGGCTGGCGATGCTTGCGCCCATGATCGCACCCCCCAGTGCCGGAAGTCTGGGCCGCGCAATCTGCCGCAGGAGCCACGGCGCTGCCCGGCTGAATAAAAAGCCGCCAACTCCGAAGAGGGCAACCACGGCCCCGGCCTTGTCCAGGGGCAGGCCGAAGCGCTGATGCAGCACGGTAGGCGCTAGCGCCACGCAACCGATCCCGAGGGCCACTTCGGCGGCCGTGGCCAGCAGCACCACCCGCGCCCAGGGCAGGGCCCAGAGGTGACGCAGGCCTTGAACCAGGCTGGGGCTCGGGCCCGCAGACAGCTGGGGTTGGGGCTGGGTCGCGGCCTCAGCCTTCGCCGCGCGGTCACGCCGCCAGACGACCCACGCGATGATGGCGTACATAGCCGCCACCACCAAAAAGGCACCGCGCCAGCTCCAGGCCTCGGACAGCAGTCCGCCGAGCAGCGGCCCCAAGATCATCCCGAACACCGAGACCCCCGAAAAGCGGGCCAGGGCCTGCTGGCGCTGGGCCAGTGGCACGTTGTCGCTGATCCAGGCCAGGCCCAAGGGAAAGATGCCCGCCGCGGTAGCGCCCATGGCGGCCCGGGCCAGCACCAGCGCGGAGAGGCTGGTGGCTGCTGCCGCCGCCAGGGTGATGGCGGTGCAGGCCAGCGCGGCGATGGCGATCACTCGCAGCTTGCCGTGGCGGTCGCCCACCGGACCCCAGAGCAACTGGGTCACCGCGTAGCCGATCGCATAGGCTGAGACCACCGCCGAGGCCTCCACCGTGCCAGTTTCAAAGGCCTCGGCCAGGGCCGGCAGCATGGCATCGCAAAGTCGGGTGCCGGCCAGGCTGACAAAGGCGGCGGTTGCCAGTATCAGCAGCACTGGACCCCCAGGGCGCTGTTGTGGCTCTTGCGGCGGCTCCGGCACCGTATTGGCAAGGGGCGCAGCGTCTTTCACAGGCAGCGGTCCATGAGCATTTCGGCGCATTATGCACTTTGATATCCTGGCGCCGTGCATAATGCATTGTTTACGCAATAACGCCAGATTTGAGGGATAGGAGACCACACGTGAAAGCGCAGCCCCTTGCCGGCATCCGGGTGCTTGAAGTCGGCGCCTATATCTCGGCGCCCTACGCCGGGGTGATCCTCACAGCCCTCGGCGCCGAGGTGGTGAAGGTTGAGCCCCGTGGAGGGGAAGCCTTCCGCCGTGGCGAGGACAACAACAACGCGTATTTCATCCAGTACAACACTGGCAAGAAGAGCATCGCCGTCAACCTGAAGACCCCGGCCGGCGCCGGGGTGGTCAAGGCCCTTGTGCCCAAGTTCGACGTGCTCATTGAGAACATGCGTCCGGGCAAGATGGCGGCGCTGGGGCTGGGCGAGGCGGACTGCCGCCCTCTAAACCCGAGCCTCATCTACACCTCGATCTCCGGCTTCGGAAGTGGCGGCCCCTGGGTGGACCGGCCGGCCTACGACACCATCGGTCAGAGCATCGGCGGCATCTACTCCATCATGAACGACGCTGGCAACCGGCGCCTCACCGGTACCTGCATGGCCGACCTGATCACCGGCATTGGCAGCGCCATGGGCATCCTGGCGGCGCTTCTGGGCCGTGAGCGAAGCGCGGACCGCAAGGGGACGCTGCTGGAAACGTCGCTTCATGAGGCGGTGTCGATGATCACCATCGATGCCCTCACGCACGCCTACGAGGCGAATTTCGACCCGGTTCGCAACTCCCGTCACCCGCAGGCGCAGAACTTCTGCCTCCAGTGCGCCGATGGGGGCGCGATCACGGTCCACCTGTCCCTCTCGCAAAAGTTCTGGGGCAACCTCGCCCGGGTGGCAGGCCACCCGGAATTGATTGACGACCCGCGCTACGCCACCTACGACGTGCGCAGGGTGCCCGAGAACTACGAAGCCCTGGTGGCCATCATGGAGACCGCTTTCCGCAAGAAGCCGCGTGCCGAGTGGGAGCGCCTGCTGGTCGAGGCCGACGTGCCTTTCGCACCCGCCCTCACCATGCACGAGGTAGTCGAGCACGAGCAGACTCAGTGGCTGGGCCTGGTCGGCCCCGAGGTCAAGGGCATTCCGGTGGTGCGCCCACCCTGGCGCTTTGACGGCCAGCGGCCCGCACGCAGCGAGCTGCGTGCCCGCGTGGGCGAGCACACACGGGAGATTCTGGCCGAGGTATACCCGCCCGCCGAGATCGATGCCCTGCTCTCCCGGGGCGATGTCTACCTGCCGGTCTGAGCGGGCCAGCGAATTGGCGTAGGCTTTCATTTGCTTGCCCCCACACCCTTGCGGCACCGGCGTGAAACCAAGGAGCCCCAGTGAACAAACCTCCGCACCCCGGCCCGCTGGCTGGCCTTCGCGTTCTTGAGGTCGGCGGTGTCGGCCCCGGCCCGTTTTGCACCATGCTCATGGCGGATATGGGTGCCGAAGTGATCCGCATCGACCGCAAGCATGCGGGGGAGAGCGGCTTGCCGGTGGAGCGCCGCTTCGATGTGATGTTCCGGGGTAAACGCTCGGTGGCCATGGACCTCAAAAAACCGGTCGCGGTCGAGGCGATCCAGCGCATGGTTGCCCGTGCCGACGTGTTGGTGGAGGGCTTTCGTCCCGGCGTGATGGAGCGCCTGGGCCTGGGCCCCGATGTCTGTATGGCCCTCAACCCGAAGCTGGTTTACGGACGCATGACCGGCTGGGGCCAGGACGGCCCCCTGGCCAAGGCGCCGGGGCATGACCTGAACTACATCGCCCTCTCGGGCGCGTTGCACGCGATGGGCCCGAAGGACGGGCCGCCTGCAATTCCCCTCAACCTGCTGGGCGACTTTGGCGGCGGCGCCATGTACCTGGCCTTTGGCATCCTGTGCGCACTGCACGAGGCGCGCAACTCCGGCAAGGGCCAGGTGGTGGACGCGGCCATGATCGATGGCACCACCTCGCTGATGTCCATGGTCTATGGCGTTTTTGCGGCGGGCTATTGGCGCGACGAGCGGGCCAGTAACCGGCTGGACTCCGGCGCGCCCTGGTACCAGGTGTACGAGACGCGCGACGCCAAGTGGGTGGCGGTCGGTTCGACCGAGCACAGCTTCTACCTGAACACCATGGAGGTGCTGGGCCTGCGCGCGCAAGACTTCCCGGAGCAACATGACCGCGCCGGCTGGCCCCAGGTGCAGGCGGCCATGGCTGCCGCATTCAAGCAGCGCACCCGGGATGAATGGGTTCAGGCCTTCGAGGGCACAGACACCTGCTTCTCGCCGGTGCTGTCGCTGGCCGAGGCACCGGGCGACCCACACCAGCGCGCCCGGGGCAACTTCGTGGAGGTGGCAGGCGTCACCCAGCCTGCGCCGGCCCCGCGCTTCTCACGCAGCCAGGGTCAGGTGCAGGGACCGCCGCCCGAGGTGGGCCAGCACACCGACGAGGTATTGGCCGAGTGGGGATTCAGCGCCGATGAACTGGTGCTGATGCGGCGATCGGGTGGTATCTGAACGCCTGCTCGGCGGGCGCGGAAGCGAAGGAGACTTCACATGGCAGCTTGGAATTTTCAGTCGGCCCTGGTGCCGGTCACCGGCGCAGCATCGGGCATCGGTCTGGCGGTGTGCCGCCGGCTAAGGCAGGAGGGCGCCACGCCCTTGCTGATCGACCGTGACGGCGCTCGCCTGGCCGCTGCGGTGGCCGACATCTATGCCGGCGATGCTGACGCAAGCCGCTATGGCTACCAGGTCGACGTCAGCGACGCCGCTGCGGTGAACGCCTGCTTCGACCGCATCCGCCAAGAGCACGGCCTCATCACCCATTCGGTGGCCAGCGCAGGCATTGTTGGGCCCGGCCATGTGCTTTCGCTCTCCGACGAGGACTGGCGCCGTGTGATGGGCGTCAACCTCGACGGGGTGATGTTCTTCTGCCGGGCGGCCGCACGCCACTTGGCCGAGCGGCGCGGCGGGGCCATGGTCAACATGGCCTCGATCGCTGGCCAAGCCGCCAAGCACAGCCGCGCCTCCTATTCGGCCTCCAAGGCGGCTGTCGTCAACCTCACCCGCGCCCTGGCGATGGACATGGGCGAGTTCGGCGTACGGGTCAATGCGGTGGCGCCAGGAGTGATCGACACCCCGATGCAGACCGGGGGCTCGATCGGCATCGCCGGGCGCGGTGCCCTCAAGCGCATGGGCGATGCCGACGAGGTGGCCAATGCGGTGCTGTTTTTGCTGTCCGACCTGGCCAGCTACGTCACCGGCCACACGCTGGCGGTGGACGGTGGCGTATCGGCGACCTACGCCTGATGTTTTGTCCGTGCAACGGTTTGCGTATCGGCCCTTCGACGCACGGCCCTCTTCTTGCAACCACAAACGGGAGCTGCGTTGAATAGCCAGGAACTCTTCGACAAGGGCATGGCGGTGCGCCGCGCGGTCAATGGGGATGAGGTCATCGATCAGGCGATGGCGAACGCAGACGAATTCAGCATGCCCATGCAGGAACTCGTCACCGAGTTCTGCTGGGGCGCCATCTGGACCCGGCCCGACTTGGACCGGCGCAGCCGCAGCATCTTGAACATCGGCATGCTGGCTGCATTGAACCGGCCAGAAGAACTGGCGGGCCACATCCGCGCCGGTTTGACGAACGGATTGACCCAGACAGAGATCCGGGAGTGCCTGCTGCAGGTGGCCGTCTATTGCGGCATGCCCTCTGGCCTGGGCGCCTTCAAGGTGGCGCGCCAGGTGTTTGCCGACCTCAATCGATGACGATGCCCTTGGCCGTCGCCACGCGCTTGTAGGTGTTGTAGGCGTCGCGTACCTTCGCCCGCGCCTGGTCCATGGTCAGTGCCATCGGAATGGCGCCGTCGGCCTTCATCCGGGCCTGAAGCTCAGGGCTGCGGCCGATCTCGTTGACCTCTTTGTTCAGGCGCTGCAGCAGTGCCGGCGGCAGGCCGACCGGCGCATAGACCGCGGTCCACAGCGTGGCCTCGTAGCCGGGCACCACCGAGGCCATAGGCGGCACGCCGGGGAAGGCGGGGCTTGGCTGCAGGGAGGTGACCGCTACTTGGCGTGCACGGCCCGAGTCGATGGCAGCTGCAAATGTGGTGTTGACTGCCAGCATCAGGTCGATCGTGCCGCCGGCCAGGTCCGTGGTGGCCAGCGACATGCCCTTGTAGGGAATGTGCTTGATCTGGATCTTGGCCGCGTCGTTAAGGATTTCGGCGGCCAGGTGCGGGAAGGTTCCGACGCCGGCGGTGCCATGACTGAGCACGTCGGGCTTGGCGCGGGCGGCGGCCAGGAGGTCGGCCGGGGTGCGGATGTTGGTGCTGGACGCGGCTGCGATCACCATCGGGCCCTCGCCCATGACCGAGATCGGCACCAGGTCGGTGACCACATCGATGGGTACCGTCTTCATGGTGGCGGCGGCGCTGATCATGCTGTTCGATGTGAACAGCAGCATGGAGCCGTCCTTGGGACCTTTGGCCACCGCGGAGGCGCCGATGAAGCCTGAGGCGCCGGCCCGGTTCTCGACGATGACACTCACGCCCAGGCGTGGCCCGAGCTGGGCGGCGATCTCACGCGCAATCACATCGGTGCTGGCGCCCGGCGCGAAGGGCACGATGATGCGGATCACCGAAGGAATGGCCGCAGTCTGTGCCGCAACCGGCGAGGCGAGGGGAAGCGCGAGTGCCAGAGCGGCGAGGCCGGACAGCAGGGTGCGACGGTAAGTACGCATGGACGTATCTCCAGGGGGTAACAGAAGGGGGTCCAGCCTGTGCGGCGCCTGGTCATGCCAAGGCGTCGCGAACGCGGCTGTAAAATGCATTGTGCATTCAGTTGATCTGGCTTCTCTCCAAGTTTTCCCTAGTCCCGGGTATCAAGGCAGCGCCATTCATGGCCGTGCCTGAATGCGAACGTAGCCTGGGCGAGCGCATCTTTCGCGTGGTGGGTGCGCAGTTCGGTGTGCACGCTTGCATGTCTGGCCTTCGCATGGGCGTGCCGCTGATGGTGCTCGACTTGGGCCACGGCGCAGCCGCGGCCGGCTTCGCCTTGGCACTGTTCGGCCTGGGTCAGATCCTGCTTTCCCTGCCGGCCGGCCACGTCGCGGATCGATATGGGGTTAGGCGGCCCGTCTATGTCGGCATGGCCATCGCCATCATCGGTGCGGCCATCGCCGCGGTCTGGCCAATTTACCCGGTGCTGTGCCTGACCGCCTTCCTGGAGGGGGCGGCCATCGCGGTGGTGGTGGTGGCGATACAGCGGCAGGCCGGCCGGCTCTCCGACGATGTGGCAGATTTGCGGCGGGTCTTTGCCTGGCTCACCTTTGGCCCCGCGGCCGCCAACTTCGCCGGCCCCCTCCTGGTCGGCCTGGTGATTGACGCCGCCGGGTTTCAGGCCGCCTTCATGCTGCAGGTCGGTATCGCTCTTTTGACCTGGCCCTTTATCCGGTTGATGCGGGAGTACCCTGGCACCCTGTCGGCCCAGGGCAGTCGCCAGGGCGCCTGGGCACTTTGGCGTGATCCCGTCATACGGCGTGTGCTGTCCATGAATTGGTTCGTTTCGGCGACCTGGGATCTGCACACCGTGATGCTGCCCTTGCTCGGGCATGCCCGCGGCCTGTCAGCCGGTGTGATCGGCGGCATCCTCGGCGCCTTCGCGCTAGCCGCGGCGCTCATTCGCCTCGTTACTCCCGCGATGGCGGCGCGGGTCAAGGAGTGGGTGCTGCTGTCGTGTGCGCTGGGTCTTGCCGCCGTCTTGCTGGCCCTCTACCCCCTGATGTCCTCGGTGGTGGCAATGGCCGTCTGCTCGATCCTCATTGGCGCGGCGGTAGGCAGTGTCCAGCCCCTGGCGATGGGCCTGCTGCACCAGATCACGCCGCCCGATCGCCAGGGCCAGGCGGCAGGCCTGCGCATGGTGATGATCAACGCCTCAAGCATCTCGATGCCAGTGCTTGCCGGCTCGGCTGGCGGTCTGGTGGGCGTGGCCGGCGTGTTTTGGGTCGGGGCTGCGCTGATGGCCTTTGGCGCCCGTCAGGCCACGGGGCTGCGCTCGATGCTCGATCGCGGCAAGGCTTGAGCGCAGGAGGGTCTTCCTGCGTCCTGGCAAGCAGCGAGCAGGCCGAGGCTTACTCGGTCGTGATCTGTCGGTCGGTCGCGAGCTTCTTCCAGGTCTGGTAGTCCTGACGGATGCGCACCGCGAGTTCCTCCGGGGTGGCATTGATCGGGGCGGCGCCGTCGGCTTCGACCAGCTTGCGCACCTCACCGCTGCGCGCAACCTCGTTGGCCTCGCGGTTCAGGCGCTGCAGCAGCGCCGGCGGCAGGCCGGCCGGAGCAAAGAGGCCGTACCAGATGCCAGTTTTGAAGCCGGCGGCGGCCTGGCCCATGGCGGGCACACCCGGGTAGGCCGGGTTGGGCTGGGCTGCGGTCACCGCGATCGGGATCACACGGCCCGACTGCACCTGGGGGGCCAGCGTGGAGTAGGAGCCGATGGTCAGGGTCAGGGTGCCGGCTGCTACGTCCACCAGCGCCGGGGCGGCGCCCTTGTAGGGAATGTGGCGGATCTTGATCTTGGCCGCGTCGTTGAGCAGTTCGACCGCCAGGTGGCCCAGCGAGCCGACGCCGGCGGAGCCGGCGGTGAGCATCTCGGGCTTGGCCCGCGCGGCGGCCACCAGGTCCTCGGGGGTCTTGATGCCGGCCTGCGAGGACACCCCCACCAGCATCGGGCCGTCGGCCACGATGGCTACCGGCACCAGGTCAGTGGTGACATCGTAGGTCACGTTGCGCGCGGTGGCGGCAGCGGTGACCAAGCTGGTGGAATTGAACACGAGTTGCGACCCGTCTTTCGGGCCCTTGGCCACGCCGGCAACGGCGGTGGTGCCCGAGGCCCCGGCCCGGTTTTCCACGATCACGGTGGTGCCAAGCCGGGTGCTGAGTTGCGCCGCCACGGCACGAGCCAGAACATCGGTGCCAGCCCCAGGGGCAAAGGGCACGATGACCTTGATGAGGGGCGGGATGGTGACCTGCTGGGAGAAGGCCGCCAGGGGCGTGGCGAGCAGGGCCAGGCTGGCGAGCGAGAGAGTGAGGCGACGGTTCATGAGTTGTCTCCAGAACAAAAAAGCCAAATGGTCTCGAGTGGGTGTTCGCGCGCAGGTTGCGCCGGGCCTTGCCAAGTGTCAATCCGGTGAGACCCGGTCGGTCCGTGACCCGGGCGCTTCGATGCCGAAGGAATAGCTGCGTTCCCTGGCCTCCGTCCTTCAGGGCTGGCGCTGCAACAAATTCGTGAGTTCGCCGACCCGGGTGGCCGGGTCGAGCCGATCGACCATTTCGAACAGGCGGGCCGATTGCGTCTGGCCAATCACCTCCTCGGTGAGCTCCATCAGCTTGGTGAGGTGTTGCTCGGGGGTGTAGGGTGAATCGGCCCGGCCGGGCACCTTGTCGATGAACACCCGCTGACTGCTGCCGTCGCGAAAATGGGCGGTCACGTCGGCAACGAAGCGCAAGCCGTACTGGGCGTCGAGCTCAGGCGACACCTCCAGCTTCATCTTGCGAGCCAACTGGATCACCTCCGAATCTGGCGGCAGTTGCAGACGACCTTCCAGGAAGTCCAGGTGGGTGCGGTAGCCGTTGCCCTTGCCGGTAGCGGCCAGCGCCATCTGCGTCGGCAACGAGTACTGCAGCTCCTCGATGTTTCGCGGCTGGAAGAGGTTCTCGTTGCCGGTACCGACGATGGCGTCGACCATGGTCTGCAGCTTGATGTCGATCGATTCGATTTCCTGCGCGCGTGACCGCAGCGCCGCGCCGGCCTCGATGAAAGGGTGTGTACAGGCGCAGGCGCAATAGGCCTTGAACGAGAGCTCTGGCAGGGTGAGGGGAGCGTCGAGCGCAAATACCGCGCTGGCCTCGTCAGTCACCCGCTTACGAATGAAGGTCGCATACAGGCCTCGGCGGCCGGTGAGCCAGCGCTGGGGGCCAGTGACCCCTGCGCGCGCGAGCTCGGCTGACTCGATGCCGTTGCGCACCGCCAGGCCCGCATGGGCGCGCTTGATCGAGCCGCCGGTGGAGGCGTACTCGGTCGGTCCGCTGGCATGGCTCAGGGCGATGGCCAGGGCGTGGAAGGTTTTTTCTTCGTCCAGGCCATAGAGCTTGGCAGCCACCGCTGCAGCGCCGAAGTTGGCCAGCACCGCATGCGGCTGCCAGCCGGCATTGAGCAGGTCGGGCGAGCCCAGATTGCCAATGCGCACATAGACCTCGTAGCCGGCCACCATCGCCACCAGCATCTCCTCCAGGGTGGCACCAACCTCCTCGCCGATAGCCAGCGCGGTGGGCACCACGCAGCAGCCCGGGTGGGCATTGCCGGCGAAGTCGTCGTATTCGAAGCCGTGGCCGTAGGTGGCATTGAGGTAGGCGGCGTCTGCGGCGGCGACCTTGGTCGCCTCCCCGACCAGGGTGGACGCACCCGGCCGCAGCTGGCGGGCGGCCCGCACCTGGCGCGACCAGGGCAGGCGTCCAGCACCGATCTGGATAGCCAGCTGGTCCTTGATCAGGGCCCGGGCGGCCGCGTGCGAGGCCGGGTCGATATGCTGCGATGTGAAGCCGACGACCAAGCGGGCGACGGCGCGTTCGAGGGAGTCAGGGGTTATCGGTGCGGTGGGGGTCATGGTGCAGGCCTGAACTTGGCGATGAATTGCGCAAATCAATCATGCATGATATATCCTGCCTGAGCGCCACCAGATAACCGTCGGTCGGCTAACATCGGCCCCGTACTGCAAGGGGCCGTTTTTCAGACCGGCGCCCAGCGCCCGCCGGGTCGGCTGTGAGTGACCAGCGTCCTGTGGCCTTAACCGAAAAAAGGGGGTTCCCTTTGGATCCGATCAGAAGTTCCCAGCTGCCCAAAGATGTCGGCATGCAACTGTCCGCATCGGTGGCCAGCCACCTGCGTGAGCAGATCGTCTCTGGCCGCCTCAAGACTGGAGAGTTCCTTCGAATTGACGCCATTGCCAGTGAGCTGGGGGTGAGCACAACGCCCGTGCGCGAAGGCCTGCTGCTGCTCCAGAGTGAGTCCTTCGTTCGACTGCTGCCGCGGCGCGGCTTCGTCGTCAACAGTTTTAGCAAGGGCGACCTTCGCGATATCTTCTGGGCCCAGGCGGTCATTGCCGCCGAACTGGCCTCCCGCGCAGCGCAAAAAATGGGTAAGGAGGGTCTGGCTCACCTACAGCAACTGATCACTGAGCACAAAGCAGCGTACAAGGCGCGCAACGACGAGCAGGTGGCCCGCCTGGGGCACGAATTTCACCGCGCTATCAACCTGGCCGCCGAGTCGCCCCGTCTGGCGCTGCTTCTGGGCAGCCTCACCAAGCAGCTGCCCAATCGTTTCTACGCCAGCATCGAGGGGCAGCTCGAGGAGACCTTCGAGTACCACCCCATCATTCTGGATGCCATTCGCATGAAGGATTCGGACGCGGTGCGATCGCTGATGTACCGCCACATCATGGGCGGCGGCGACCATCTGGTCGACTCGCTTGAGCGCAGTGGCGCCTGGGGCGAGCCCCTGGCCGCACCGAGCAAAGGCACCGGACGTGGGACCTCCAAGGCACCTGCGAAGCCAGTCAAGTCGGCTAAGCCCGTCAAGGCGCCGGCGCGTTCCAAGGTGGCTGCCAAGCCTGCCGCCACCAAACGTCGGGCGCGGACCTGAAGTCGCTCCCGGCATCCGCCAGGGGTGTATCGGGGGCCTCCCTGCCTCAGGGAACCAGCAGGGCCACCAACTCGCGCAGGTCCTGAACCTGCTCCAGCCCCATCAGTCGCTCGGTAGCGGCCTCGATCTTTGCCTTCGGGATCACGCCGTCCGCGTTACCAGCGAATTTGGCTGCCAGTTCCTGGTCGCTCATGGTGGTGCTCGGGTCTGTTGACGGGCTGCCGTGCGGGAATCGCTTTTCCATCACCCACGCCTGCCCGCGTGCCCGAACCTCGATGCGCGCCGGGCGGCTGGCTGCATGGCCGGTGATCAAATTTTCGTAGTCGGGGTGCACCTCGAAGTGAATCTTGTCCATCAGCGCCAGCACCGAGGCGTTGAACACCACCTCCTCGGACTGCCAGGCCTTGCCCGGCGGGATGCGGTGCGCGCCCACGCTCAGGCCGTGAGCCACGCTGAACTGGGCGTCGGTCACATGTTTGATAGTCCGCAGCAGCCACAAGGGCTGCATGACGAAGCCCTCGACCCAGGCGGTGATGCCTTCGATCTCGTCGACCCGGATGTCGTTCTCGCCCACGATCTTGATCAGGCAGTCGAGCAGCGCGTGCAGGATGCGGCAGTGGGGGTAGGGCTTGTACGACTGCTCGGCGGGGAAGAGCCAGGTGCTGCCCAGCGCGGGGGTGATCTTGCCGGGCTCCCAGCGGCTGCTGCCGATGATGCGACGAAAGCCGAACTCGGCGTCATCCAACATCAGCAGGTCGCCCCGGTGGCCGAGTTCGGCAAAGTGCGCGGCTGTCATTGCTGCCTGAACCATCGGCCCGGCTGCGGTGTACTTGATGGTGGTGGCCGGTGCATGCTGGGACCAGACCCAGTGCGAGTTCACAGGCGAGATGCTGCCCGCCAACCCCATGCCGTGGGCGATGGTTGTCGCCGAGTGGCCCTTGATGCGGCCGATGGCGGCGGTGGCGCCGAAGATGGTGCTGGCGTAGCCATACACCGGCGGCGGCGACACCTTGCCGTCCTTGATGTCGCGCAGATAGTCCATCGCCTTGCCGATGCGGTTGGACATTTCGTGCGAGACGGCGGTGGCCACGATCAGCTCCTTCCCGCTGGCACCGGCCGCCTCGGCTACCGCCATCGCGCCAGGCAGAACATAAGGGCTCACATGGCCTGGAGGCAAGATCGCGTCAAAGTCGAGGGCGTTCATCAGTTCGCCGTTGGCAAAGCTTGCGGCCACGGTCGACACCTTGTCCCGGGTGCCGTAAATGCTCGCCTGTGCGCCCGGCGCGCCTGCGCCCATGAGGCGTGCATAGTCGACCGCGATGGTGCCTTTGGAGTGGCTCAGGCCCCCCAAAGTGCAGCCGATCGAGTCGAGCAGGATGCGTTTGCTTTCCGCTACCACCGGCCCTGGCAGGTCCTCGAAGCGGGTATGGGCCGCAAAGCTTGCCAAGTCTTCGATCAGGGTGGGCATGGGGCGCGTCTCCGAGCAGATGTTCTAACTATGCATTATGCATACTAAAAGCCCACCCCCCGCTGAGTCGACTGTCTGCTTGGCCCCCATTTGTTTGGCCGTTTAAATGATTTGCCGATTGGCCCGCTCAGGCCAGTGGGCTGCGCCAGGAAATGCGGCGCCGCATCATGCCGGCAGCATCCCTATTCAACAGCCCCTTTTGTGCCAACTCCGAAGTACGGAACGCATCGCTTCTCCGGATTGACGAAACCCGTCTGTTCGGCGACCTTCTGTCGCAAACAACAGCCCCTTGGGCCAGGAGACAATCATCATGCGTTCCAACTTGCACCGGCTCTTGGGCGTGCTGCTCGTGGGCTCCGCCACCCTCGCCGCGCCGCTGGCACAGGCCGCGGACTATCCGACGCGCCCCATCCGATTCGTGGTCAATTCAGCGGCCGGTGCTTTGCTCGACGTCACCGTTCGTGCATTCGCGCAACCCATGGGCGAAATTCTGGGCCAGCCCGTTGTTGTAGACAACCGCACCGGCGCCGACGGCCTGATCGGTATCCGCTTTGTGAAGTCGCAGCCGGCCGACGGCTACACCGTGCTTCTGAGCGCCAACACCGTGGCACAGGCGCCGGCCTTCAAGAACGACGCCGGCTACGACCTGGACAAGGACTTTGCAGCGGTCGGCATGTTGATCCGTGCTCCCTTTCTGATGGTGGGCCCGCCCAACCAGCCGTCCCGCAACCTGGCCGAATTCGTCACCCAGGCCAAGGCCAACCCCGACAAAATGAGTATGGCCAGCGCGGGTCTGGGCACCAGCACCCATATGGCGGCGGCCTTGTTCATGCACCAGGCCGGGATCAAGCTGCTCCACGTGCCCTACAAAGGCAATGCGGCAGCCATGCCCGATGTGATCGGCGGTCGTATCAACGCCATTTTTGATGGTGGCAATAGCTCTGGCCCGGCGGTGAGGGACGGCCGCCTGAGGGCTTTTGGCATCACCTCGCCGCAGCGCTCGCCCGCTTTTCCCGATATCCCGACGCTGGCCGAGCAGGGCTATCCCAATTACAGCTTCTACGTCTACTTCACCATGCTCGCTCCGGCCGGCACACCCAGGGAGGTGGTGGCCAAACTCAATCAGGCGCTGCGCCAGGCCATGAGCTCGGAGACGGTGCGCTCGCGCTTGCGCCAGGACGGTGCCGATGCCTGGCAGCTCACGCCCGAGCAGACCGCAGAGTACCTGCGCCGCGACCTGCAGCAGACGATCCGGGTGGTCAACGACCTGGGCTTGCCCAAGGAGAACTGATCTGGGCGCGGCGCCGTGCCTTGCCGGAAGCCATCAAATCTATAGATAATGCATGATGCACGGTGAAGCTCAGCTTGGACGCAAGTCAAGCTGTTCTGACCTGCATCCTGCCGACCCCCATCAAGGAGACAGCCTTGCTCAAGACCATTTCCCGCATTGCCGCCGCCTGCGCACTGCTGGCTGCCGCCAGCGTCCAGGCCTTCCCGGACAAGCCGATCACCCTGATCGTTCCCTTTGGCGCCGGCACCTCGGTCGACGCCAATGGGCGTGACTTGGGCCAAGCGCTCAACGCCCTGGGCAAAGTCACTGCGGTTGTCGACAACCGCGCCGGCGCCGAAGGCACCATCGGCGCGATGGCTGTACTCAACGCGCCTGCCGATGGCCACACCCTGATGGTGACCAGCAGCTCGATCCCGGTGCTGGACCCGCTGGTGCGAAAGGGCATGCAGTTCGATCCGATCAAGGATTTCACCCCGATCTGCGCCATGTCCAGGACCAGCAACGTCATCAACATCACCGGAAGCAGCCCGATCAAGAACGCCGCCGAGCTGATTTCCGCCGCCAAGGCGAACCCGGGCAAGCTGACCTTCGCCTACTCCTCGGCCACCACCCGCCTGGCGGGCGAGTTGTTTGCCCAGGCCTCGGGCATCAAGCTCACCGCCGTCCCCTACAAGGCCTCGGCCGCTGGTCTGACCGACATGGCCTCCGGTGTGATCGACCTGTTCTTCATCGACCACGTGTCAGTAGGGCCTCTGCTCCAGAGCAACAAGGCTCGGGCGCTGGCGGTGGCGGGTGACAAGCGGGTGGCCTCGCTGCCCAACGTGCCAAGCGCCAGAGAGATTGGGGTACCGGGCTACAACATCCAGCCCTGGTTTGGCGTGTATGTTTCTTCCAAGACACCGCCGGCAGTCGTTGCCCAGGTGCGCGACCTGGTGATGCAGGCCCTCAACACGCCCGCGACCAAGGCCACCCTGGAAAAGCGCGGCCAAGATCCCATCCTGGTGTGCGGCGACGCGATGGCCAAGTTCCAGGCCGAGGAAATTGAGCTCTGGCGCGGCGTGCTGAAGAAGGCTGGTATCGAGCCGCAATAAGCAGCGCAGAAGTCATGCGCACCGGCGGCCGCGACAGCGCGGCTGCCCGGCGCGCCAGCACCTGTTTTCCGATTCATTGCTCGCTTCGGCTTCGGCGGCGCACTCGGCGTCATTTGCGCCTGGGCTCCGCCCCGGACCGTGGCCAACCCAGGACGCTCCCATGAAACCCATTCGCTCCTTCCTCTTCGTTCCCGGCAACAAGGCTTCCTGGATCGAGAAGTCCGTCACTGCCAAGGCCGACGCCCTGATCCTCGATCTGGAAGACAGCGTGCCGCCCGAGCAGAAGGTCGAGGCGCGCGGCATCGTTCAGTCCAAGCTGGCGTTTCTCGCCGAGCGAGGGCAGCGCACCTGGGTGCGCATCAACCGCAGCCCGCACCTCTACGACTTCGACGACATGATGGCGGTGGTCAGCGCGGAGGTTGAGGGAATCTTCATCTCCAAGCCCTGCGGTCCCGAAGATGTGGACACGGCTGCATCGATGCTGGCTGAAGTCGAGTGGCGCAAGGGCCTCCCGGTCGGTTCCACCAAGATCATCCCGCTGCTCGAGACGGCGCGCTCCCTGCAGTTTGCGTATGAAATCGGCCTGCGCGAGCGGGTGCCCTTTCTGGTGGGCGCCACCGCCAAGAACGCCGACGTCGCTCGTGCGCTGGGCACGGTGTGGACGCCCGGTGGCCGCGAGACCGCCTACCTCAAGTCGCGCATCGTCATGGCCGCCCGCGCCGCCGGTAAGCTGCCTATCGGTGGCGTGTGGCAGCAGGTGCATGACCTCGAGGGCTTGCGCCAGTCCTCACTGCTCGATCGGGAGCTGGGCATGAGCGGCGAGTTATCGCTGCACCCTTCGAACGTCGCCATCCTCAATGAAATCTACAGTCCTTCGCCCGAGCAGGTGGCCTTCTACAAAGGCATGATCGCCGCGCTTGACCAGGCGCAGGCCCAGGGCCGTGCCTCCTGCGTGTACGACGGCGAGCACATCGACATCGCGCACGTGAAGACCGCACGCGAAATCATCGCGCTGGCCGAATCCTTCGGCGGCTGAACCCTCAACAGGAGAACAATATGAGTGACACGAGTCTGAACGCCCTTTACGCCGCAGCCGATGCCCGCAAGCAGCACCTCGACGATGTGCGCCAGGCGGCGCGCAAGCTGGCGGACCGCTACCCGCTGTCTTACTGGCGCGAGTGTGACAAGAACGAGAAATACCCCTGGGAGTTCGTCAACGCCTTCGCCGCAGCCGGCTGGATGGGCGTGATGATGCCCGAGGAGTACGGCGGCATGGGCCTGGGCCTGACCGAGGCGGCGATCATGCTGCAGGAGGTGGCGGCCTCGGGTGCCGGCATGAGCGGTGCGTCCGCGGTTCACTTTTATATCTTCCCTCCGGCGCCCATCCTGCGCCATGGCACCGAGGAGATGAAAAAGCGTGTCCTGCCGGCGCTGGCGCGGGGTGAAACCCTGATGGCCTTCGGCGTCACCGAGCCGACCTCCGGCGTGGATACCTCCCGCATCCGCACCCGTGCCGAGCGCAAGGGCGACCGCTGGGTGATCAACGGCCAGAAGGTCTGGTCGACCAATGCGCAGAACGCGAAGAAGTACCTGATCCTCGCGCGCACCTCGCCGCGCGACGAAAAGCGCCCCCTGGACGGCATGACCCTCTTCTTTGCCGACATGGACCGCAAGCACTGCGATGTGCGGGTGATCGACAAGCTGGGCCGGGCTGCGGTGGACTCCAACGAGGTCTTCATCGACGGCCTGGAAGTGGCCGACGAGAACGTGATCGGTGAAGTGGGTAAAGGCTTTTACTACCTGATCGATGGCCTCAACCCCGAGCGCATCGTGGTGGGTACCGAGACGGTGGGCATCGGCCGCGCGGCCCTGGGCATGGCGGTGAAGTACGCCAACGAGCGGGTGGTGTTCGACCGGCCGATCGGCAAGAACCAGGCCGTGGCCAACCCGCTGGCCGAAAACTGGATCCGCCTTGAGGCCGCCAACGCGGTCTGCATGCAGGCCGCCGAGTTGTTCGACCGTGGCCTGCCCTGCGGCCCGGAGTCCAACGCCGCCAAGTTCTTGGGTGCTGACGCCGGCTACCTGGCCTGTGACCAGGCCATGCAGACGCATGGCGGTTACGCCTACTCGAAGGAGTACCACATCGAGCGTCTGTGGCGCGAGGTGCGGCTGCTCCGTCTGGCGCCGATCTCGCAGGAGATGGTGCTCAATTACGTGGCCAACAAGGTGCTGGGCCTGCCCAAGTCCTATTGAGCAATTGCACGGCACATGCAGTACCAAGCCATTCTGGACGAAGCCCTGGCCCGGTGGAACGCCGCCGGCCGGAACTGGAACGTGTCGGCTTATGCCGACTGCTTTACCGAAGATGGGCTGTTCTTCGGGGGGCGCCCGGCGCATGCCGTTGGGCGTGCCGCGATCCGGGCCTATTTCGAGTCTTATGTGGGCGTGATCAAGGTCTGCCAGCTGGCCTTGCGGGACCAGCACTTCGTCGAAGCTGGCCCCGGCTTCCTGCTCGCGCAGGGCTGGGGCGAGTTCACCTTCGTCCTGTCCGATGGTGAGCGCACAGGCTCCACCGTCCGCACCACCTGGCTGCTGCAGCAGATGCCAGACGGGCCATGGAAGATCCGCCAGCAGCACATCGCCCCGCCGCCGGCGGAGCCGCCGCTGGGGCGGCAATGAGGGGGCGCTGAAGGGCCTTGCACCGAGTTCGCCAAAGCACGGAACTTCGTGGGCCACCGAGTTGACCTTGCGGCGACATTGCCGCCACGATGAAAAGCAACCTAGGAGACGATCCATGAAAACGTTTCGCTCGATTCCCAACGCGGTCAGTCGGTGTGCGGTGCTGGTCACCGCATGGGTGGTCGCAGCTGCGGTTGTCACGCCCGTACAGGCCCAGACCCTCCCCGACAAGAGCCGGCCGATCAAGGTCATCGTGCCCAGCGGCGCTGCCAGTGTGGTGGACCTTCTGGCCCGCGCCTACGCCAAGGCATTGACCGATACCTCGGGGCTCAATGTCGTCGTCGAAAACAAGGCGGGCGCCGAGATGGTCATTGGCGTGCAAGCCCTGGTCAGCGCGCCTGCCGACGGCTACACCCTCATGGTCACCAGCAGTTCCTCTCAGGTGCTCAATCCGCTGATGATCTCCAACCTGCCCTACGATCCCCTCAAGGACATGGTGCCCGTTGCAGGCATTAGCAAAGGCGGCCTGGTCATGAATCTGGGCACCAGCACCACCTTCCAGAATGGGCGCGATTTGATTGCTTCGGCCCGCGCCAACCCCGGCAAATACACCTGCGCCAGCGCCTCGACAACGACGCGTCTGGCCTGCGAACTGCTGCAGGTGACGGCCGGCGTGAAATTGCTGAACGTCCCCTACAAGACCACCGCCGCCGCGATCACCGCGGTGGCTGCGGGTGAGGCCGACATGATCTTTGTCGATGTGGGGTCGTCGCGGGCACAGTGGTCTACCGGCCGGGTGCGCGGCGTGGCCGTGACCCAGACCACGCGCATGCCAACCCTGCCCAACCTGCCAACGCTCAAGGAGGAGGGCGCCACCGACTACGACCTGACCGCTTGGTATGCCGCCTACGCGCCGCTGAAGACGCCGCCCGAAGTCCTCGCCTCCCTGCGCGACGCGATGCGCAAGGCAGCTTCCACCAAGCAGATCGCAGAAACACTGGTCAATTTCTCCATGGAGCCCATGGACCTGACCGGCGACGCGCTCACCGCCCACAACCGGCGCGAGATCGACACCTGGGGCCGCGTCGTACGAGCCCAGGGCATCAAGCCCAACTAAGGGTTTGCAGTCATCTCCCTGATCGGACGCCCATGACCACCCTGATCGAAACCCTGGCCGGCTTTGCCGCCGACACCCGCTACGAGGCCCTTCCGCCCGAGGTGGCGCAGGAGAGCAAGCGCCTGCTGCTCGACTCCCTTGGCTGCGCGCTCGGCGGGCTCAGCCACTCGCGTGGCCGGATCGCCCTGGAGCACGCACGCCAGCAAGGTCCGGGCGCGGAAGGATTCCAGGGGACGGTCATCGGCGGCGGTCCGGGGTCGGTCCATGCGGCCGCTTTTGCCAACGCCGAGTTGATCAATGCACTCGACTTTGACGCCATCTTGCCGCCGGGCCATGTGAGCCCCTATGTGATTCCCGGCGCGCTGGCCTATGCCGAGATGACGGGTAGCTCTGGCAAGGAGATGCTCAGTGCCGTCGCGGTGGCGCATGAAATGTCCCACCGCATCGGCAAGGCGCAGGACTATCTGCGGGACATCAAGGACGGCAAGATTTCGCCGCCGCCGGTGCACGGTTACTCCAGCACCATCTTTGGCGGCACCGCCGCCATCGGCATGGTGCGCCGCTTGCCCGTGGCCACGATTGCCCATGCCATGGGCATCGCCGGCAGCATGGCGCCAGTCAATTCCCAATGGTCGTTCTCCGTGCACAAGTCCATGAGCACGCTCAAATACCACACGGCGGGTGCACTGGCGATCACCGCGACCCACGCCAATGCCCTGGCCGAACTGGGGCACACCGGCGACCTCGAGCTGATGGACGACCCGG
>JAURKV010000111.1 GCA_030831585.1 Ramlibacter sp. | reverse complement strand
GTTTGCCGGCCTGGGCGCACCCTGTTGGGACGGTCATGCGCGCGGCACCCTGGTCGGAATGACCCGGGGAACCACCCGGGCCCATATCGCCCGCGCCGCGCTGGAGGCCATCGCACTGCAGTCGGCCGATGTCTTCGGCGCGATGGCAGCTGACGCCGCGATCGCCCTGACCGAGCTGCGGGTCGACGGCGGTGCCAGCCGCAACGACCTGCTGATGCAGATGCAGGCCGACGTGCTGGGCGTGCCGGTGGTTCGGCCACGGCAGACCGAGACTACCGCCCTCGGGGCGGCGCTGCTGGCGGGCCTGGCGGTAGGCCTGTGGCAGGACGCCAGCGAGATCGCCGCACGCTGGGAGGTCGACCGCCGCTTCGAGCCGAGCCTACCCGAGAGCCAGCGCCACGCCCGCCTCGCGCGTTGGCAGGAGGCTGTGTCCCGCGCGCGAAACTGGGCAAATTGACGCTCCACCAGCCTGCGATACTCGGACGGTGAGCGAAAACGAGCACTCCCGTGTTGACCGGTCCACCCTGGTGGCCCGGCTCAAGTCAGAACCCCTGTGGGACCTGGCCGTGATCGGCGGCGGCGCCACCGGCCTGGGCGTGGCGGTCGACGCTGCCCTGCGCGGGCTGAAGGTGGTGCTGCTCGAAGCCGATGATTTCGCTAAGGGCAGTTCTTCGCGCGCGACCAAGTTGCTGCACGGCGGCGTGCGCTACCTGGCCATGGGTCAGCTATCCCTGGTGCGCGAGGCCCTGCACGAACGCGCGGTCATTCTCGGCAACGCGCCCTCGATCTCGCGACCGCTGTCCTTCGTGATGCCGGCCTACCGCTGGTGGGAGCCGTTCGCCCTGGGCCTGGGCCTGCGCTTCTACGAGCGACTGGCAGGCAGGCACAGCCTGGGCGCCACCCGCCGGCTTTCGCGTAAGCAGCTGCTGGCGGCCCTTCCGCAGGTGAAGGGGGAGGGCCTCAAGGGAGGCGTGCGCTACTGGGACGCCCAATTCGACGACGCCCAGTTGGCCATCGCCCTCGCGCGCAGTGCCAGCCGCCTAGGCGCGCTCACCCTCAACCATTTCCGGGTCGACAGCTTCATTCAGCAAGGCGGCCGCGTCACCGGGCTACGCGGCACAGACACCGAAACCGGTGCCCCCTGCGAAGTGCAGGCACGCTGCATCGTGAACGCAGCCGGGGTCTGGGTCGACGACCTGCGCCAGCAGGCTGCTGGACCGGCCGGCACGCCGCCGCGGCTGAAGGTGAGCCAGGGCAGCCATGTGGTGATAGACCGCGACTTCTGGCCCAGCGACGAGGCACTGCTGCTGCCCCGCACGCGCGACGGTCGGGTGCTGTTCGCCGTTCCCTGGCTAGGCAAGGTGATCCTGGGCACCACCGAGCAGCCGCTCGAGGACCGGCCGACAGAGCCAAGACCAATGACTGAGGAAATCGACTTCATCTTGTCCGAGGTGGGCCGTTACCTGGTTCGTCCGCCCACTCGCGCCGACATCCGGAGCGCCTGGGCGGGTCTGCGGCCGCTGGTGCAGCCGTCCGCAGCGGCGGGAGGCACTGCCCGCATCAGCCGCGAGCATGCGGTGTGGACTGACCCCTCGGGCCTGGTCTGCGTGGCTGGCGGCAAGTGGACCACCTACCGGGCGATGGCGCGCGACGTGCTCGCACACTGCATCGCCGAAGACCGTATCCCGCCGGGCCGAGACTGGCGGGTCGAGCGCAGCACCGAGCACCTGCCGCTTGAACGCGACGACAACCTGCTGCGCACGGGTATCCCCGGCGCCGACCGGCTGATCGCCGAGGGCCTGAGCGAGCAGCGGGTGCGCTTTGCGGTGCGGCATGAGTTCGCGCGCAAGGTCGAAGACGTGCTGGCGCGCCGATCGCGGCTGCTGTTCCTAGACGCCCGTGCCGCACGCGCGGTAGCGCCTGCAGTGGCGGATCTGCTCCACGCCGAGGGCATCCTGCAGACCGGACTCGAGGACTTCATGGCCCTCAGCGAGGGCTACCTGCCGTGACGCCTGCCGAAGGCGAGCGCTGCGCGCGGGACAGGGGCCCATGGGACGTCAGGTGAGAAGCACCCGCGTACTGTCTCTGGTTGTGGCCTGGCCCCTGTTCCAGAACAACCTCGACACCACGATGCTGGGCACGGCCTTGCCCACCATGGCCGCCGCGCTGGGCACGCCCGTGCTGCACCTGAATCTGGCCATCACCTGCTACCTGCTGGGCCTGGCCCTGTGTTTGCCTCTCAGCGGCTGGGCGGCGGATCGCTGGGGCGCGCGCCGTATCTTCCTTTTCGCGGTCGCCCTGTTCAGCGTGAGCGCGGGCCTGTGTGGCGTGGCGGGGGACTTGTGGACGCTGGTGGCCCTGCGTCTTGCGCAGGGCGCGGGCGCGGCGCTGATGCTGCCAGCCTCGCGCATCCTGCTGCTACGCCATGTGTCGGCAGGCGACATGGTCGAGGCCATGGTCTGGTTCACCATCCCCGGCTCCCTGGCCCGCATGCTGGGACCGCTGGCCGGCGGCGCACTGGTGACCTGGATCGGCTGGAACGGCGTCTTCCTTTTCCACCTCCCTGTCGGCGCACTGGGTCTGATGTTGATGTGGCGCTTCCTGCCCCCTGACGATGAACGCCCGGCGCCAGGTGATACGGCGGCCTTCGACGGCCGAGGCTTTTTCCTGTTGGCGCTGGGACTGACCTGCCTGACCGGCCTGTTCGAGATCGGGATGAAGGGACTCGTACCCGCCTGGGCACTCGGCCTGCTGGCCATTCTGGGCCTGGCGCCGCTGCTGGCGTATCGCCGCCATGCGCTGGCGGCACCCGCGCCGATGATCGACCTGCGGGTCCTGCGCCACCGGATCTTTCATATCGCCACGGTGGGCGCCATTCCGCTGCGGATCTCCATCGGCGCGGTTCCCTTCCTGCTGCCGCTGCTGCTACAGGCGGGCTTCGGGCTCACGCCCATGGCCTCCGGCCTGATCACCGTCGCTGGCGCCATTGGCTCACTGGTGAGCCGCGGCTTACTGATTTGGCTGCTGCGGCGGGTGGGCTTCCGGAAGCTGCTTGTCGGCGCCACAGTCTGCTCAGCGCTCTGCTGCCTGGCGTACAGCCTGCTGCGCGCCGACACGCCGGTGGCGGCCATGTTCGCTCTCATGCTGCTCGGAGGGGTGTGTACCTCACTGGGCATGATCGCCCTCAACAGCTTGGGCTACACCGAAGTGGGCCAGGAAGAAGCAGGCCATGCCAGCACCACTGGCACTGTGGTGCAGCAACTATCCATCATGTCTGGCGTGACCCTCGCGGCGGGCCTGCTGAGTGTGGCCAGCGTCTGGCGCGGCGGCGACGGTGACACGCTCGTAGCCGCCGACTTCCCGCCGGTGTTCATCGCCATTGCGCTCCTGATCTGCTTTGCAATTCCGTCTCTCCTCCGCCTGCGGGAGGAAGATGGCGAAGCAATGCGAAACCGGCCGTCGGCGCAGGATGACGGGCACTGAACGGCAGCCAAGATCCGCGAGCCAGAAAACGACAGTCCAGTTCAGCCCAGGGCGGCGTGCCGCCAGGCTTGCCGCGAACTCAGGACGCCCGGCCCGACGCGTTCGCGAGGTGCGCCGCGAGCTCCAACCCGTCTTGGCTCGGCAGGCTGGCCCAGGCCTGGAAGGGAGCCGAGGCAGGGACCCGACCGGCCTGCACCAGCGCGAGCCAGACGCCTGCCGAGTCGTGAAAACTGTTGGCACCGCAAGGCCACATGGCCACGCTCATCGCCTCGGCCATCTTGGCCTCAGACACGCCGCGGTCGTAGCACAGCGTGATGGCCGCCTCGACGCCCCACTTGGACTTCATACCCGACTGCGCGGACAGCAAGGCCAGGCAGCACCATTCAAGCGGCACGCCTTCGCAGCCCGCTACCAGGGCGTCGAAGCCTTCGCGATAGGCCTGGTGGGCGTCGACCCGGGGGAAGAAGCCTTGCCAATTGCCGGCGATGAACTCATAGGCCGCGGTTCCCTTGACCCAGCCCGCCAGCCGAAAGGCGGCCGCTGCCTGGGCGTCGGTTCCGCCGTGGTCGAAGAACAACTTGAGGTGGTGGGTGCCCATCTCGCCGGCCACGCACAAGAGCGAGAGCCAGACGAATTCTTTTTCCAGCGGCTCCAGGTACTTCTCGTCGAGGACCAGGGCCTTGTACATCACCCGATAGCCATCGGCGACCCCGGGCAGGGCAGCCGCCATGGGGCCCTGCTGCGGGTTCACATAGCCGCGGCGTGACCGGAACTCCTCCAACCGGGCCACCACCTGCTCCGGCGTCGGCACAGGCGTGCCATCGAGCATCGCTGCCGGTGCGGCCGGCGGTACCTTGCGAGGTGGCGTTCCGGTCATTTCAGCGCTCATTTGACCGCCATGCCCGAGGCCGCCACAGTTTCGACCACGGCGGGGCGACGGCGCGCCAGGAAGGCGGCGAACTCGGTCGAGCGGCTGCCCACCGGCTCGGCACCCAGTTCCTTCAGCGTCTTGAGCACCTCGGGGTCGCGTGCCGCATCGGCAACGGCTTTCTCCAAACGGGCGAGCACCGGCGCAGGCAGGCCCGCGGGCGCGAACAGCCCGGTCCAGGACGAAGACTCGTAGCCCTTCACACCAGCCTCGATGATGGTGGGCAGGTCGGGCAGGAAGCTCGAACGGCGCGCGGAGCCCACGGCCAGCGCACGCAGCTGGTTGTCTTTCACCAGGGGCAGTACGCCCGGCAGGTTTTCGAACTCCGCCTGCAAGATGCCGGCACGCAGGTCTGCGATCGCCTGCGCGGTGCCGCGATAGGGGACATGGGTCATCTTCACGCCGGCGAGCATGAGAAACATTTCAGCGCTGAAGTGGGCAAAGGAGCCGACACCGGCGCTGCCGTAGTTGAGGGCGCCCGGCTTTTCGCGCGCGGCGGCGATCAACTCTTGCACCGTTTTCCAGGGCGAGTCCTTGTTCACCACCAGCACCGTGGCGCTGTCGGAGAACTGGGAGACCGGCATGAAGTCTTTGTCGACGTTGTATTTGATGTCCGGCTGCATCGCCGGGTTGATCTGGATGCTGCCCGGTGTGCCGATCATGAGGGTGTAGCCGTCCTTGGCGGCGCGCGCCACCTGCTGCGCGCCGATCACGCCGCCCGCGCCTGTGACGTTGTCAACCACCACCTGCTGGCCGAGGGACTGCGACATCGAGCGTGCCAGCAAGCGGCCCAGCACGTCGGTTCCGCCGCCGGCGCTGAAAGGCACCACCAGCCGGATCGGCTTTTCCGGGAAGCCCGCCTGGGCATGCGCCATCGGGAAGGGAGCCAGAAGGGATGCGGTGGCGGCCAAAAGGGAGCGGCGGCCAATCAAGTGCTTTTTCATGCGGTACTCCAAGCTGAAAAGGTGCGGGAAAAATGTCTGCCGATATTGCGAGATTTAGCGAGCGGTGGCTTCGTCCAATTCAAAAACTCTTTTCGTCGTAGACGACCAGACGGGCATGGCATCCTCCCTGGGCTTCAGACGGTTCAACCGCCTTTGTCATTTTGACCCGTTCACTCATTAGGTAGACTGTCCGGACACGGCCGCAACTGCACGTTCTCACACGGGCTGGAGCGAACATTATTTTTACCTTGTTTCCAAGAAATTCCATGAGCAACCCTGCCCTCCACCTGGATCCCAAAACCACCGCCCTGGTCCTGATCGATTTGCAAAACGGTATCGTGGCCATGGACGTCAAGCCGCAACCGAGCTCCGAGGTGGTGGCGCGCAGCCGCCGCCTTGCCGACGCCTTCCGGGCTGCACAGGCGCCCGTGGTGCTCGTGACCGTCGGTCATATCGACGGCAAGGACGCCCTCTCCCCCACGCTGGACACCCCTCCGGCGGCTGCTGCCAAGCCGCCCGCCGGCTGGTCCGACGTCGTCGCCGAGATGAACGCACAGCCCTCGGACATGCGCATCATGAAGCGCCAGTGGGGCGCCTTCTACGGCACCGAGCTCGACCTGCAGCTGCGCCGCCGCGGCATCCGCACCATCGTGCTGGCCGGTATTTCGACCAACGTCGGCGTCGAATCCACCGCCCGTGACGCCTTCGAACGCGGCTACGACCAGGTGTTCGTCACCGACGCCATGGCCTCCCCGGCAGCCGAAGCGCACGCCAACACGCTCAAGTACACCTTCCCGCGCATGGGCCGCCAGCGCAGCACCGAAGAAGTGCTGGCTGCGCTGGCCTGATCGCCGGCCTGGTCACAGGCCGGACATCCGGCCTTCACGCCCGCGCCGCATGCATAGCCTGCCCCACCCGCAGCGTCCCGACCCTGTTCGCAAGAGGCCCTGAATGGACAAGCTCTGGGCGATGACGGTCTTCACCCGGGTGGCCGACGCCGGCAGCTTCTCGCGCGCGGCCGAGGCGCTGGACATGGCCAATGCCAGCGTCACCACCTGCATCCGGGGGCTGGAGCGGGAGTTGGGCGTCACCCTGCTCCATCGCGACACCCGCCGGCTTCGTCTGACCGAGGAGGGCGAGGTCTTCCTGGGGCATGCGCGCCAAATCCTGCAGTCGGTGGAGACCGCCGAGGCCGATGTCCAGGCCCGGGTTGGCGCGCTCAGCGGACGCCTGTCGATCGAAACCCCGATTTCCTTCGGACACGCCTTGCTGTGCCCCGAGCTGCCGCGCTTTGCGGCGCGCTACCCGGGCATTGAGACCTCGGTCACCTTGACCAATCAGCCGCACCACCTGATTGAGCGGGCGATCGACGTAGCGATTCGTATGGACCAGGTCGAAGACGCCGAGTTCATCGCCCGGCCCATTTTCGAGACCGACTACATCGCCTGCTGCAGCCCGCAGCTGGCCGCCACCCTGGCGCCTCATCCAGCCAAGCTGGACCCGCATCGATGCCTGGGCCTGCTGCCGGAGGAGCGCGCCGTCTCCATGCTCTGGCGGCTGCAGCGCGAGGGCGAAGCTGAGGTCGAGATCCGGCCTCAGGGGTCGCTTCACTTCAACACCAGCGACGCGCTGGTGGGCGCAGCGGCCGAAGGCGCAGGCGTTGCTCTGGTGCTGGACATCTTTGCCCGCCAGGCCCTGGCCGACGGCCGCCTGGTGCAGGTCTACCCGGACTGGCAGGCTGGGCGCAAAACCTTTTTTGCGGTGACCACCCGGGCGCGTCTCGGCGCGGCCAAAGTGCGCGCTTTCACCGATTTCCTCGAAGAAATCATGGCCGTCGGGCAGCAGCGCCCCAGCCCGAACCGGGCGGTGGCCGTGCGCGGCGCGCCGAGGGCGCGTAAGGCCTAGGCTGGTCACCGGGCCTTCGCCGGACCTTCGCCGGGCCTTGCGCGATCGTTCACCGATCAGGCGCAGGACCGGCAGAGACCGGGGTTCACGACCAGTTCAGTTTGTCCAGGCCGTAGAACGACACCAGTTGGTCCACCCGCTCGGCCGGCGGCGGCTCATTGAAGTAACCGCGCTGGCAGCGCTCGATGCCGCACTGGCGACGCAGGTCGACCATCATCTCGGCCTGCTTGACCCAGCAAGCCAGTGAGTCGAGCACCGGCACGCCATCGACCTGGGTCACCCCCTGAGAGGCCAGCAACACGCACAGCGGCGCCTCGCCCGGAATCAGCACCTCGGCACCGGCCTCGATCTGCCGGCGCGCCGCCACGCGAAAGCGCTCGATGAGAGGCGCGGGATCACTAAAACCGGCGATGACGTCGTTGAAACGAAAGCCGACGTCGGACACGCCTGCGAAGCGCTCAGACAGGCCGTACTGGCGCACGTTGTCGGCCAGCAAGTGGGTCAGCTCGCTGATGAACACCATGATCGCGAAGCGCGACCCCAGTTGCAGCGAGGTGAGCATGGCCGACTCGCCGTAGCCCACCACCGGAATGCGCAGCAGCGAGCGGATTTCGCGCAGGCCCGGGTCCGGCAGGGTGCTGATGGAGTAGGCGTCATAGCCCTCGCGCTCGGCCTGCACGCCGGCGGCGAGGAACTGCACCGAGTGCAGGCGCTGGATACCGGCGTGGCGGATGTCCAGACCCGGGTACTCGGTACGGTAAGTGCCCGGCTGCATGCCGTGCATCACGATCTCTGTGTCGGGGCGGGCGATGCGCTTGAAGTGGGCGTCCAGGGCTGCTCCGTAGGCGCCGAGGTCGGAGAGGACGGTGAAACTCTGGTGCCAGATGCGGGTGGTCATGGGCAGTTCAATCCTGTGGAGGTGGAGGGTTCAGTCGCAGGCGATACCGCCGTTGACGTCGAGGACTTCGCCGGTGATGAAGCCGCTTTCGCGGGATGCAAGAAAGACGATCGCGTGGGCCACGTCCTCAGGAGTGCCCATGCGGCCCACTGGCAGCAGGGCGCGCAGGGTCTCGGGAAAGTTGCGCGTCATCGCGGTGGCGACCGGGCCGGGCGCGACCGCATTGACCGTGATGCCAAAGGAAGCGAGCTCCTTGGCCAAGAAGCCGGTCATCATGTGCACGCCGGCCTTGGAGACCCCGTAGGCCACGTTGCCCGCGCGCTCGAGCTCGGCCGGGTCCAGCCAGGCGCGGGCGTTGCCGGCGTTCTTGCCAACGACAGAGCCAATGTTGACGATGCGCCCAAAGCGCGCCTGCTGCATGGCCGGTATGACTGCCTGGCAGGCCAGGAAGCTGCCCTTGAGGTTGATGTCGATCACCCGGTCCCACTCGGCCTCGGGCAGCGTCGCGGCGGCGCCGAAGGACACCACACCGGCCACATTGACCAGGGTATCGATCGGGCCGCACTCGGCCTGCACCCGCGCCACCAGGGCGCGCAGCGAGGCCGCGTCCGTCACATTCAGATGCACGCCCTCCCCCTGCGTGAGGTCGACACCCGACCCGGCCACAGGCGCGTGGGCGTCGGCCGCCACGACCCGGGCGCCACGCGCACGCAGGGCGGCGCAGGTGGCAGCGCCGATTGCGCCCAGGCCGCCGGTCACCAGCGCCAGGCGGCCCGCGAAATCAGGCATTGGGGTCTGGGCCTGCTTCATGCGCCCGCCTCCCGGGTGGCCGCGTCGGCCCCGGCGATGCGGCCGAACACCAGGCCTTTGAGCACCGAGGTCGCGCCGGTGTAATGGCCGTAGTACATGCCGATCACCTCACCTGCGGCGTACAGGCCCGCAATGGGTTCGCCGTCGGCGTCAACCACCCGCGCCTGCGTGTCCACCTTCAACCCACCAAAGGTGAAAACGTTGGACGAGATGATGGGATAGGCATGGAACGGCGCCTCGCCCAGCGGGCAGGCCCAATTGGATTTCGGGGGATACAGGCCCGTGGTGGCGACGCCGTCCAGGACCAGAGGCTGCCAATCCCGGCCGCTGCAAGCGGCGTTGTATCGCGCCACCGTGGCTTCCAGTCGGTCGGCCGGCACACCCATCTTGCCGGCGAGTTCGGCCAGGGTGGCGCCGGTGACTGGCGGCTGGTCGGTGCGGATGCCCAGACGGTAGTTGGGGATGCGCTGGTGACGCGCATCAAGCACCACCCAGGCCGTCCCCTTACGCTGCTCAAAGATGCGCCGGGTCACCGGCTCGTAGACGGCATCAACCGTTCCGGGCGCCTCGTCGGTGAAGCGCTCGCCGTCCAGGTTGACCAGGATGCCATAGGGGAAGATGAAGACCGAGGGCTCGGAGATGCCCGAGCGCGGATCGACGGGCTCGGCGTGGTAGCTGCCGAAGTCGCCGCAGGCGGCAGCGCCAATATCCAGCGCCATCCGGATGCCCTCGCCCCGGTTGTAGTAGCCGCCCTTGCACACCGGCCGCAGATAGACGGCGCGCGGCCCGATATAGCGGGCCATCATCTCGGCATTGCCCTCGAAGCCGCCGGACGCCAGAACCACCCGACCGTGCAGGTAGCGCAGGCCCTGACCCCGGGTGCGCGCCGCCAGGCCGATGACCCGGCCCTGGGCGTCGCGCTGCAGGGCCTGAGCGGTGGTCTCGTAAAAGAAGTCCACGCCCAGCGACTCGGCACGGGCGGCAAGCACGTCGACCAAGGCCTGCCCGCCGCCGATCGGCAGCAGCCGGGGCTGGGACTTGGTGAGGAACTGCGTGGGCAGGAAGTCAAAGCGCGCGCCCATGCCCTGCAACCAGGCGATGGTGCCCGGCGCCGCACGCGCAAATTCATCGATCACATTCGGGTCGGCCAAACTCAGGGCGCGGGTGAGAGAGGTGCCACGCGCATCGGTCGCCGCCTGTTCCACCAAGTCCGGGTCAATCGCGCCGCTGCCGTTTTCTGCCAGATGGGTCTCGAAGTCGTCGCTGACTTCGTCCAGGCTCTTCATCCGCAGGTAGGCCTCGGTGTAGCGGCTTTGGCCGCCCCGCTCATCGCGCGTCGCGCGTTCGAGGATGGCCACACGCGCACCGGCCTCTGCGGCGGCGACTGCGGCCGACAGACCGGCGACGCCGCAGCCAGCAACGACCACATCAAATTGCTCCAGCGACATTGACGCTCCTGGGGTTCTCATCACAAAAGCATGATGCGTCCTGGCCGGGGGCCGCGTCAGCAGGTCCGGGCCGAAAACCGCATTCGGTTCGCACACCGGCAGGCTCCTTTTCGGGCCTGCTGGCGCGCCGAGACTCAGTCGATCGTGACCCGGGCCTGCCGCACCACCTGGGCCCAACGGGCCACCTCAGAGCGGTAGAAGGCGTCGAGTTGCTCGGGTGTGCTGCTCACCGGCTCGGCGCCCAGGGCCAGCAACTTGTCGGCGATGGCCGGGTCTTTCACCGCCTCGGCCACCTCGCGGTTAAGGCGGTTGATGATGTCGCGCGGAGTGCCGGTCGGGGCGAAGAGCGCAAACCAGGCGGTGGCGTCGAAGTTGGTGATGCCGCCCTCGGCCATGCTGGGCACGTCGGGCGCGACCTTGGAGCGCTGCTTGGTGCTGACCCCCAGCACGCGCAACTTACCGGCCTTGGACAGCGGCAGCGCGGTGAGGACGTTGTCGAAAGCCACCGGCACCTGGCCGCCCATCACATCGTTCATCGCCGGCGCCGCGCCCTTGTAGGGAACGTGGGTGAGCTTGATGCCAGCGGTGTGGGTGAACAACTCCATGAACAGGTGCGAGCCCGAGCCGTTGCCAGCGGTGGCGTAGTGAATGGTCTTGCCGGACTTGGCTGCGTCAACCAGGTCCTTGATCGACTGATAAGGCGCCGACGGAGTGACCACCAGCATGAAGGGCGTCGACGAGATCATCGAGATCGCGGCGAAATCCTTCAGCGGCTCATAGGGCAGCTTGGGGTAGAGGCCCGGGTTGATCGACAGGGAGATGGTGCCCAGGAGCAGGGTGTGGCCGTCCGGGGCAGCCTTGGCCACGGCCTCGGCCCCCACATTGCCCGCAGCGCCGGCGCGGTTTTCAACCACCACAGGCTTGCCCAGGCGCTCGGCGAGCTTCTGGCCAATCAGGCGGGCGGCAATATCGGAGGCGCCACCGGCCGGGAAGCCAACGATGATTTTTATCTGCTGCGAAGGCCAGGACTGGGCCCAGGCGCTGCAGGTCGCGGCCAGGGCGAGGCTCGCGGAGAGGAAAAGGCGGGCAAAAGAGGAGGTTTTCATAAGGTCAGTCTAGGGATACGTAGGGGCTGAGGTCCATGCGGACCTGCCGAAGGCAGTTTTCAGTTTGGGCAAATTTTTCAAGGCCGTGCAGCGGGTTTGCACTAGATCGCTGAAACAAAGCCCGAGCCGCCCTTGCGGGGGACTCCACTCGACCCGCTCAACTCAACCCCCAGTACAGGCCCTTGGAGTGCATGTAGACCCGCATGCCCTGCAAGCCCTTCTCGGCGCCGATGCCGCTGTCCTTCACGCCGCCAAAAGGCGTGGTGATCGAGAGTTGCTTGTAGGTGTTGATCCACACGGTGCCCGTTTCCAGAGCGCGTGCAACGCGCCAGGCCCGCGAGAAGTCCGAGGTCCAAATGCCTGAGGCCAGGCCGAAGTCGCTGTCGTTCGCCTGCGCAATCAGGTCGGACTCGTCGGCGAAGGGCAGCACCACCGCCACCGGCCCGAAAATTTCCTCTTGGCAGACGCGGGAGGCGTTGGAGACACCGGCCAGGATGGTGGCGGGGTAGTAGGCGCCCTGACTCAATGCCGGGTCGGTGGGAATGAAGCCGCCGGTCAGCACCTGCGCGCCTTCGCTGCGCCCCACCTCCACATAGCGATGTACATGGTCGCGGTGCTTGAAACTGGCCAGGGGCCCCATGCGCGTGTCGGCTTGGTCGGGCGCGCCCATGCGGTAGCCCTCTGCGTACTGGCGCAAGCCCTCGAGAAAGCGGTCGTAGATGGCCTGTTGCACGAAGATGCGCGAGCCGGCAATACAGGACTGCCCAGCACCGGAAAAAATGCCTTCGGCCGTCCCGGCGATCGCCTTTTTCAGGTCTGCGTCGGCAAACACGATGTTGGGCGATTTGCCACCCAGTTCCAGGGCCACGGGTTTGAGCGCCGCGCCGCAGGTCTTGGCGATCAGCCGGCCAGTGGCGGTGCCGCCGGTAAAACTCACCATGGCGATGCCTGGGTGCTCGATCAGTTGCCGGCCGGTTTCCGCGCCGCCGGTGATGACATTGACCACGCCGGGCGGAAACCCCGCCTCCAGCGCAAGCCGGGCGTAGGCCAGGCCCATCATCGGCGTGACATCTGAGGGCTTCAAAACCACGGTGTTGCCGGCCGCCAGGATGGGGGCGAGTTTTTGCGCCTCCAGCGTGACCGGCGAGTTCCAGGGCGTGATCGCCGCAACCACACCGATCGGCTCGTAGAGCGTCACCGTCCAGTAGGCGCCCCGGGACGGCGTTACGGGCGACTCAAAAGTCTCGCAGGCCGCCGCGTAGTAGCGAAAGGTCGAGGCGGCGCTGGCCACCTGCGCCCGGCACTCCGAGAGGGTCTTGCCGTTGTCCTGCATCTGCAGCACGGCCAGCGCTTCCTGCTGCTGGGTCATGAGGTCGCTCATGCGATAGAGCAGGCTGGCGCGCTCGTGCG
Organism: Ramlibacter sp.; assembly: GCA_030831585.1. Lineage (GTDB taxonomy): Bacteria > Pseudomonadota > Gammaproteobacteria > Burkholderiales > Burkholderiaceae_C > Ramlibacter. The sequence continues at coordinate 19,186 of JAURKV010000111.1, read as the reverse complement.
GCTTCAGGTCGCGCCAGGCCGGCGCGGCAAAGGCCTGGCGGGCCGCAGCGACGGCGGCGTCCACATCAGCGGCGCTAGCACCTGCCACCGTGGCCAGCACACTGCCATCGGCCGGATTGATCGATGCGAAGGGCTGGCCGCTGCCGGTGGTCCAGGTGTTGTCGATCAGGAACGGCAGTGTCTGCATGGTGTGAGCCGGGTGCACTTGTCTGTTCAGTGAGTCAGAGGTTCAGCGGTTCGTGCGTCGCCACCTTATTCGGGCCGGTAGACGACGGGGGCCAGGGTGTTCCGGTCGATGATCACATCGATCACGGCCGGTTTGCCGCTGGCGAAGCCGCGCCCGATGGCAGCCTCGAGGTCACCCGGCTGGGTGACCTGCTCGCCATAGGCGCCAAACACCCGCGCCAACGCGGCGAAGTCCGGGTTCTGGAAGTCGACCGCGAAGAAGCGGCCGCCGTAGCGCTCGTTCTGGAAAGCGCGCTCGTTACCCAGGCCGTTGTCGTTGAAGATCACGTAGACGATCTGGATGTTTTCGCGGACCGCGGTTTCGAGTTCACCGAAGTTGTACATCGCACCGCCGTCGCCGGACGCACACAGCACCGGCTGTTCGGGGCGGGCCAGCTTGGCCCCTAGCGCCATGGGAAAGGCGCCGCCCACAGAGGCCCAGTCGTCCATGCAGATAAAAGTGCCCGGCTGGTAGCTCTTGAAATAGCTGCGAACATGCTTGCCGCCGTTGCCAGCGTCCACCACGCAGATACCGTCTTTAGGCAACGCCTTGCGAATGGTCTGAGCGACGAACTGCGATTGAATCGGCACCGCTTCGGGCTTGACCTTGGCCGCCAGCTCCACCTCCCAGTCGGCGCGGGCCTTGGCCACGTCGACCCAGGCCTTCTTCAGGCCAGCCTTCGCAGCCCGCTCGTGGAGCCCCGCCACAAAGCTGCGCGTGGAACCAGTCACGCCGACCGTCACGGGGAACACGATGCCAATCTGCCCCGAGGCGGCGCTGTGGTGAACCAGTTGGGCGCTTTCGCTCAAGATGCCGTAGCTGAACATCGAAGAGAACACGTCGATGTGCGCGCCGATCGCGACGATGAGGTCGGCCTTGGGCACGATGCGGTTGGCCGCGCCTGACCCGTTGCGGCCCAGCGCCCCCAGCGCCAGTTCCTGCGTGCTGCGAACAGCATCAGGGGTGTATTGCAGTGCGGCCACGGGAATGCCCGTGGCACGGGACAGCTCGCCCACTGAATCGACGAGCCCTTCCTCGATCACGCCCCGGCCAACCAGGAACACCGGGCGCTCGGCTTTCGCAATGAGTGCGGTGACCTGATCGAGCTGCGCGCCGTCACACACCGGCAACACCGTCGCACGGTAGCTCTCGGGCTTCTGGTCCTCCACCACGACCGATTCATGCAGCACGTCACTGGACACATCGATATGGGCCGGCCCTTTGGGTTCACTCAGCGCGATACGGAAGGCCTTGCGCAGCATCTCCTGCACCTTGTCAGGCGTCTCCACCGTCTTGGCAAACTTGGTGATGGGGCGCATGAAGTTGGCCTGATCGATGTCCTGCATCGAGTCACGGTCACGCATGTAGTTTTCCTGGACACCGCAGATGCTGATGACCGGCGCGTAGCCCTTGAGCGCCGCGGCGATGCCGGTGGACAGATTGGTCAGGCCAGGGCCTTCGGTGGCCGTCACGACGGCTGGCGCGAGCTTGATGCGGGCATAGCCGTGGGCCATGAAGGCCGCGCCCTGCTCGCTGCGGGTCAGGATGAAGCGGACCTCCGGCGTCTCCCGCAGCACATCCAGGATGGCCAGGTTCTGCGTGCCCGGAATGCCAAAAACATGGTCGATTTTTTCCCGGAGCAACACATCCACTACAGCCCGCGCAGCTGAGACTTTGGGCGCATCGGAATGCTTATCGGAATTTTTCTTCACAGTTATTCAAGTGATGGCGTTGATCGAATGCGTATGACTTTACGGAGCTTGCGAGAGGGCGACCTACCCGGAATTTTCGAGTCACTCAAATTTGTTGCCTTGACTGGCTCAACCTGCGCCATTCAACACGGCGCTGGATGGCTGAATAGAGTCACTCATTGCGAGCCCTTGTCGCTGACGGCACCGACCGAGCGGTACACATTGCCGTAATAGCGCCGGATCTCCTCGAGGTGTGACGCAGAAGGCGGCGCATTGGACAGGCGCTTGCTCATGAAGCCGCCGCCCATGAGGCGATTCATGCGCACCGCCATCTCGCCCATTTTCACCAGCGAGGTGATGCCATTGAGAATCGGCGCGCCCTGGCCAGCGTCGCTGACCTCGGCGTCGGCCAGTAAGGCCATCGCCACACCGCCGGCGGGAATCACCACCTCGGCGCCGTCGTTCACCAGCGAACCCGCGCACTGCAAAAAACCGTCGATGATGCGTTGGCGGGCCTCGGGGTTGGTGAAGCCCTCTTTGAGATCGAGGATGCGGTCCATCTGCAGCCGGGACACGCCAGCCAGGCGGCTGCGCAGGCCGGCGCGGTCGACGTTTTCGACGATGCGGGCGGTGAACTTTTCGTTGAGTGTCACCAAGGAGAAGTTGGCGCCCATCATGCAGGCGAGGTGCATCGCACTCTCGCACAGACCCAGCACCGGAATGGAGACGATCTCGCGGCACTCACGCAGGCCAGGGTCAGCAATGTTGCCAATGAGGAAGGCGTCAAAGCCCTCGTCCTGCGCACGCTGCACGTTATCGAGCACCTCGCCCGTCTCGAGGTACTCCAGGTAGCGGTACTGGTCGGCAACGCCGCCGATCTTGGTGATGCCGTGGATTTCGACCGTGGTGTCGGGATCCTTGATCTTGTCGACGATCCGCCGCAGCACCGGGTGGTATTGCCCCCAAGCCTGCGTGCGGGACATGCTTTGATACCAGAGCTTCATCCTGCCTGCCTTGCACCCCAGGCCAGCGCAAGGGGGGTCCTGCGCTGCGCCTTGGCTGACTCCCGAGTCTAGGGCGCGTGGCTGGCAGGCCAAGCGGGGTTTGCCTAATGGTGTGTTCGCGCAACCCGAATTTCTGATCCGCCTCGGGCCTGGGGGCCAGCGCGATGAGGTCTAAAGTACCCACCGCTCTGGCCCGAGGGATGCGGCTGGTCGGACACGAGGCCGCCCCATCACAACTCCATCACCGCCGAACCGGGTCCGCATTGGTCCCGAAATGTCTCCGAAATGGCGCCGAGTTGGCTCCGAGTTCACGCCGCGAGCAACGTTGCGGGCCCATCACCAGGCCCTGCTACGATGAAAAAGACATTTCGCCATCCACGCTGCGCTCCTCACCCTTATCCCCTTACCTTTCCGATACCCCATGACGCCCTCCCCGCCCGCCGCCCCAAGCGCAAGCGCTCACCAGACCGCGGGCCCTGACACCGCCGCGTTCATCTCGCGGGTGGCGCACTTCGCCCGCGAGGTCCTGGCTCCTCGCGTCGCGCAGTGGGAGCGGGAGCGGAGCCCAGGGCGCGAGCTGACCCAGGCAGCCGCCGACCTCGGCCTGTTTCGCATGGAGGTGCCCACCGAGCTTGGTGGGCTGGGCCTGCCCTTTTCCGCCAAGTGCGAGGTCAGCGAACTGCTCGGTGGGATCGACTACGCCGTTGCTTTTTCACTAATTAACAGCCTGAACGTCGCCACCCGCATCGCCCGAATGGCCTCGCCGCCGGTGCGCGCGCGCTATCTGAACGGACTGATGTCCGGTGACCTGATCGGGTGCACCGCGCTGACCGAGCCGGGCATGGGCTCGGACTTCGCCGCCATCGAAACGCGCGCCACCCGGGTGGCCGGCGGCTGGTGCCTCGACGGCCGTAAGGCCTGGATCACCAACGCCGTTGACGCTGACGTTGTGTTGCTGTTCGCGCAAACGGATCCCGAGCGGGGGGCCGCCGGTGTTGCCGGCTTCGTCGTCGACGCGCACCGCCCGGGCTTTGCGCGCCAGGCGGCCTACGCCATGGCCGGCCAGCACGCCATCGGCGCTGGCGGCTTTGCGCTGGACGGCTACCTGGCCAGTGACGATGAAATGCACTTGCCACCCGGGCAGGCGTTTAAGGCGGCGCTCACCTCCATCAACGGCGCACGCACCTATGTGGCGGCCATGTGCTGCGGCATGGTCGGCGAGGCGCTGCGCATCGCCCAGGAACACGGCCTGTCACGCCAGACCTTCGGCCAACCCCTGTTCGACCACCAGGGCTGGCGCTGGCGTCTGGCCGAAGCCTCGGCCGAGCTCACTGCCTGCCGGCTCATGGTGGCCCAGGCCGCCCGCGTCATCGACGCTGGTGGGGACGTACAGGTACTGGCGGCGCAAACCAAGCTGCAGTCCACCCGGATGGCCGAGCGCCACCTGCCGGCCCTGGCCCAGGCCATGGGCGCCGAGGGCCTGCTGGAGCGCCACCCCTTTGGCCGGCATTTGGTAGCCGCGAGAATGGCCAGCTTCACCGACGGCTCCAATGAGATGCTGCTTGAGCGCATTGCCGCGGGACTCAAGCACGGGCGCTGAGGGCGCGGCGCTCACTCCCGAGGGCCCGCGCGGTTGCGATGAACACCCCGCGCGCCCACAATGAAACGCATGCCCATGCAGTCACACGCCAATCAAGACGACCAGCACCTGGAGACGGTGAACCTGTGCGACGCCACTCTCGGCGATCTGGCTGCGGCCTTTGACGCGGGCACCTTGAGTGCCGAGTCCCTGGTGGCGCGCAGCCTGGCGCGCATCGAGGCATTTGACCGCCAGGGCCCCTGCCTGCGTGCGGTGATCAGCCTCAACCCGAAGGCGCTGGACACCGCCCGGGCACTCGACGAAGAGCGCGCACGCCAGGGTCCGCGTGGCCCCCTGCACGGGATCCCGGTGGTGCTCAAGGACAACATCGACACAGGCGACATGCCCACCACCGCCGGCTCGGTGCTGCTGGCGGGCGCCATCCCGCCGGACGATGCCTTCATCGTGCAGCAGCTGCGCGCGGCCGGCGCCATCATCCTGGCCAAGGTGAACATGTCCGAGTTCGCCTCGGGCGGCACCTTCAGCTCCATCGTGGGCTACTCGCGCAACCCGCATGACCTCGCCCGCAGCACCTCGGGCTCATCGGGCGGCACCGCGGTGGCGGTGGCTGCGGGCTACGCCCCGATCGGCATCGGCACCGATACCGGCGGCTCGATCCGCGGGCCGGCGGCCGCACAGGGGCTGGTGGCCCTCAAGCCGACGCGCGGGCTGCTCAGTCGCGACGGCATCGTCCCGCTCTCCCCCACGCTGGACACCGCCGGCCCGATGGCACGCCATGTCCAGGACCTGGCCGCCGTGCTGGGCGTGCTGACCGGCGTCGACCCGGCAGACGAGGGCACCCGCGCCAGCGAGGGGCGCTCTTGCAGTGACTACACCTGCCTGCTCGACGCCCAGGCTCTGCGCGGCGCGCGCCTGGGGGTGGCAAGGGACTTCGCAGGCGCCGACGCCGATGTCGACTGGGTCTTCGAGGCCAGTCTCGATGCACTGCAAAGGGCGGGTGCGCAGCTTGTCGACGTGCGCTACCCGGCCTGGCTGCTGGCCCTCAAGGACAGCCTGTTCGACGCCATCCGGTTGCCCGAGTTCGCGCCGCACCTGGCGCAATACCTGGCAAGCCTGGGGCCGGCTTATCCGAAGTCCTTGAACGAATTGATCGAGCGCGCGCGCAGCCTCCCCGCCGGCGCCGGCCCGAGCGGCGTGCCCAACCCGGGCCGCTGGGCCCAGTTCGAGCGCGAGGCCGCCAGCGGCACGCTGACCGATTACCGCTACGAGAGCGCCCGGGTGCATGGCCTGGGGCTGGTGCAGTCGGTCGTGACCGGGCTGATGGCCACGCACCAGCTCGACGCGGTGGTCTACCCCACCGCCATCCGGCGCGCGGCCCTGGTCGCTGGCCACAGTGCCGACCCGACCGGGCCGGCACCGGGCTCGGCGGCCAACATCGCCAACCTCAGCGGCCTGCCCGACCTGGTGGTGCCAGCCGGCCTGACCGGTGATCGCCTGCCGGTCTGCCTGTCTTTCCTGGGGCCCGCCTTCAGCGAGGCGCGGCTGCTGTCGCTGGGCTACGCTTTCGAGCAGGCCACCCGCGCACGCAGGCAGCCCGTACACGCCCCCGCCTTGCCTGGAGACGCCATCAGCCGGCCAAGGGCCCGATCGAGCTCGGAAGCAACTCGGAAATAGCCGACCGCATCCACTGATGCCCGGGGTCGCGGTGCATGCGCTCGTGCCAGAGTAGCTTCACATTGAGCTTCTTGGCTCGGAAAGGCAGGGGTACGGTGCGGATGTTCTGCAGGTCGTGCAAGGCAAAGCGGGCGAAATTGGGCGCTGTCATCAGGTAATCCGAATTACGCAAGATCAGCGGCCCGGCAAAGAAGTGCGGCAGGTACAAGGCCACCTTGCGCTTATTGCGGACCCGGGCCAGCGCCTGCTCCACCAGCCCTGGGCCCCGGCCGGGGGGCTCCACCACGATGTGCGAGGCCGCCATGTACTGGGCCAGGGTAATCTTGTCTCGGATATGCGGGTGGTCGGCGCGCAGCATGACCACATACGGGTCCTGAAACAAGGAGACCTGCCGAAACCCTCCCATCAGCGAGGGCAGGTGCCCAATGGCGAAGTCGGCCTCCCCGGCGGCAAGCACATCCCGGTAGGCGTCGATGCCCACATGCAGCACGCGCAGGCTGACCTGCGGTGCCACCCGGGCGAGGTGGGCGGCGATGATAGGCAAATAGATCAACTGCCCGATGTCGGACAGCAAGATGGCAAACGAACGCTGGGTGGTCGCCGGATCGAAGGGAGAGGTGCGCGCCAAAGAGCCCACCAGGGCGGATAGGGCCTTCTCCAGGGGCTCGACCATCGATTGCGCGGCGGGCGTGGGCACCATGCCCGCACCGGTGCGGACAAACAGCGGGTCATTGCACAGCTCACGCAGCCGCTTGAGGGAGTGGCTCACGGAGGACTGGGTGAGCCCGAGCTCGCGCCCGGCCGCCGTGACATTGCGGTGCTTGGCCACGGCCAGCATGACACGCACCAGATTCAGATCGAATGCCGTATTTATCATGAACAGCAGCCATATCGTGTATGGTGAAAATTCATTGGACACATCATAGCGGCGCCCGATAGCATGTCCGGAGACACCCTTCAGCAGTAACCACGTTTGCCAACGCCCGTGCCTATGCACCGCAACTCACGCACCGAGTTCGCGCGCTCCCAGCCTTTACGGACGCCCCGGCCATCGCCAGGGGCCCGGACTCACGCCTGCCCTGGGCGATCACCCGGAGAGGTGAGCTAAGTGACACCGGCACCCGCCCTGCTTGAATTCCGCGGCTACCGCCTCGGGTTCCGGATCGACGGGCAGGTGTGCGAGCTGATCGACGACCTCAGCTTCTCCATTCGTGCGGGTAGCGTGCTGGGAGTGGTGGGCGAATCAGGCTGCGGCAAGAGCATGACGGCACTGTCGGTGCTGCGTCTGCTGCCGCAGGCGGCCGCCGTCATGGGCGGTGAAATCCTGTTCGGGGGCCGCGACCTGCTTGCACAGTCCGAATCCGAGATGGAGCGGATTCGCGGCCGAGACATCTCCATGGTGTTCCAGGAACCCATGACCTCCCTCAACCCGGTTCACTCCGTAGGACGCCAAATCGGTGAGGTGCTGCGAATCCACCGCCCTGGCATGGGCCCCGACGAGCGCCGCGCCGCCACCATCGATCTGCTGCGCCAGGTCGGCATTGCCAACCCGGAGCAACGCCATGACCAGTTCCCGCACCAGCTCTCGGGGGGCATGCGCCAGCGGATCATGATCGCGATCGCGGTCGCCTGTCGGCCGCAGCTGCTGATGGCCGACGAGCCCACCACCGCTTTGGACGCCACCATCCAGGCCCAGGTTCTGGCCCTGATGCAAGACATCAAGGAGCAGACCGAAGGCTCCATCATGCTGATCACCCACAACCTCGGCGTGGTGGCCGAGACCTGCGACGAGGTGGTCATCATGTACGCTGGGCGGGTGGTGGAAAGTGGCAGCGCCGAGGACATCTTCGACCGGCCACAGCACCCCTACACCCAGGGCCTCCTCGCCTCGCTTCCCTCCCTGGCTGGCAGCTCGGGGGACCTGCATTCAATTCCCGGCTCGGTACCCTCGATCGGCAATTTCGGGCCGGGCTGTCGATTTGCGCCCCGCTGCGCGCAGGCGCGCGACGTCTGCACCCGCGACGTTCCTCGCCTCACGTCCATCGGCACTGGCCACCAGGTCGCGTGCTGGGCGGTCGGCCAGGAGGTGACGCCGTGACCGCGCTGCTCGAGATCCGGGGCCTGACCAAGCACTTCGGACTGAAGAAGTCGCTGTTCCAGCGGGAGCGGCAGTTTGTCCACGCGCTCGACGACATCGACCTCGACCTGGTACAGGGCGAGACGCTCAGCGTCGTCGGTGAATCAGGCTCGGGCAAGTCCACGCTGGGGCGCACCATCGTCCGGCTTGAGCAGCCCACGGCAGGAACGATCCGCTTCGAGGGGCAAGACATCGGGGGCGCACAGGGCGCGCAAGACCGGCACCTGCGGCAAAGCATCCAGATGATTTTCCAGGACCCCTACGCCTCGCTCAACCCGCGCCTGAGCGTGGGGCACGCGCTGGCCGAGCCGATGCGGGTCCATGGCAAGGTGGCCGATGCAGCGGCCGCACGAGTGGCAGTGGGCCAGTTGCTCGAGCGGGTGGGCCTGCAGCCCGACATGGCCAATTCCTACCCCTTTGCGTTCTCAGGTGGCCAGCGACAGCGCATCGGCATCGCCCGTGCGCTCTCCCTGGGTCCGAAGGTCTTGATCTGCGACGAGGCCGTGTCGGCACTCGACGTGTCGGTGCAGTCGCAAATCCTCAACCTTTTCAGCCACCTCAAGCGGGAGCTGGGCCTCACCTACCTGTTCATCACCCATGACCTGGGTGTGGTGCGCCACATCTCCGACCGGGTGATGGTGATGTACCTGGGTCAGGTGGTCGAGCTGGCGCCCCGCGATGCTTTCTTCAAGCGGCGCCTGCATCCCTACACCCGGGCGCTGATCTCGGCCGCGCCCCAGCCCACCACTGGGCGCCGGGAGCCCCGCATCCTGTTGCAGGGCGAGATCCCCAACGCCCTGAATCCCCCCAGTGGCTGCCGTTTCCACACTCGCTGCCCGCAGGCAACGGCGGTGTGCAAAGCGGTCGAACCGGTGCTCCAGGAAGTAGAACCTGGGCACCAGGTTCGCTGCCACCTGTTCACGGCACCCGCCTGAAGGCCGAGCCCATGCTGCAGTACATCGTACAAAGGATCTTCAAGGGGGCGCTGACCTTCCTGGCCGCGATCACCGTCACCTTCCTGATCGTGAGGCTGATGCCGGGCGACCCCACCACCGTCTTCATCAGCGACTCGATGTCGCCGCAGGACGTCGCCTACCTCAACACCCTGCTCGGGCTGGACAAGTCCCTGCTGGAGCAGTACTGGCTGTTCCTGCGCAACCTCGCTCACCTGGAGCTTGGGCAATCTTTCTTTCTGAAGGAGCCGGTCGGCGACATCATCCTGCCTTGCCTGGGCTGGACCTTGCTGCTGGTGGGGACCTCCTTGGCCATCACCCTGATGATCGGCATCCCCTTGGGGGTCTACACCGCGCGGCACAAGGGCAATTGGATCGACCAGTCGGTGAGCACGCTCATCGTCCTGGGTATTTCCATATTCATTCCGCTGATCGCCTTCATCCTGGTTTATGTCTTCAGCCTCGAACTAGACCTCACGCCAGTCGGCGGGGCGGTCACGCCTGGCATCGACGACGACGAACGCCTCTTGGATATCGCGTATCACATGATTCTTCCGACCATCACCTTGGTGATTGTCAATTTGGCCCAGATCGTCCTCTACACCCGTAGCAGCATGCTGGACGTTCTGAAGGAGGACTACATCCGCACCGCGCGAGCCAAGGGCGTCGGTGACCGGGCGGTGATTTGGGGCCATGCCCTGCGTAACGCGATGATTCCCACCGTCACAGTGACCGGGCTCATGCTCGGCAAGATGGTCGCAGGCGCAGTGCTCACCGAAACCGTTTTTTCATGGCCAGGCGTCGGCTCGATGATCTACGAGGCGGTACAAAAGCAGGACTTCCCCCTGCTCCAGGGCGCCTTCATCGTGCTGGCGTTCAGCGTCATCGCAATGACGCTGGTGACCGACCTCGTCGTCGCCTGGCTCGATCCGCGTATCAAGCTGAGCGGAGGGATCGCTAAATGAGGAAGGAGCGCAGCTTTGCCCAGGCCATGGCCGGTCACCGCCTCGGGATGATCGGACTTGCCGGCATCACCCTGGTTCTGCTGGTGGGCATCCTGGGCCCGATGCTCGTGCCCTACCCCTCGGGTTACAACGACGCCATGCCGCTGGCGCCGCCGTCAGCGGCGCACTGGCTAGGCACCGACTCGCTTGGCCTGGAGCTGTTCGACCAGATCGTCTGGGGAGCCCGTACCTCTCTCTTCATTTCGGTGACTGCGGTCATCGTCGCCAGCGTCATCGGGCTGCCGCTCGGCTTGATATCTGGCTACTTCGGTGGCCGCGCAGGCGCGCTGATTGACAGCGTGATCGAGATCGCGATGACCATCCCCACCCTGCCGCTGATGATCCTGATCTCAGCCATCGTCGGGCCCAGCACCACGACGGTGGCGATCGTCATTGGGATTTTTTCCTGGCCGACTTTGGCGCGGATCGTACGTAATTCGACGCTCAAACTGGCCAGCCTTCCCTATATCGAGGCCGCCATCGTTCTGGGCATTCCGCGCCGGACGATTATGTTCAAGCACATCCTGATCAACGCCGCAGGGCCCGCCCTGGTCGACCTGACCATCGTGATGGCCACCGCCGTCCTTACCGAGGCGGGGCTGAGCTACCTCGGCCTGGGCGACCCCAACGCCTGGTCCTGGGGCGGCATCCTCCAAACCGCCTTCAAGGGCGGCCAACAATTCAATGCCTGGTGGCTGATCGTCTGCCCCTCGCTGGCCATCATGTTTTTTGTCGTTTCCTTCAACCTCTTGGGGCTGGGCATCAACGAGACGCTCAACCCCAAGCGTGACTGAAAACCCGCGCCCCATGTGCACACTCACCGAAAGGAGATCTCCGATGACAAACAGACGATCATTCATGGAAATGGGCATGGCCCTGACGGCGGCCGCTGCAGCAGGCCCTGCCCTTGCCCAGTCCAAGCGAGGCGTGGTCCTCAACATCGGCCTGCTGGGCGACATCCAGACGCTCAACTTCTGGTCCAGTAACGATGTGAACGCAGCGGTGCTACAAGAGTCCGTCATGCCACGACTGGGCTACATGGACGCCAACGGCAACGTCAAGTCGACCCTGATCCGCAACGTGGAGGTCAAGGACAAGGCCACCACCTTCATCGTCACGCTCACCCCGGATATCAAGTGGCACGATGGGGTCCCCTTCACTGCGGACGACTTGATCTTCACCAGCGAGTACCTCGTCAAGCACAAGCTGTTCCAGAACACGCGCTTTAGCAACGTCGCCTCCGTGCGCAAGATCGACAACCTGACCGTCGAGTTCAAGCTCAAGGCGGCCCAGGTCGGCTTCATGGACGTGATGATGTTCTGGGTCTCGCCCATGCCCAAGCATCGCTGGGAAAAAGTCACCGCGCCCATGACCCTCAACGACGACGCAGGCGGCGTGACCGGACTCGGGCCCTTCAAGCTCACCGACTGGAAAAAGGGCCAGTACTACATCGTCGAGCGCAACCCCGACTGGCCAGCGGCGCTCGGGCGCCCGGTGATCGACCGCATCGTCTACCGGGTCTACAAGGACGACAACTCCTTGGTGCTCGCCCTGCGAACCGGCGAAATCGACACCACCAGCCGGCAGTTTCTGCCTTCGATGGCCGCTCAGTTCCGCAAGAACCCGAAGTACCGCATTTTTGAGCCGGCCTCTCCGGGCTATTCCTACATCGGCTTCAACGGCAAGAAGAGCGAGTTTGCCGCCGACGTTGCGGTGCGCAGGGCCATTGCGCACTGCATTGACCGGCCCAAGATTGTCCGCCTTGCGCTCGAAGGCGCTGGCGTTCCGATGAACGGCGCCGTGTCGCCTATCTACAAGGACTTCGTCAAGTCGAAGATTGAGTACCCGGCCTTCAATATTGAGGCGGCCAAGAAGGTCCTGAAGGACGCGGGCTACGCCGACACAGACGGCGACGGCATCGTCGAGAAAAACGGCAAGAAGCTGTCGTTGAAGATGATGTACGAGGGCTCACGCACAGACTACGACAAGTCGGTGCGCATCATCCGCGAGGACGCGCGCCAGGCCGGGATTGAACTGCTTCTGGAGCCCATCGACCGGCAGGTCTACATGGACCGCCAGTCCAAGACGAAGGAGTATGAAATGCTCTTCGTGCAGTGGGGCGCTATCGTCGTGGTCTACGACTCCTTCTACAACCTCTACGGCAAGGAGGCCTTCCTCAACTACTCGGGCTTCTTTGACCCGGACCTGGAGAAGTGGGCGCTCGACGCCAAGGAGTCGGCCACGATTGCCGAGAGCATCAAGCCGATGGACGAGGCGCAGAAGGTGGTGGTCAACCAGATCCCGACCCTCTCGGTCTGGGTGCCCAATCTGATCTTCGTGGCCAATACCAAGTTTGACGGCTACCTGCCCAACCCCTCTTCCAACAACGGGGCGATCAGCATGATCTCCCTGCTCAATCTCAAGCTTCGCGGCGCCAAATAAAGGACAACACATCATGGGAATCAAGACAGGCTACAAGGGCTACAAGGCCTACGACTACCTCACCCCAGGTGAGGACTACATGGAGTTCGACCTGACCTCCAAGGACCGGATTCCGGAGTGGTTGGTTCCCCTCACCCCCGAGCAGGAAAAGCGCATGCTTCGCCTGGCCGAGGAGAAGCTGATCGTCTCGATGCACGAGCACCCGGTCTACAACCCCAAAGACCTGAACCAGTACGGCATGCAGCGGCACCGGGGGCGCTCCTTCTGCGCCTACGAGGGGCTGGCCGAGTCCTACCTGGATGTCACCTTTGACAACCTCATGAACGGCTCCTGCTGCATCACCTCGCACAACGGCTGGAAGTGGACCGACATCGTTCACGACCTGGGCATGCGCCTGTGCGACGTGGCCCACCAGGACTTCCTGGTCCACGTGCGCACCGCCGACGAGATCGAGCAGGTTCGCGCCCAGGGCAAGATCGCCTGGGTGGCCTGTATCGAGGGCGCCATGCCGATCGAGAACGAGCTCGATCGCATCGACATCATGTACGGCCTGGGCGTGCGCCTGCTGGGCCTGACCTACTCCGAGTCCAACGCACTGGGCAGCGGCCTCAAGGAAGACCGCGACTCCGGCTTGACCGCGTTTGGCAAGCGGGCGGTCCAGCGCATGAACAAGGTGGGCATGCTGATCGATGTCTCCCACGGCAGCACGCTCACCGCGATTGACGCGGCTGAGACCTCCTCGGTACCGATCTGCATGTCGCACACCGGCGCGCGCAAGCTGTGGAACTCCAAGCGCCTGGCTACCGACGAGGCCATCAAGGCGGTGGCCGCCACCGGGGGCGTGGTGGGCATCGAGGCGGCGCCCCACACCACCATCACCTACAACCGGCGTACCCATGACATCGACTCGGTGATGGAGCACTTCGAGTATGTGGTCAACCTGATTGGCATCGACCATGTCTGCTTTGGCACCGACACCAACTGGGGCGACCACGTCGGGCTACACAAGAAGTTCGCCAAGTTTCTATCGAACAGCGAAACACGCAACACCGAAGAATTCCCGCGCGTCGAATACGTGAAGGGTGTGGAAAACCCCCGCGAGAGCTCCAAGAACATCCTGCGATGGCTGGTCGCCCATGGCTACAGCGACGAGGACATTGGCAAGGTGCTCGGCGGCAACGTGATGCGGGTGCTGCGGGCGGTCTGGAAGTAAGTTAGGCCTGGTCAGGGACTCATCTCGCGCCAGAGCACCGAGACCGCGCTTTCCATCAGCGCCCACAGGGACGAGCGGGCGCCTGCAGACAGGATCAGGTCGCCACGCGCGACCTGGCTCCAGCCCTCTGGCAAAGGCTCCTCGAGCGCGAGTGTGACCCGGTAGACCGATCGCTCCGGGATCCACTCCCCCTTGGACTCCCGAATCAGCACATGGCCTCCTGATGGTGCGGCAAGCATCGGGTCGGGTAATGCCTGTGCGCGGTCGGTGTCGATCATGTCGACCCGTGCGGCTAGCGTCCGGCCTAGCGACGGAGAGAAGAAATGGGCCTTGGCGCCCACCGGGACTCGCCGCACCTGGTCCTCCTCCAGCCAGGTCTCCAGCCGCCACGGGCCTGGCCCGACCAGGTAGGCCAAGCGCTCACGTGCCCCCACCCACTGGCCCTTGGCCAAGTCGGGGTCCAGAAAGAACAGGCGTCCATCGAACGGGGCCCGGGGCTGTAGTTGGGCCAGTGCCTGGCGGCTGCGGTTGTACTCGGCGAGCGCCGCCTCACCCTGGGCCCGGGCGGTGGCCATGGGCCGATTCTCGGTTTGGGGAATGGAAGAGGATACGGCCTCCCACTGAGCACGCGCCCAACGCGCCTGTTGCAGGTTGGCCTGCATACGAATCTCGGGTGCCGAGAGGCCCAGGAGCACAGCACCTCTGGGTACAGTCTCACCATCGGCCACCGGCAGCGCCTCTATATATGCGCCTACCGGAGCATGTATCGCCCACAGCTCGGCCGGCTTGAGCTGGGCACTGACCCAAACCCAGGATGGCAGTGGCAAGGCCAACCCGGTAAGGAAAACCAATACAAGCAGGGCACTGAGCCGGGCCCGACCCTGAACAAAGATCTCCCTACGACGTTCCCACCAAGCCAGAAGTTCGCGCCGTACTGGATACCAGATGAACCAGTAGATTTCGACCACGAAGAGAAGCACCCCAAGCAGCTTGGTAAAGAGGTGGTAGACCAGCAGCGCAATACCCAAGAAGAGCACCAACCGGTAAATCCAGACTGACCAGGCGAACGTGATCAGCGCCCAGCGCCTGCCACGTGGGAAGTGCTCGGGCGGTTCGTCAGTCAGACCAAACAACCACTGGCGCAACTTCCACCGCGCAAGCGCGAAGCTGCGGGCGTGCAAGTTCGGGAAATCCAGCCAATCACACAAGATGAAGTAGCCGTCAAATCGCATGCAGGGGTTAGCGTTGAGCGCCAACGACATGACCCAGCTCGTGGTTGCAAGGAAGAACAGCGCCGAGCGCAGGCCCGAGTCCGGCACCAGAGCCCAAGCTAACAGCGCCCAAGCTGCCACCACCCCTTCGGTTGCCATGCCAGCCCCCGAGACCTGCAGCCGCTGCCAGCGCCCGGTGATACGCCAGGCTTCATTGACATCGGTATAGGCCATGGGCGTCATGACCAAAAAGGCAACTCCCATCGCCGGGACCCGCCCACCATGGCGCTTGAGAGCGAAGGCATGCCCCAACTCGTGCAGCACTTTCACCGCCGACAACGCCAGCGCGTAGGAGAGCAGTCCCTCTAAGCTGAAACTGTCAAACAGGTAGGTTCGCAGGGTTTCCCATTGGCGCGCTGCCAGCACCAGACCCAGGCCGGCCGCCGCCAGGCTGAACCCGAGAAAGCGCCGACTGAAAAAAAATGAGGCTACCGGGAGCCATCGACCCAGCCAGGCGTCCGGCCGCCAAAGTGGTACGCGGAAAAAGAGGTAGTGGTGAATCAGCCAGCTCCACCAGCTGCTGCGTGAAGCCTGCCGCCGCTCCACCATACGGGCTAGTGCCTCTTCGCCCTCTGGCCGCAGCAACTGCTGCTCGGTGAGAAAGGCGAGCACTCGCTTGACATCGTCCAAGCCTGCCTCCAGGGGGGTGTCGTGAGCGATCGCCGCCAGAATGGCGCTAGCGTCGCCATAGCCCCAGCGTGCAAGGATCTCGAAGCTGAGCCAATCGATGCGAAAAAAAAGCTGGCGTGCTGGATCATGCAACACCCAGGTGGGCTCTCCACTGGCGTGCGCGGGGCCAGGCTGTATGTCCAGTTCATCGCGCAGCTCGGGCCAGCGGCTCGCCAGCCTGGCGCGAGTGTCAGCGGCCTCAGAGTCCGCTTGCTTCGCGGACTGGCGCATATCCTCTGCTGGCGGTGTACCTGGTTTCACCGGGTCACCAACCAAGAGTCGTGCGCACCACCGCCATAGGCCGGCGGGCCAGCCAATAAGCCATCACCGACCAGTCGCTCGACAGCTTGGCAGTGCCCTTGAGGCCCACCCGGTGATTGCTGGAGATCTCGAGGGCGGCGCGGACCCGGTAGGCCATGCCGCCGTCCGGTCGGACTTGGGCCTCATGGGCCACGAAACGGATCCGAGCGCGCACCGGCGCGAGCGGATCCGCCTGCAGGTAGAGCACGACCGGGTCGCCCGGTGCCAGCCGGATCGCATCGGCCACGGGAAGCCAGGCCTCGACCTCGATGTCGTCGCTGGCCGCCACGCGAAGCACCCGTTCCCCCACCGGCACCGGCTTACCAATCCAGGCGCTGGGATCGTCGACCAGAACCAACCCGTCGACGGGGCTCACCACCACAGAGCGTTGATTCTGCTTTTGCAGGTACTCGAATTCGGCCTTGCGTTCCTCGACCTGGCCGGCCAGCGAGGCGAGTTCGGCCTTGAACTTCGGATCTGCCAGGGCCAGCTGGCTGGTCTGCCGGAACTGAGCCTGCGCGGAAACCAGGGCCTGTCGGGCAACTTCCAGCCTGCTGGCAACGAGGGCTTGGTCGAATTCGAACAGGGGCTGGCCTGCTTTGACCAGCGCGTTAGGCCGCACGTGAAACTTCTCGATCACGCCCTCCATGGGTGCGCGAACCACCACCGGATTGGCAGGCACCAATTCGCCGGGCGCCAACACTGACAGCCGTACCGGAAACAACAAAAACACCATCAGGGCCAGCGCCAGGTAGTAACGCTTACGCTTCCACCAAGGGGGCTTGGGGCCAGCGTCTGGCCCGTCCTGCGGCTGCAACCAGTCACGCCAGCGCCAGGCCGGCCGCCGGGACAGCATCGCGCCGCGAGCATGATCCCATTGCCCTACCCAGTCCGCCAGCAAGCGCAGTTCGACCTCGGACCAGGCAGCGTCACGCGCGAAAAGTACGTGGCCACGGCCCTCTCCCAGCGCGAACGAACAGGCAAAGCCTGGCAACCACTCGCGCCACTCCTCCTGAAGGACCGGATCGAGTTGGTCGACCTGCACCGAAGCTGATTGTTCGGTTGACAGCTCGAGCCGAAGCGGCAGGTCCCGCAACCACTGCAGATAAGGCGCCTGGGGGTCGGACTGCGCCACGCCAGACACCACTGGGGCTTCACGCGTCGACTTCCACAACACCGCCTGCCGGTACGGAAACAGGCCATGCGTTGCATTGAGCAGCAGAAAGTCGAGCGCATCGACCGACGTCGCCTCGCGGGCACGTCGACCGAGCTCCAGCAGACGCAGCGCCGAGCTGGCGAGCACGGTGTGCGTGGCCATTGCAGCGTCCTGAGTCGCCGGTTCAGCAGCGCCTTCGGAGGGCAAGGGTTCAACCATTCGTCCACCCGTCCAGCATCCCCATAGCGCTTGCTGCCCTGGCGGCCTTGAACTTGTCGGCGAGGCCTGCGCGCCCGGCACTGGCGGCGCTGGCCAGGTCCGGTTGTACCGACAACTCGAATCGGCAATAGGCCTCGCCGCCGAAGCTGTCCTGCGCCATCAGGTCCAGCAGGAGAGCCCCCTGCAAGCCCGCGGGCGGCGACGCCCACAGGCGTCCATGAGCACCGTCCCAAGTGAGCCAGCTGGGCAAGGCCTCGCCTTGTACCGGCCGAAGTGATAGCGCCACTCGTGCATCGGCATCGGAATGCGAGAAGGTGTCGGGCCGTAGCTGCAGTTGCAGGACCTCGCCGGCGCGCACCTGTACATCACCCTGACCCCGCAGCACTGCCAGGCCTGGGGTCTCACTGCGAACCACGACCACTCCGAAGCCGCCACGGGTAACGTCCCAGGGCGCAAGCCGCAGTAGTGCGCCACTGGATAGGTCGGGCTTAACGTCGTTCGGCGCCTCTGGCGCCGCATCCTCGGACTCGGCTGGTTGATCGTCGAAGCGCCAGGCCTCGCCCAGGTAAGTCCAGTCGACCGGTTCGCCATTGCGATTGAAGGTTTGGACATGAGCGCGCAGGCTTCCATCGAGTCCAGTTCGCACCCAGCTGTAATCCGGCCGAAGGTCCGGAGTCTCTTCGATGATCGGCACTCCGCGAAGGTGGGCCAGTGTCAGCACGCCATCGTGCGGCGCACTGAGCCGGCGCTGAAGGTCATCATCGAGTAGCCAATCCCTCACCCATACCAGCTCCTGGGCGATACCCATCGAATCACGGCCCTGCCGCGATTCCGCGTCGTCTCGTATCGGCACAGCGAGTTCCTGCGTGCGCAACGCAATCTGCCCGGCAAATCCAGGGTCGACCACCACACCGTCTGCGACACCGTCATCGTCACCTCGACCGCCGTCTCGCACATACAAGGAGACCCGATCGATCGTGCCATCTTGATTGGTGTCGGAGAACAGGGCGCCGGTCCCAGAAACGGGATCCCAGTCAAACAAGCTGACCTCGCCAGTTGATGGGCTGACCTTGTAGAAGCGGTTGTAAAGGCCCTCAGGCAGGCGGATGTCGATCCGCTGAATCTGCCCCAGATAGACCTGCATGACCTCATTCGACAAGGCATCGACCACCGCGGCGTCGACCGCACCGCCGCCAACCACCTGCGGGTAGTAGCGGAAGCCCAGAACATCGGTGGCATCCAGCAGAGTCAGGCCACGAGAAGTGACGCGCAGGGCCTGCGCACGCTGGTTGGCGCTCACCGAGGTGGCAGAGACCTGGTCAAGCTGCACCACGACCTGCAGGTTCCCGCCCGGGTTGAGCACCGGGTCGGAGACCAGCGCCGAGACCGCGCCTTCGTCCTGGACGCTGGCATCGATCGCCACATACCGAGCGTCGCTCATGGCCAGCGCCACCACGTCACGCTGATCTGAATCGGCCACCCCGTCGGCGTTCAGGTCGCCGCCGGCAGCCTCGACTGCAAAGGAAATGCCGTCCCCATCGACATCGCCAACCGATCCGGTGTTTTGTGGCGCCACCACAGTCACTGCCAGCGCGGGGCTCTCCACCGACAGGTTACCGGCCATGTC
>JAURKV010000110.1 GCA_030831585.1 Ramlibacter sp. | reverse complement strand
GATCTGCCGCTGCCTCCCCTGGCGGTCAGCTCCACCGGCATCCGCCAGGCACTGGCGCAGGGGCAGAGCCCCGACGGGCTCCTCGAGCCTGCCGTCGCCCGTTATATTGCGCAACATCACCTTTACTCACCGACCTGATGACTGATTCCACCGCCGCCAAGAAAGATACCCAGCGCCTCCAGCGTGCCATCGTGGAGGGCCTGGAAGACGTGAAGGCGCAGGAAATTCAGGTCTTCAACACCGAACACCTCTCGCCTTTGTTCGAGCGGGTGATCATCGCCTCGGGTACCTCCAACCGCCAAACCAAGGCCCTGGCGGCCAGCGCCCGCGACGCGGTGCGCGAGGCGGGCTTTGGCAAGCCCCGTATCGAGGGTGAGGACAACGGCGAGTGGATCATCGTCGACTGCGGCGCCGCGGTCGCCCACATCATGCAGCCGGCTATTCGCGGCTACTACCAGCTCGAGGAGATCTGGGGCGACAAGCCCATACGTCTCAAGCTCGGTGCGCCCAAGCCGGCGGCACCTGCACCGGTGCGTGCCGAGGGCGCTAACAGCAAGAAAAAAGCGGCTCTCCCTTCCCTGCGTCGCAGCAGCGCCGCGCTCAAGGGCCAGCGGGCAGCCGATGAGGCGGCCAAAGATGGCAAGCCGGCACGCAAATCATCGGCCAAGGCCGCTGCTATGTCCGACGCTCGTCCTGCTGGCAAGTCGGCCGGGAAGTCCGGCTTGAACAAGGCGGCTACCAAGCCCGCCACCCCATCCCCGAGTGGCACGTCCGCCGCCAGCCGTCTTGCAGCCGGCAAGCCGGCACCTGCCAAAAAGGCTGCGTCACCTGTTGCCAAGAAGGCCGCGCCGGCCGCCAAGCGGGCAGTGCCTGCCGCCAAGAAGGCCTCCCCAGCAGCCCAAAAGACCCGCTGACCGGCATGAAGCTCTGCGTGGTGGCCGTCGGCCAGCGCGTCCCCGACTGGGCGCAAACGGCATGGGACGACTACGCCAAGCGCTTCCCGCCCGAATTGAAGCTGGAACTGCGCGCGGTGAAGACCGAGCCGCGCAGCTCCAAGACCCTGGAGACCCTCTACGCCGCCGAGCGTGAGCGCATCGAGTCCCAGATCCCCCGTGGCGCCCGGGTGGTGGTTCTCGACGAGCGGGGCACGACCCTGAGCACACAGGCCCTGGCCGCCAAGCTGCGGGAGTGGCAACTCGGTGGCGATGATGTGGCACTGGTGATCGGCGGCCCCGACGGGCTGCAGCCGGCGTTTCGCCAAGCCGCACACGAACGCATTCGCCTGTCCGACCTGACGCTGCCCCATGCCATGGTGCGGGTGTTGCTCGTGGAGCAGTTGTACCGGGCCTGGTCGATCAACGCCGGCCACCCTTATCACCGCGAGTGAGCATGCCTTCGAAATCCACGCCCCTGGGCCGCGTTCGCCGTAGCCAGGCACTGCCGGTCCAAGCCAGTGCCGCCGCACTGGGCGCGCCCCCCGGCTTCATTTACCTGGCCTCCCAAAGCCCACGCCGACGACAACTGCTCGAGCAACTCGGCGTAGCCTTTGAGTTGCTGCTGCCCACAGACGACGAAGACGCCGAGGCCCTGGAGGCGGTTTTGCCCGGCGAGGCACCCGCCCGGTACGTCAAGCGTGTCACCCGTCTCAAGCTCGAGGCGGCGGTCGCCCGGCTTGAGCGGCGTGGCCTGCCCTTGGCGCCGGTGCTGTGCTCTGACACGACGGTGGCCCGCGGCCGGCAGATTTTTGGCAAGCCGCTGGACGACCGCGATGCCGCCCGCATGCTAGGGGCGCTCACTGGAGCCACCCATCGGGTGCTGACCGCCGTGGCCCTGTGGGTACCAGCATCGTCCCTGCCGCACCCGGGAAAGGCCTTGCCCACCTCAACCCGAATCCGTGCGCCCTTCTTCGCTGTCCCCGGGCGAGCGGGGCGCGGGATCGACACGGTGTGCGAATCCCGTGTGACTTTCGAGCGAATGAGCCCGGCTCAGATCGCGCGTTATGTGGCCTCTGGCGAGCCGCGCGGCAAGGCAGGGGCCTATGCCATCCAGGGCCAGGCGGCGATGCATGTGACCGGCATCCACGGCAGCTACTCTGGCATCATGGGCTTGCCGATGCACGAGACCTCCGTCCTGCTGCGGCGCGTCGGCCTGCTGCCCTGAGCAGTCGCCGCAGATCCCGCCGGTCAATCGCCTGGCACCGACCTTTTGGACATATCGCATGGGCGCAGCGCAAGACATTCTGATCAACTGGTCCCCGCAGGAGACCCGGGTGGCTGTCGTGGAAACCGGCGCTGTCCAAGAGCTGCACGTCGAGCGCACACTCGAGCGCGGTATCGTCGGCAATGTCTACCTTGGCAAGGTGGCCCGGGTGTTGCCAGGCATGCAGTCGGCCTTCATCGACATTGGCCTCGAGCGCGCCGCCTTCCTGCATGTGGCCGACGTCTGGCAACGTCCGGCCGAAGGCGAGGCCTTCGCCGGGCGGCAGGTGGTTGGCGCGGTGCCCATCGAAAAGCAGGTGTTCGAGGGTCAGTCCCTGCTGGTCCAGGTGATCAAGGACCCGATCGGCACCAAGGGCGCACGTCTGTCCACCCAGATCAGCATTGCCGGCCGCTTGCTGGTCTATTTGCCGCAGGACGACCATGTGGGCGTCTCGCAAAAGATCCCGCTTGCCCAGCGCGACGCGCTGCGTGCCCGGGTCCAGGCACTTGTGGGTAAGCCGGAGGAGGGCGGTGGCGGCGGCTTCATCTTGCGCACCAATGCAGAAGAGACCAGCGACGCCGAAATGTCTGAGGACATTGCCTACTTGCGCAAGACCTGGGCTCGCATCCGTGAAGCGGCCGGCCTGCGTCCACCCACCAGCTTGCTGCATCAAGACCTGGACCTGCTCCAGCGTGTGCTGCGCGACCTGGTGACCGAGGAGACGCAGACGATCCGCATCGACTCGCGCGAGCAGTTCGTGCGATTGCAGGCCTTTGGCCAAGAGTTCATGCCGCAGGCTGCGGTGAAGCTCCAGTTGTACAAGGGCGAGCGGCCGATCTTCGACCTCTATTCGATTGACGAGGAAGTCGCCCGTGCCCTGGGCCGTCGGGTTGACCTGAAGTCGGGCGGCTACATGATCGTGGACCAGACCGAGGCCCTGACCACGGTGGACGTCAACACCGGTGGCTACGTCGGCGCGCGCAATTTTGACGAGACCGTCTTCAAGACCAATCTGGAAGCGGCGCAGGCCATCGCCCGCCAACTCAGGCTGCGTAATCTGGGCGGCATCATCGTGGTCGATTTCATCGACATGCAGCGCCCCGAGCATCGTGAGGCGGTACTGGCGGAGTTGCGCAAGCAGCTTGCGCGCGACCGGGTCAAGACCATGGCGGGTGGCTTTTCCCAATTGGGGCTGGTCGAAATGACCCGCAAGCGCACCCGTGAGTCACTGGCGCACGCGCTGTGCGAGCCCTGTCCGGCCTGCCAGGGGTCAGGCCAGGTGAAAACCGCGCGCAGCGTCTGCTACGACATCCTGCGCGAAATCTTGCGCGAAGCTCGCCAGTTCAACCCCAAGGAGTACCGGGTGGTCGCCGCGCCGCGGGTGGTGGAGTTGTTTCTCGACGAGGAAAGCGCTCACCTGGCGGGGCTGTCGGACTTCATCGGCAAGCCGATTTCGCTGCAGGCGGATGGGACGCTGGGGCAAGAGCAGTACGACATCGTGTTGTTGTGACGGCTGGGAGCTGCCCTCGCGCGCCTATCACCCCGAGTTGCCCCGTGTTGCCGACTCGGCCGTTAGCGTGATGCCGAGGAAGAGCGCGAGCAAATGCCCTTCCTGGAAGGTCGAAAAGTGTGAACTTGCCAGGCTGGTCGCGCACCAACCCGCAAGGACAGCCAGGCCCGCGAGCCGGTAACTCCCACTGGGCTGCTGGCGCAACAGACTGACCAAGAAAACTAGAAAGATCCCAAGACCGAACAGCCCGTTCTCGGCAGCGATCTTGAGGTACTGGTTATGTGGATCTGTCGTCGGCATCGCCGAGGCACCGCTGCGGCCCACCACCAGTTGTCCTTGGACCTTCGCGTAGCTCCCCGTGCCCCAACCGAAAACTGGTCGTTCGGAGATCAGGGTCACCGCATCCCGCCAGAAGTACATGCGCAGGCCCATGGACGTGATCTGATCGGCTTGTGACTCATAGTTGCGCATTTCGCTCAGGGCCAGGTCGATCCGCTGGCGCGCCACTGGGGAGGCCGTGACCAAGGCAAGCCCCAGTCCTGCGATTGCCAAGGCCCCAGCCAGGGCCCGGGTGAGCGACAGGCCCATTTGCAGAAGGCTGCCCAGAACGAAGGCGGCGGCGGCGGCCAGCAGGACGAGGTAGCCGCTGCGCCCCTCGGTGACCACGGTCGTGGCCACGAGCAGCAGCAGGGCGCTGGCGCCCCACAATCTGCGCCAGCGGCCGTTTTCAACCCGCCAGAGCGCGCCGCACGCCACAAGTGCGGCGGTGAAGGTCATGCCCTGGGTCGCGTAATTTCGGAACAAGGTGACCGCCACCGGGAAGTGCTGACCCGAGGCCACGGTCTGCTGGATCGACATCAGCACCACGGCTAACGCGCCCAGGGCAGTAACGCCAGCGAAGGTCCGCAGGGCGATCCGCTTCCAGTGCACATCGTCGAACAATGCGGCTGCGATGGCCATGAAGCCTAAGGTCCGCCAGGCCCAGAGTTGGCTCAGGCCCTCCCGCCATCCCGAGGCGCTGTACAAAATGCCTGCGGCCAGCAGCAGCAGGAGCAGCGCCGATCCCTTCACCATCGGCTGCTGCCAGGTGCGGGCGATCCGCTGCCGGATGGCGCCAGACCCGAGGGCCACGACCAGCAGCAGGACCAGAAAAAGATTAGCCAGTGCCGGTGAGCGCATGAGCGTCACAAGCGCGAGGATCACCAGGATCCGCGCCACCAGGAGGGGGTTGAAGCGCTCGGTCACTTGGTCATCCGACCCATGCGCGCCTGCAGTCGCACGAGAAACCCTCGCAGTTTGTGTCGCTGGAATTTGTTCCACCTGTTCCTCAGAACGTTGAAGGTGCGGCTGTGCTTATTGCGCTGCCCGTCGAGCGCACTGTCGAAGAGCCCCACGACACTGCCCTGCTCGACGAGAGGCCGAGTCAGCCAGTACTGCCGGGTCCCGAGCATCGGGTCGAGCTTGCGCATGAACAGGTCGAGGGCGAGGTCAATCTTGTGTTCGTCGACCCATGCAAGGCGGCGGCGCAGGGCTTCGGCATCGCACACATAGCCCTCAGCGGTGGCAATTGGCAACTCGACCAGGGGTCCTCGCGTCAGGAAGAAGCGATCCGGGACCTTGGTGTCATGCCCGCCAAGGAAGATGAGCCATCCCGGCTCGAGCTTGTCAGCGGCCTCCATGGCCTGAACGAATCGCGCGTTGAAATCGGGGTCTAGCAAGGCATCGTCCTCCAGAATGAGGATTCGCCGGTGGCCACGGGCTAGCGCCAGGCGCCAGGTGGCGAGGGTCTTGAGGACCAGGGACTGCGCACCACGCGAGATGTCGCTGCCTGCCGCGAAGGTGCGCGCAACGACCTCCGGGGGCATTTGGTCGGCGTCGTGTTCGAGCATGAACTCGAAGTCAATCCCATGTCGGCCCAACTCCGACTTCATGTGGGCGATGCGGTCTGTGAACGATCTCACCGTCATCACGTACACCGCGTCGACGACGCGGTTCACTGGGCCCAAATCCGGCTTGCTAACCAACTCCAATTCAAATTCCTTTTGGATTGCGGGTGAGACTCGCCCGATCAACTGGCGTATCTGCTGCTCGGTTTGGCCATGATAGCCATCGCCTGTGCGAGGGCGAAATCGGGGGTGATGGACTCCAGGCAGGCGCTGGGACTGTGGTGGTGGTCTTCGCAGCCCGCGCGTCCGCAGGGGACGCATTCCTGGGGGCCCTGAAGCAAGGTGATGTTGTTGAGGGTTTGCATCGCGGCATGTCGGACGATGTGTATGGACCTGCCTGCATCCACTGGCCAGGGTGCCCAGCGTTGCGGATTGGTGGGCCCTAACAAGGTCAGCACGGGCGCGCCTGAGGCGGCCGCCAGGTGGGTGATCGAGGTATCGGGTCCGATGTAAAGGACGCAATCCGACAGCAGGGTGACCAATTGACCAAAGTCCAACTGCCCGCTGGCATCGATCAGGTCTGGCGAATGAACCTCAGCGCGCAAGGCGCCGATGCATTGCTGGTCGCGGGGGCTGGAAGACCCAGTCAGCACCACCTGATGGCCCTCGTGAAGCAGCCCCTGTACCAATTTGACGAAGTGTTCGATCGGCCACTGCTTGTATCTCCACATGGAGGGCACATGGACAACGATCGGGCCTGGCCTTAGCCTTGCGCCCAGTTCGGCGGGCAGGGGGCGCGGAGGTGGCGGCACCACCGGCGTGAAGGCCTCGCCCTGTACCGGCCAGGGTTCGAGGAGCCTCAGCTTTTCCATCACCACATGGACCTCACCCCGATCGCCTGCACTGGTCACCGCGTGATCGAGCAGCCGGGTCTTCCACCAGTTGCTGCCGCCGGATTCGGGCAGGAGCCCGCTGCGGCAGGGGGCGGCGATCCAGCCCAGGAGGTGCGCCCGGTCACCCGGCTGCGACACCAAGGCCAGGTCATAGCGACGCCAGAGCTGGCGCCCCAGGCGCCAGGCGCCTGCAAATCCGAGTCGGGCTGGGGTGGCGAGGCATTGGTCAACATCCGGGTTGCCCTTCAGGATGCCCAATTGACCCTCGAAACCGAGGACGTCGATGCGGGCCTTCGGCCAGCGCCTTCTGGCTGCGTGAATCAGGGGGGTGGTGAGAAGGACATCGCCGATCTGGCGGGTCGCGATGACCAGGATGCGGTTCATCCTGCGACCGCAAGGGCGGGGGTGCGTGCAGTGCCGGCTTGTATCGCGTGCAGACTGGCGTACAGCCCGTTCATGGCGAGCAGTTGCGGGTGTGTCCCGGACTCGACGACACGTCCCTGATCGAGCACGAGGATATGGTCCACGTGCTCGATGGTGGACAGGCGGTGGGCGATGATGACGGTGGTGCGGCCAGCCATCAATCGCTTGAGGGCCTCCTGGACCAGCCGCTCGGAGGCGGCATCCAGGGCCGAAGTGGCTTCGTCCAGGATCAGGATCGGCGCATCCTTGTAGAGGGCGCGCGCGATGGCCAGGCGTTGGCGCTGACCGCCAGAAAGCTCGGTGGCGTTATGGCCGGTGATGGTGTCGAGCCCCTGGGGTAGGCCATCGACGAGATCAGCCAGGTTCGCGGCGTCGAGGCAGTGCCTGACACGGACCAGGTCTGGCACCTCCGACATGGAAACGTTGCGTGCCAGCGTATCGTTGAACATCACCACATCCTGCGACACCAGTGCGAACTGGCGACGGAGTGTGGCCAGATCCCACTGCGACACGTCTACACCATCGAGCTCCACGCAACCGGCCTCGGGGACGACGAAGCGGGGCAGCAGGTTCGCCAGCGTCGTCTTGCCTGAGCCAGAGGGACCCACCAGTGCAACCACCTGGCCGGGTGCGATCGACAGGTTCAGGCTATCCAGCGCAGCGGTCTGGTCTTCGCGGTAGCGCACACGGACTCCGCGCAGATCGACACGGCCCTGGCATTGAGGCGGTGCATGTCCACCACCGGACTCAGCCGGCGTCAGTTCGATCAGATCGATCCCGCGCTGGACCGCGGCCAACCCGCGGGCGATCGGTGTCGCGGCCTCGGACAGGCGCTTGATGGGTGCGAGCAGCATGAGCACCGCGGTGATGAAGGAGGCGAACGTGCCCACGGTGATCCCCGCGCGCGATTGCCACAGCGCAATCGCGATGACCATCGACAGGGCCAGGGCGGCCAGCATGTGCGTCAGAGGCGTGATCGCGGCCGATGCCGCTGCGGCCTTGAGCGCAAGCCGGCGCAGTACCAGGCTCAACCCCCGAAAGCGCTCGGCTTGACCCTCCTGGGCGCCATGCAGGCGCACGACCCGCGCTGCAAGCACGTTTTCCTCGACCACATAGGCCAGGTTGTTGGTGGCGGTCTGGGTGCTGCGCGCGATGCGGTACAGGCGCTTGGACAAAGTGCGCATGATCCAGCCGACGCCTGGCACCACCAAGAACACGACCAAGGTGAGTTGCCAGTTCAGGTAGACGAGGTAGCCCACCAAAGCCAGCAGCCCCAGCGCGTCCTTGAGCAGGCCAATGACGGAATTGACCAGCAGTTGCGCCCCGTTCTGAACCTCGAAGACAACCGTGTTCGACAGGGAGGTTGCGCTCTCCTTCCCGAACAGGGCCAGGCGCGCGTCCAGGATGCGGCCGAACATCGCCCGCCTGAGGGCGAGCAGCCCGTCCTGGGTGATGCGCGCCAAGGCCAGGTCGGCCAGGAAACCCGCCGTCCCGCGAACCGCAAACAGCCCCAGCAGGGCGGCCGGAACCATCCACAGCGGAATGCCTTCTCCCGCAAACCCCTGGTCCAGCAGCGGTTTGAGCAGGGCAGGCACCAGCGGCTCGGTCGCGGCGGTGACCACGGTGGCCAGTGCGGCCAGCACCCAGAACCGGCGTGTCCCACGGAAGTAGGGCAGCAGCCAGCGAACGGTTTTCAGGTTCAACCCCATCAACCGGACACTCCAACTGGACGTCGTTCCCACTGCCAAGCATGCGCCACGATGCTTTGGAGGTCGGGCAGCCGCGGGGACCAGCCCAACTCGGCCCTGGCGCGCGCCGAGTCGGCCACCAGCACCGGTGGGTCACCGATTCGGGCTGGGTCGTCCCGCACCGGGATCGGGTGGCCGGTGACCCGCCGGACGGTGTCAATCACCTCGTTGACGGAATGCCCCAGGCCATTGCCCAGATTGAAGGTCCCGCTGGCGCCGCCAGCCTCCAGGCGTTTGAGCGCCAGCAGATGGGCCTCGCACAGGTCTTGCACATGGATGTAATCGCGGATGCAGGACCCGTCGGGGGTCGGGTGCCCGGACCCGAAGCGGGCGATCTCCGCCCGCCTTCCCGAGGCTACCTGCAGCACCAGCGGTATCAGGTGGGTCTCGGGTTCATGCCGCTCACCCAGGCTACCGTCCGGATGCGCGCCGGCGGCATTGAAGTAACGCAGGACGATATGGCGCAGGCCATGCGCCGCTTCATAGTCTTGCAGCAGGTGTTCCACCGCCAGCTTGCTGTGACCGTAGGGGTTGATCGGCCGGGTGGGATGGTCCTCGGGAATGGGGATCTGTTGCGGATTGCCGAAGACGGCAGCGGTGGATGAGAAGATGAAATTCCGGATGCCTGCCGCGACCAGCGTGTCGAGCAGGGACAGGGTTTGGACCAGGTTGTTGCGCCAGTATTTGCCCGGATGCTGCATGGACTCGCCGACCAGACTGGAGGCGGCGAAGTGCATCACGCAGGCGGGGCGGGTTTCACGCAGCAGGGCAGCCATGAAGGCGGCGTCGCCGATATCGCCCTGGTGCAACTCGGCGCCCTGAACGGCGTCCGCATGGCCGGTGGACAGGTTGTCTACCGTGATCGGCCGATAGCCCTGCTCGCGCAGCATGCGCACCATGTGCGAGCCGATGTAGCCGGCGCCGCCAGCCACGATCACAGGGGTGCGGGAGTCCATGGAGGGGATGCAATAATTGGCTGCCGGGACACAGCCCGGACAGTTCGCTTGATTATGCCGCCTCGGCATGTTCAAACCGTCCGTTCTGCCGCCTAGCCCGTTCGGTCTGCCCATGCCGCGTTTGTCCGTCACCATCATCACAAAAAACGAAGCGCAGCACATTGCGGATTGCATTCGCTCGGCCCGCTTCGCCGATGAGGTGGTGGTGGTGGATTGCGGCAGCACCGACGCCACCGTCGACTTGGCCCGCGCAGAAGGCGCGATCGTGTTCGAGATGGACTGGGCAGGCGACGGCCCGCAAAAGAACCGCGCAATTGACCGCGCCACGGGCGACTGGTTCTTCTCTCTGGATGCCGACGAGCGCATCACCCCCGAGTTGGCTGCGGAAATTCGCCGCGCCATCGGGCGCCACGATGTCGACGGTTATCGAGTCCCCCGGCTGTCGGCCTACTGCGGCCAGTTCATGCGCCATGGCGGATGGTGGCCAGATTTCAACATCCGCCTCGGGCGCCGGGGCCAGGCCCGCTACACCGAGACCGAAATCCACGCCACCGTCCGCGTTCAGGGGAGCGTGGCTGATCTCAGTGCGCCTCTCATTCACTTCAGCTTCCCCGACCTGGAGTCGGTCCTGGACAAGCTCAATCGCTATTCCAGCGCTGGGGCCCGCGACATGGCCGCGCGCGGGAAGCGGGTGAGTTTTTCTCGAGCCGTGGTCAGCGGCGGCTGGGCCTTCATCCGAACTTATTTTCTCCAGGCAGGCTTTCTCGATGGTCGGCGCGGCTTCATGCTGGCTTTCTCCAACGCTGAGGGCACCTACTACCGCTACCTCAAGCTGTGGCTCATGCAGCAGCCGCCGATGTCCAGGGATCTGCCTCGCTGATGCGCATTGGGTTTGTTGTCCTGACGTACAACCGCAGCGACGCCCTTGTGGCTCTGCTGCGTAGCCTGGCACCGCAACTGTCGGCTGAGGATTTGCTGGTGATTGCCGACGATGGCTCTCGAGCGGAGCATGTGCAGGCACTGAGGGCGGGCTTGCCAGTCTCCAGGGTCCCGGTTTGGCATGCGTGGCATCCCGATACCGGTTTCACCGCCTCAAAAGCCCGGAACCTGGGCGCACGTGTGGCGCATGAGGCCGGCGCCGACTACATCGTCTTCCTCGATGGGGACTGCATACCAGGCCCCGGCTTCGTGCGCGCCCACCGCGCACTGGCCCGCCCCGGGGCGTTCGTCAATGGCAGCCGTGTGTTGCTGAGCCCGGCGTTCACTGATCAGGTGTTGGCCGGTGAGGTGGATCCCCTGGCGCTATCGGCCGGGGACTGGCTGCGCCTTCGCCTGTCGGGACAGGTCAACAAATTGGGCCATCTGCTTCATTGGCCCCGCCTACCCGGACGCGTGCAAACGCGCTTTTCCTGGAGAGGGATCCGCAGTTGCAACTTCGGTCTGTGGTGGTCCGACTTGGCGACAGTCAATGGTTTCGATGAGACTTTTGCCGGATGGGGGCATGAGGATGCCGACCTCGTCTTGAGGCTGCACAATCAGGGTCTGTTGCGCAGGAATGGCTACTTGGCGTCCGAAGTTTTTCATCTTTGGCACAGGGAGCAAGCCCGCGATCGAGAGTCAGTCAACCGCTTGCGGGTAGAAAATCGCAGGCGCGAAGGGACCCGCTTGGCTGCGGTAGGCTTGAACCGGCCTGACCTGCTTGCCGAGGCTCAGGTGACTTTGCTGCAGTCCGAAGGAGATAGGTGCGAATGAACACATTGCTATTCAAAAGGCGCCGCCAGACCTTGGCGCTTATTGGTGCTGGCCTCTCAGCCCCCGCACTGGCCCAGTTCCGCGTCGAGGTGAGTGGCGTCGGCCTCACCCAGTTGCCGATCGTGGTCGCGCCCTTTCGCGGCGAGGAGGGTGCCCCGCAGAAAATTTCAGCCATCATCCGCGCCGACCTGGAGCGCAGCGGCCAACTCCGAGGGATTGATGTGCCTGGTCTGCTGGTCGACGAGTCTTCCCGGCCCGATCTCGCCGCGCTGCGCCAGCGCGGCGCCGATGCCCTCACAGCGGGCAGCGTGACACGTCTGGCCGATGGCCGCTGGGACATCCGTTTTCGCCTCTGGGATGTGGTCAAGGGTGATGACCTGAGCGGACAAAGCTATGCCGTGACCGCTGGTGACCTGCGTTTGGCGGCCCACCGCATTGCCGACTACGTCTACGAAAAGCTCACGGGCGAACGTGGCGTGTTCTCGACCCGCATTGCCTACGTGACTCGCGGTACCAACCGCTTCAACCTTTGGGTGGCCGACGCAGACGGAGAAAACGCGCAGTCGGCCTTGGCCAGCCCTGAGCCCATCATCTCTCCGGCCTGGGCGGCCAGCGGGAACCAGTTGGCCTATGTCTCCTTCGAGTCCCGCAAACCGGTCGTTTATGTGCACGAGGTGGCCAGCGGCCGCCGGCGTCTGCTGGCCAACTTTCGCGGTTCTAACAGCGCTCCGGCCTGGGCTCCCGATGGCCGCAGCTTGGCCGTCACTCTGTCCCGGGAGGGCGGCTCACAGTTGTACCTCATCAGCGTCGAAGGCGGTGAGCCGCGCCGTCTGATCGAGTCGTCTTATATCGATACCGAGCCCGTCTTTTCTCCCGACGGCCGTAGCATCTATTTCGTGAGCGACCGTGGTGGTGCCCCTCAGGTCTATCGGGTGAGCGCCAGCGGTGGAACGCCTGAACGTGTCACTTTCAACGGCGGCTACAACATCTCGCCGGCGCTCAGTCCCGATGGCAAGACGCTTGCCTACACATCCCGGGTGGGGAGCGGCTTCAAGCTGCAGGTGATGGACCTGGCCTCCGGCAACGCCACGGCGATCACCGAAACCACCGCCGATGAGAGTCCGAGCTTCGCGCCCAATGGTAAACTTATCGTTTATGCCACCCGTCAAGGTGATCAGGAAGCGCTCATGACAAGCACCTTGGACGGCCGCATCAAGGCCCGTCTGGCCGGGCAGGGCGGGGATCTGCGGGAGCCCGACTGGGGTCCGTTCGCGCGTTAAGCCGAGTCACCGTGCAGATCAGACGCGCAATAGGCGAGAGTTATGATCTAAATAGGGAGCATTCGGGTGTGGCCTGCGGGGTGGCTCGTAAACATGGATAACAAAAGGAGTGATTGAATGAACCGAGGAACGAATTGGCTGGTGGCTCTCGCCGCCATTGCGGCAATGGCAGGCTGCGCTTCAGGTGTCAAGCTCGACCCCCCGGCTGCGCCTGTAGTCGAGCGTAGTGCGCAAGCTCCTTTGACACCCCTTGCCCAGCCCCCCATCACGCCCCGTGCGGGTGCAGGTACTGGTGCTGGCTCCGGCACTGGTGCAAATTCCAGTGCCAATGCAAATCCCAACGCCAGCCAATCGCAGGTGATGCCTGCGGCGCCCGTCGCCTCCGCAAGCACCGCTGCCGGCCCCGTTTCAGTGGCTCGACTGATCCAGTTCGACTACGACAGCTTTGTGATCAAGCCAGATTTCCTGACCTTGATCGAAGCCCATGGTCGCTTTTTGAAGGCCAACCCGGGTCGGCGTATTTCGATCGAAGGCCATACCGACGATCGCGGTGGCCGCGAGTACAACCTGGCCTTGGGCCAAAAGCGGGCCGAGGCAGTGCGCAAGGCCCTCGGCCTTGCTGGCGCGAGCGACAACCAGATGGAAGCGGTGAGCTTTGGCAAAGAAAAGCCTGCAAACACCGCCGCCACGGAGGCCGCCTACGTGGAAAACCGGCGCGCTGAGATCGTTTACCGCTGATGCCAGCCTGGGCCAGTCTCTTCAACGGGCTCCAGCGTGCCGCCCTGGGCGCAGTGATGGCCTTTGCGCTGTCCGCGCCAGCGCACGCGATTTTTGCCGACGACGAGGCAAGGAAGGCCATTCTTGACCTGCGCGAGCGGGTCGCGGCGCAGCAACAGCAATTGGCGGAGCAGCGCCAGCAGATGGAGACGCAGCGCCAGCAAATGGCGGAGCAGCGCCAGCAGATGGAGGCGCAGCGCCAGCTGATCGAATCCCAACGGCAGCAGCTGGTCAACCTACGTGGCAGTCTTGACCAACAAGTCAATGCTGCAGGCCAGCGCTTGGCCGAAGAGGGTAGCCGGCTGAGTCGTAACCTGCTCGACCTCCTCCAGCAGATTGAAGGCTTGCGGGCCGAGCTTGCAAAGCTGCGCGGCACAGATGAACAGCTGGCGCGTGAGGTGGCTCGGGTGGTGGGTGAAATTTCCGAATTCCAGCGTCGGCAGAAGGACATTGCCCAAGGCGTGGATGAACGCCTGCGCCGCTTTGAGCCCGTGAAGGTCACGGTGGATGGCCGTGAGTTCTTGGTTGAGCCTGCAGAGCAACGCGCCTTCGACGCCGCTATGGCTGTTATGCGTCGAGGCGACTTCGCAGGGGCCGGCAAAGGATTTGCAGATTTACTAAGCCGCTACCCACAATCTGGCTACCGTGGAAGCGCTTTGTTCTGGCAAGGCAACGCCTTGTACACCGCCCGTGACTGCAACGGTGCGCTGACCGCCTTCCGGGGGCTGATACAGGCCGCTCCTGACCATTCGCGTGCTCCAGAGGCAACGCTCTTGATCGCCGCTTGCCAGGTCGAACTCAAAGACGTGCCTGCGGCACGCGAGACGCTCAGACGCCTGCTCGCCGACTACCCGCAGTCCGAGGCAGCGCCCACCGCGCGTGAGCGACTGTCGCGCCTGAACTGACCTTCAGGGTCCTCCTCTGCCGGTGAACCCCGACGAGCAGGCCGACCTGCAGCGCCGCTTCGGCGGGCTGGTTCGCCTCTATGGCGTCAGAGGCGCCGCCGCGATCCGCGCCGCCCATGTGGCGGTGGTCGGCGTCGGAGGGGTCGGCTCTTGGGCGGCTGAGGCGCTAGCCCGAAGCGGGGTTGGAGAGATCACCCTCATTGACCTCGACCATGTGGCCGAGTCCAACATCAACCGCCAGATCCACGCCCTCACCGATACCGTGGGACAGGCCAAGGTGCAGGCCATGCGCGAGCGCATTGCAATGATCCATCCTCACTGCGTCGTCCATGACGTCGAGGAATTTGTCGAGCCGGAGAACTGGCCCCAACTCCTTCCTGCAGGCGTGCAGGTTGTCATTGACGCCTGTGACGCAATGCGCGCCAAGGAGGCCATGGCCGCCTGGGCATTGCGTACCCAAAACATGCTCGTCACCGTGGGCGCCGCCGGGGGTAAGCGTCTCGCCCATGCGGTGGAGATCGACGACTTGTCGCGCAGCACCCATGACCCGCTGTTGGCGCAACTGCGCTATCGCTTGCGTAAGGCCCACGGCGCCCCCCGGGAGGGCAAGGCCATAGGTATCGCCTGCGTCTTCAGCCGCGAGGCGGTGGCGTCACCCGATCCGTCCTGCGCGGTGGAGGGCGACGGCAGCCTCAATTGCCACGGCTATGGCTCGGTCGTCACCGTGACCGCTACCTTCGGTCAGTGCGCCGCCGGATGGGTGCTTGATCGCCTGGCGAGCACGGCGCGCTGAGCGCCTGGCGTGATGCTGGAGCCTCGGGTGCGGGGAGAAAAGGCCATCAATTCCGCTATACTCTCAGGCTGCGCTGATGAGTGGTGCCCTTCGTGAGGCGTCGCTGATTGGCCGACCGGACAGGCAAATCGGCTTTAGTTGTCTTGCCTCTGGGGGACGTTAGCTCAGTTGGTAGAGCAGCGGACTTTTAATCCGTTGGTCGCAGGTTCGAATCCCGCACGTCCTACCAAAACACCCAAAGGGAAATGATCGAAACGTCATTTCCCTTTTTTATTTCCCCTCTTTATTCCACAAGGCCTTTGCGCTTGGCCGACGGAGTGCCATCGACGCGGGACGACGCACTCGCACCTTCAGCCATCGACGGGGCGCTGGCTTGCGTCCCCCCTGCACTGCGCAATAGATGGTCAAGCGCCCTGCGCGCTACCTGCCGGTGCTCACTCGTCTCCAGGTCGTCGATGCAATTCATGATCAGGCTTGCCGCGTGGACCTGATCCCAGTGGACATCCGCCCCACCCGTTCCCCCCAGCCAGCTGATCGCTTCGCGATTGCCAAGACAGGTGATCAATTGAGCCATCATGAGAGAGGGGGCGGGCTCCGGGTGCTCCGCCCAGGCTTGCAGGAGTGCCGAGGCAACTGCGTGCATCCGCGCGGCCGCTGGAGTGGTAGCAGGTAGCGCGTGGCCGCAGCTGTCAATCGCGGCGGCGAGGCAGCGTGCGATGGCGCCCTCAAACTGGTCGGGATTTTTTCCCTTCAGGTGACTCACCACGCGGCCCAGCCTGCCCAAAGGGGATGCACCCACGCGCAGGAAGGCGTCCAGACTTCCCTGGAGTACCTGGAAGCTGCGCTCGTGGGGCAGGGCCGTGAACAGAAGGCTCGGGCAGGCGCGGCTGGCCAGGTCGTAGAGCAGCCAGTCCAGCACGGCCTGGTCGGCACTTGCGCTGGCGCCTCCTGCATAGCGCGCTGAAAGCAAGCTGCTGACAACGTCCCTTCGCAGGCCGTCACCGAGGGAGGGCTGGGCAGCGCTGAGGTCCATGAGGCTGAACAGCAACTCCATCGGTGCCTCCTGGCCACCGAGGCTGTGAACCAATGGCATGAGGTTGATGCGCTTCGAAACCTCAGGGGCTAATTTCAGGGACTCGATCGCCAGCAAGCCCTGGAGCCAGGCCTTCCGAAACCGGAAGTAGACGGCGGCGGGCATGACGGCGCCTCCGAGACGGTGGCCCATCACGGCCAACTGCCCGACGATGGTGTCGACGGCCAGTCGTCCCAACTGCTCACGGTCCAGGTCTTGTTGGCGGGCACTCAGCACCTCGCATCCCAGCCTGGCAAAGGCAGCCAGCGCCCCGGAACTTCCCTCGCGTGGCAGGCCATCGGACTGAGCGAGGTTGCGGCTGAATTGCTGGAATCTTTCGATCAACCGTCCCAGATCTGCCCAGCAGGCAGGCGGCAATTGGGCGCTGTGAGCGCGAAGAGGCGCCGACGGGCCGGAGAAGTCTTCCGCCATGGTGGCCAGGTGAAAGCCCTGCGCCGCGGCACTGGACGAGTGTTCTGGCGCTGATGCGGTACTGCTTTGACTCCCGAGGCGGGCCTTGTCCGCCATGGCGCGGCTGGCGACCTCGGGGTCGAAGTCATAGCCCCAGGTCGGGAGGGCGGCGCTGTCCGGCTGGTCGCCAGCGCCAAAGGCCTTTCGGTCAGAGACGGAGCGCACCAAGGACCTGCCCGAACTTGGCGGATGCGGTACCGCGCAGCTGGGTCCGAGGGATAGAAAAGGCGGGGGCTTGCGTTGGCATGCGGGATTCATGGGCGGCTCCTGGAGTGGGGCGCGAGTATTCGCCCCACCCGCAGGCCGTTCTGACCGAGGGCTGATTCGCCGCGTCTTGTTGGCCTATTCGAGGCCAACTGTGTGAAATTTGTCCGGTCGGGCAGTAGCTCAGTCCAGCGTGACCGTCTCTGTGTAGTAGGGTAGGTGGCACGCCCATCCCTTCTCCCGTTCGATCCGCTGGCGCAGCGTGTCGGCGGCAACGGGTTCACCGTGGGTGATGAAGGTGCGCCTCGGTGCTCGGGTCAGACCCGAGAGCCAGGCCAGGATCTCGCTCGTATCGGCATGCGCCGAGAAGTAGTCGAGTTGCACCACCTCGGCCCGCACCAGGACCTCTTTGCCAAAGATGCGGACGCTGGTGGCGCCGGCGGCCAGAGCGGCGCCGCGTGTGCCGCCGGCCTGATAGCCCACCAGCACGATGGTGTTGCGCTTGTCTGGCGCAAAGGCCTGCAGGTGATGTAGCACCCGGCCGCCGGTGGCCATGCCGCTGGCAGCCACGATGATCATCGGGCCCTTGCGGGCGTTGAGCGCGCGGGAATCGTCGGGCGTCTCGACGAAGGTGGTGCCGTTGACAATGGCCTCGCATTCGGCAGGGGCCAGGCGCAGCTGCTCCGGATGGCGCAAAAACACCTCGGTGGCGGCGGCGGCCATGGGGCTGTTCAGATAGACCGGCAGGTGGTGAATGGCCCCGCGCGCCTTGAGCAGGTGAATGGCATAGAGCAGCGCCTGGGCCCTGCCAACCGCGAACGCCGGAATCACCACCACCCCAGCGCGGGCCGAGGTGCGGTTGATGGTGTCGGCCAGGGCCCGCAGCACATCGCCATCCACATGCTCGCGGTCGCCGTAGGTCGACTCGAGCACCAAATAGTCGGCGGCCTCCGGGGTGACCGGCGGTTTGAGGACGAGGTCCTTGGGCCGCCCCAGGTCGCCAGAGAAGAGCAGGGACCGCTTTCCGTCGTCGAGCCGCACAAAGCTCGAGCCCGGCATGTGGCCGGAGTGGGACAGGCGGGCCTTCAGGCCCGGCAGCGGCGCGAAATCATGATCGTTTGGCACCGGCCTCAATTGGCGCAGACATCGCACCGCATCCTCGCGGCTGTACAGGGGCATGGCGGGCTGATGCTTGCTGGTGCCGTGGCGGTTGGCGAACTCGGCCTCTTCCTCCTGCAGGTGACCGGAGTCGGGCAGCAAGATGGCGCACAGTTCCGCCGTGGCCGCCGTGCAGTAGACCGGTCCGGTGAAGCCCTGTCGTGCCAGCAACGGCAGGTAGCCGCTGTGGTCCAGGTGGGCGTGAGTGAGGACGACGTCGTCGATCTCGGCCGCAGGCACCGGCAAGGGCGCCCAGTTGCGCAGCCGTAGCGGCTTGAAGCCCTGGAACAGGCCGCAATCGACCAGCAGGCGCCGGCCGCCGTGGGTCACCAAGTATTTGGAGCCAGTG
>JAURKV010000109.1 GCA_030831585.1 Ramlibacter sp. | reverse complement strand
TCACGGCTGGTTTGGACATCGTCCATGTTCCCTACAAGGGCGGCCCGCCGGCCTACGCCGACCTCATGGCGGGCCAGGTGGACCTGATGTTCCAGGGCTTGGCCACCGCCATGCCGCAGATTCAGGAGAAAAAGCTCAAGGTCATCGCAGTGGGTAGCGAAAAGCGTCACCCCGCCTTGCCTGATGTGCCCACGATGAATGAAGTCCTGGCGGGTTTTGTGTCCGTGTCCTGGTCGGGCCTGGTGGCCTCGCCCAAGACGCCGGCGGCCGTCGCAAACAAGATTCATGCGGCCATTTCCGAGGCACTCAAGCGCCCCGAGGCGGCGCGCGACATCAAGGGCCTGGACGTGCGTGACCTGATCATCAGCACGCCGGCTGAGGCAGTTCGGTTCACCCGCGAGGAAAAGGCTCGCTGGGGTGGCGTGATCCGCTCCACCGGCACCACCGCGGACTGATTTACCCGAAAGTTGAGAACTCCATGTACCAGCCTATCAACGTCACCGCCAACTGGAAGGCCGCTGAGGTCATGCAGCGCACCTCTGAGTGGGTGCACACCTTATCGGGCGCCGAGATCCAGGAGATCCAGTCCGCACTGGTCGAGGCGCAACGGCGCGGCAAGGGCATGGCCGATCTCGAACAAGAGGACTTCCCTTTGCCGACTCTGGACCGCGTACTCGATCACGCGCGCCAGGTGCTCGAGGACGGTCTCGGGCTGTTCCTGCTGCGCGGCTTTCCGGTGGCGCAGCACACCAAAGCCGAACTGCGCCTGATCTACTGGGGTATTGGCAAGCACATGGGGACTGCGGTCACCCAGAGCAGCAATGGCGACATCCTGGGCGATGTGCGCAACATGAATGTGGACCTGAATAGCGCCAGCGGTCGCGGCTACACCTCCAACCAGAAGCTGACCTACCACACCGACACCTGTGACGTGGTGGGGCTGTTCGTGCTGCGCACCGCCAAGGCGGGTGGCCTGAGCATGATCTGCAGCTCGGTGGCGGTTCACAACGAAATCGCCCGGCGCCGCCCCGACTTGC
This sequence comes from Ramlibacter sp., assembly GCA_030831585.1. GTDB lineage: Bacteria > Pseudomonadota > Gammaproteobacteria > Burkholderiales > Burkholderiaceae_C > Ramlibacter. The sequence goes on along the minus strand of JAURKV010000109.1, from coordinate 17,533 downwards.
TCGAGGTGCTGTACCAGCCCTTCACCTGGAGCTGGCAGGGACAGGAGGAGCCGGGGGGCTTGCCCCACTACCTGCAGCCCATTTTCAATATCCACGAGGGCAAGTTCTCCTGCCGCTACGTGCGCACGCACATCATCTCGGCGCAGCGCTTCCCCGATGTGCCGCGCCTGACCCCCATCCAGGAGGAGGCCTTGGCCTTGCTGGACAGCCTGGCGGGCAGCGACGAGTTCCACTTCTCCACGATGTTCGAGCCGGGCGACATCCAGTACATCAACAACCACGTGTTGCTGCACTCGCGTACCGCCTTCGAGGACTTCGACGAGGAAGACCGCCGTCGTCATTTGCTGCGCATGTGGATGTCGGTGCCCAACTCCCGGGCTCTCAGCCCCTCCATGGCCACCATTTACCGTGACCAGCGCCCAGGTGCCGTACGCGGGGGCTTTCCTTCGCGCACCGGCAAGGTCATTTACGAAACCGTCGGCGCCCTCGAGTGATGGGCGCGCCGCTCTACGACGCCGAGCGCGGGACGCTGTCCATGGCTTTGGTGGGCGACGCCATGATCGCCCGCGCCCTGAGCCCGCACCAGGAGCCGGGCTTTCTTGCGCTGGCCGAGGTGCTGCAGTCGTCCGACGTGACCTTTGCCAATCTGGAAACCACGGTGCGCGAGGCCCAGGAGGGGTGGTCTAACTTCACCCAGGGCACGCCCATGAGCACCGCCCCCGAGTTGCTCGAGGAACTGCGCTGGATGGGGGTGGATGTGGTGTCGCTCGCGAACAACCACACCACCGACTACGGGCCGACGGGCCTTGTGGCCTGCATGGACCACCTGCGTGCCCATCGCATGCCTTATGCGGGTGCAGGCCGCACGCTGATGGAAGCGCGCAAGCCCGTGTATGTGGACACCGCCAACGGCCGGGTGGCCTTGGTGGCCGCCACTTCTTTTTTCCGCCCCTGGAACCGGGCGGCGGATTCGCGGCCCGACAGCCCGGGCCGCCCGGGCATCAGCCCTTTGGGTTTCTCCACCAGTTACACAGTGGACGAGGCCTCGCTGGAGGCCTTGCGCCGGGCGAGCGACATGCTGGGCATGAGCCAGGAGCGTGTGCGACACCGCTCGATGTTCTACAGTGCCAGCGAGGCACCTGCCGACGACGCCAACAGCGTGATGTTTCTCGGCGCCAAGTTTCAGCGCGGCGCGCAGGCCGGCACCACGACCCGCGCGAACAAGGACGATGCGCAGGACATCCTGCGATGGATCGCTGAGGCCCGCAGCCAGGCCGACTGGGTGATTTTTTCCTTCCACAACCACGAGTTCGGCAGCGAGGGCCGTCTGACCGCTCCCACCGAGGTGGAGCTCGGCGAGCCGGCGCGCTTTGCGCTGGAATTCGGCCGCCAGGCTGTGGAGGCGGGCGCTGACGTGGTGGTAGGCCATGGCCCGCACCTGGTCATGGGCGCCGAGATCCATCAGGGCCGGCCCATCTTTCACAGCCTGGGTAATTTCATTTTTCAGAACGAGGCCATCGGCGCCTTCCCCGCCGAGGCCTACGCGCGCTTTGGCCTGGGGGCCAGCGCCACCCCTTCCGAGTTTCTCGACGCGCGCACCGGCAAGGACACACGGGGCTTTCCCGCCTCGCCCGAGTTCTGGCAAGGCTGTGCGGCGACCTGTGAGTTCGAGGCGGGCCGTCTGGCCCGGGTGCGCCTGTTCCCGCTCGACCTGGGGCATGGGCGTCCTCGCGCACAGCGTGGTCGCCCCCTACTGGCTCAGGGTGAGGTGGCTGATGCGATCCTCGGGCGTATCGAGCGGCTCTCGCAGCCTTATGGCACACGGTTTGAGCGGGAGGGCGACTCCCTGGTCATGCGGTGGGCCGCATGATGCTGCCGCGAATTGCGGTTCTCGATGACTACGAGGGCCTGGCCCGCAGCCTCGCAGACTGGTCGGTGCTGGACGGCCTGTGCGAGATTGATGTCATTGACCGCAAGCTGGCGATTCCGGACGAGGCCGCGCGCGTGCTGCAGCCCTACGCGGTGCTATGCCATTTGCGCGAGCGCACCGCGATGCCTGCCGCCCTCATCGAGCAATTGCCCCAGCTGCGGTTCATGACCGTCACTGGCCGGGCGCATCGCACCCTGGACCTTGCCGCCGCAACCCGGTGCGGCGTGGCGGTGTCGCACGTGTCGCAGGATCAGGCGGCCAGTGAGGCGACGCCGGAGCTGGCCTGGGGCTTGATTCTCGCGGCGGCCCGCCGCATCGTCAGCGCCGACGCGTCCATCCGCCGTGGCGGGTGGGACACCACCCCCGGAATCTTGCTCGAGGGCAAGACCCTGGGCCTGCTCGGGCTGGGCCGCATCGGCCAGAGCATGGCGCGCATTGGCCAGGCCTTTGGCATGCGGGTCATCGCCTGGAGCCAGAACCTCACACCGGCGCAGGCCGCTGCGCAGGGCGCCGAGTGGGTGCCCCGCGAAGCGCTGTTTCGGCAAAGCGATGTGCTGAGCATTCATTTGGTGCTAAGCGAGCGTTCGCGGCACACGGTGGATACGCAAGAACTGTCATGGATGAAGCCCGAAGCGATTCTGGTCAATACCTCGCGCGGACCCATCGTGAATGAGGCGGCACTGGTCGAGGCCCTGGCACAGCGCCGCATCGGCGCGGCCGGCCTCGATGTCTTTGAGCAAGAGCCCTTGCCGGCGGCGCACCCCCTGCGTGGCCTGGACAACGTAGTGCTCACCCCGCATGTGGGGTATGTCACCCGCGACAGCCTGGCCAATTTCTACCGCGCCACGGTCGAAGGCTTGCAGGCCTACTTTCAGGGGTCGCCGATCAAGCTGCTGAACCCGGAGGCGCTCGCGTCCCCGGGCCGCTCGGCCACCAGCGCCTCGGCCGGATAGGGCTGCAGGAAGTTCCCACTCTCCTTGGGGCCCGCCTGCAGCCAGTCGTCGTAGCGATCAGGCGGCAAGATGACGATCATTCGCTTTTCTTCGCCGGGCTTGTGAAATTGCTGCATCAGCGGATGCGGATCGGCGTTGATGGTGAGCAGTGTGAAGCTGTGAAGCGGCTCGCCGGTGGCTGGGTTCTTCCACCAGGACCACAGGCCCGCCACGCCCAGGGGCTGGCCGTCCGCGGCGCGAATGCGGGTAGGCACCGCCTTGCCGCTGCGCCAGTCGGGCTCGAAAAAGGCGTCCATCGGAATGATGCAGTGCTGGGCCCGTCGCCAGGCGTCGCGAAAGCTGGGCTTTTCAGCCACCGTCTCGCTGCGGGCGTTGTAGGTGTGGCGGGCGATCTTGGTGTCACGTGACCAAGCTGGGACAAGGCCGAAGCTGCCCACCTGGGCTTCGCGCGCCGGCACCGCCGCATCACCCACGTCGGCCTGAGGGTGGCGCCGCACAAAGGTGCTCAGGTAGCCCGGCCACACGTCGCGCCGGGCCAGCGCGCTGGGCACATCGACACCGAACTGCTGGCGGAGCTTGACCCGGTCGTGGGTGGATTCGTAGTGAGCGCACATGGCTGGCGTAACCTCAGCGGCCCCTGGCGGGCGGCGCGAACATGGCCTGCAAGGTCTGCAGTGTCGCTGCCAGGGTGGGTGCGCGCAGCGCCCCCATGCGCTTGACCAGCCGAACACGGTCGAGGGTGCGGATTTGGTCGAGGACGATCAGTCCCTGCTTGCCTTGAAAACCCACCGGAACCCGAAAACCCGCCGGCCTCGAGCCGGTGGTCATGGGGGCCACGATGACGGTTTGCAGGTGCTCGTTCATCTCCTGGGGAGAGATGACGACGCAGGGTCGGGTCTTCTGGATTTCACGGCCAACCGTCGGGTCTATTTGGGCGAGCCAGATTTCACCGGTCTTCACCATGTGAGGTCTGCGTCCGCCTGGTTGCCGACCTCGGGCCAGACCAATGCATCTTGGCCGTCCTGCGCGAGGCGCTTTGCGTCTTCGGCCCAGCCTTCACGCAGATTGCGCTGGACAGGGCGGATTTCGATGACGCCGTCGCGCACCTGCAGGTCGGCCTTTCCCTCCAGACCTAGTTGGGCGAGGATGGGCTTTGGAATAAGGATGCCTTGTGAGTTTCCCATCCGGCGGATTGTGACTTGCATGGTGTGCCTTCCTCTGGCAATGGAAGCACAATGGTAGCACCGGCCTGCAGGCGGACGGGGGCTGCTGGCTGGGCCTAGGCGCGCTGGCTCGCGCCCTACCGAATGACGCGCTGGATCGCGCCTTGCCAAACCACGCGCCGGACCGCGCCCTGCCGCAGCGCGCGGTGCCGCGGCGTTCCCCGCAGAGGTGCACCGCCGCCGCCCGCAACCCTTCCACTTTTGCGCAGAGGCCAGCCAGTGGACAATGGGGGATCTGTCGCTCTGCACCCGACGAGACCCCTATGAACGCCCCTGCCGACTCTGCCGCTTTCGCTCCCCTTGTTTCACCCCGCGAGGTACCCGAGGCCTTTCTCGCGGAGCTGCGTGCACGCTTTGGCGCGCAGTGTTCCACCGCCTTGGCCGTGCGGGAGCACCACGGCCGTGACGAGTCGGTCTATGTGGACATGCCGGCGCCCGCAGCGGTGGTGTTTGCCGAGAGCAGGCGGGATGTGCAAGACGCAGTGAAACTGTGCGCCCGTCACCAAGTGCCGATTATTCCCTTCGGCATCGGCTCCTCACTCGAGGGGCACCTGCTGGCCGTGCAGGGCGGTATCAGCCTCGATCTTTCGCGCATGAACCAGGTGTTGTCGATCAACGCGGAAGACCTCACGGTGACGGTGCAGCCTGGCGTCACGCGCAAGCAACTCAACGAAGAACTCAAGTCCACCGGCCTCTTCTTTCCCATCGACCCCGGCGCCGACGCTACCGTCGGCGGTATGTGCGCGACTCGCGCCAGCGGCACCAACGCGGTTCGCTACGGCACCATGCGTGAGAACGTGCTGGCCCTGGAGGTGGTGACCGCCCGGGCCGAGGTCATTCGCACCGGCACCCGCGCCCGCAAGTCCAGCGCCGGCTATGACCTCACCCGCCTGATGGTGGGCAGTGAAGGCACCCTGGGCGTCATGACCGAGATCACCCTGCGCATCTACCCCTTGCCCGAGGCAATCCTGGCGGCAATCTGCTCCTTTCCGAGCATTGCCGATGCGGTGCACACGGTGATCGAGATCATTCAACTGGGCGTGCCCATCGCCCGTGTGGAGCTGCTCGATGGCAAGACGGTGGCCATGGTCAACCGCCACGCCAAGCTCTCGCTGCGAGAAGAGCCGATGCTGCTGATGGAGTTCCATGGCTCGCCCGCTGGTGTGAAAGAGCAGGCCGAGACGGTGCAAGACCTAGCCAGCGGCCATGGCGGCCAGGCCTTCGAGTGGGCCACCACCCCCGAAGAACGTACCCGCCTGTGGACAGCGCGGCACAACGCCTACTTTGCCGGCGTGCAAAGTAGGCCCGGCTGCCGCGCCATCAGCACCGACACCTGCGTGCCAATTAGCCGCCTGGCCGAGTGCCTGCTCGATTCAGCGGCCGAGGCCGACGCCAGCGGTATCACCTACTTCCTTGTCGGCCATGTGGGCGACGGCAACTTCCACTTCGGCTATCTGGTGGACCCGCGTGACGCCAAAGAGCTGGCCCTGGCCGAGGACCTTAATCACAAACTGGTGTCCCGCGCCCTGCGCCTGGGCGGCACCTGCACTGGCGAGCACGGCGTGGGTCTGCACAAGATGGACTTTCTACGCGAGGAGGCCGGCCTGGGGGCGATCGCCATGATGCGTGCCATCAAGCAGGCGCTGGACCCGGACAACATCCTCAACCCGGGGAAAATCTTTTCGGCTTGAGGCGGCTCTGAAGCGGCTCTGAGGTGGGTCCGATTCGGCCGTGAGTGCGGTCCCCGGCCTCAGAGCGCCAAGATCAACCGCGCTCCCAGTCCGATGAACACCAGGCCCGCGACCCGGTCTAGCCACAGTCCGGCGCGCGGCCGGCGCAGCAGCCACTGTCCGACGCTGCCCGCAAAGTAGCCGAGCAGCCCGAAGAGTAGCGCCGCCTGGGCGGTGAAGGCCAGGCCCAGGGCCGTCATCTGCCAGGCCACCGGGCCCTGTCCGGCCCGCACAAACTGCGGCAGGAAGGCCAGGAAGAACAGAATCACCTTAGGATTGATTGCATTGGCAAGCAGCCCTTGTGCGAAGAGGGCGCGGAGACCGGCCGCACTGGCCCCGGCATTGCCCGTATCTACCGCCAGCTGCCCTTGGCTACGCAGGCTCTTGATCCCCAGCCATACCAGGTAGGCGCCGCCCGCGATCTTGAGAGCGGTCAGGGCCAGGGGCGATGCAGCCACCAGGGCGCTGACCCCCACCACCGCCATCAGGGTGTGACTCAGGCAACCCAGCGCGCAGCCAAGGCCGAAGGCCATGCCTTGACGGCGGCCCCGCGAGACGCCGATCCCCAGCACCATGAGGTTGTCCGGGCCGGGGGAGGCGTTGACGGCCACGGCGGCCACCAGAAATCCGAGAAGCTGTTCCGGGCTGAGCATGGGGGGATGCTAGCGGCTCTGGCGGTGAGGGCGATCCATAGTCGATGACGCGGATCCAAACGCCAAAGCAACCGCAGGCGCAGGCGTAAAGACCGAGAGCGCAGGCCCATGCGCACATACATTCGCCATACGGCGTATTGACATCAATGATCAATCTGCCGACTTGTGCATAATGGTTTTGTTCCCACAATACCCAGGAGACACCATGAAGAAGCATTTCACTCACCTTGGCGCCGCTACCGCACTGCTGGCGCTGGTTTCTGTTTCCCAGTCCGTGCATGCGCAGGCCAAGGCGGCACCGGCTTCAGGCCCTTTCGGCGAAGCGGCTTACCTGGCCACGACCTTCAAAAACGGGAGCGACCCTTCGCTCCGTCCGGGTGGTCTGCGCCTGTCCGGCGGTATGGATGTCATCAATGGCTTGGCCGTTGAAGGAATGTTGGGCTTTGGCGTCAAGGACAGCACCAGCGGCACCAAACAGGCCGAGCTTTCTACCTTGGCCGGCGTGTATGTCAGGCCGCATGCCGAGTTGGCCCCCGGCCTCGAGGTGTATGCCCGCGCTGGCTTTGCGAACATGGCCTGGAGCACCAAGTCCGGCAGCGCCGCTGCGGTCAAGAGCAATGGCAACAGCGCTGGCTATGGCGTGGGGCTCAGCTACAAGGTCGCCGACAAGATCAACGCGGGTATCGACTACATGTCCTACTACAACAAGGACAGCGTCAAGCTCACTGGCTTTGCCCTGTCTGTCGGCATGAAGTTCTGAGGGCATCCGGGTCCCGCCCGGTAGCCATCGGCCACATCCGCGTCTTGCGCGGTTGTAGCTTGTACAAGATCCCCGCCTGAGCGGGGATCGCTGTTTTGGGCCCACTGCGAGTGGCTTGACCGGCGTCAAGTTCAATCTCAATGGCAGCCCTAGCATGGCATCTCCAAGGAGATCGCCATGACCACACACCTGACCCCCGGCCAAAAGGCGCAGCTCACCGCTGACCTCGAGCAACGCGAGCGGGCGCTGCGCGCGCAGCTGGACTTTCACTTGCACGGGCAGTCCCGGGTGGACTACGCGGCTGATGTGCTCAGCCAGGACAATGACGACCCGGCCCAACGGCGGTCCGAGCAGGCAGTGTCCGCCGCGCTGGGCGAGCAGGAGCGTGCCGAGCTTGACGCAGTGGTTCAGGCCCTCAGCCTGGCCAGGGGTGGGCGCTACGGTCTGTGCCAACGCTGTAGCGCCGACATTCCGTTCGAGCGCCTGCGGGCCTGCCCCTGGGCCCTTCAATGTGTGCCCTGCGCATCGGCCGCCTGATCCAGTCGCAGGTTTGTCACAGAGCTCAGCTAGCCTAAGCAAGTCAATCCGACTTTGAGAGGCTTGCCTGATGAACTCTTTCGTTGCTCGACTGCGCTCCGCGCTCGCCAGCCTCGCGCTGCTCTGCGCAGCGGCGGCAGCCACCGCCCAGCCCTTCTCTTTCGTCGCCCTCGGCGACCATCCTTACGGCCCGCCGGCACAGTCCTACCCGCCCTACCAGTCGCTGATCGACCGCATTAACCAGCTTGAGCCGGCCTTCTCGGTGCATGTGGGCGACTTCAAGGCTGGCTCCACCCTCTGCAGCGACGAGGAGTCCACTAACCAGCTGGCGCACTTCCAGCGCTTTGCCGGCGCGGTGGTCTACACCCCCGGCGATAACGAATGGACCGATTGCCACCGGGCAAATAACGGTGGCTACAACCCCCTGGAGCGTCTGACCGCCCTGCGCCAGCGCTTTTTCACTGAGGGCCGCTCGCTCGGTCAGCGGCCGATCACGGTGGAGAACCAGTCCCGGCTCATGCCCGCACATGCCCGCTACATCGAGAACCAGCGCTGGCAGCACCAGGGAGTGGTCTTTGCCACGCTGCATATCGTGGGCAGCAACAACAACTTCGAAACCCGCGACCCGGCAGCGGTGGCCGAGTTCTTTGACCGCGACGCGGCCAACGCCGCCTGGCTGGAGGCCGCCTTTGATCAAGCCCGCCGCGTGGATGCGCAGGCCCTGGTGTTGGCCTTTCAGGCCGACGTGCTGGAGGTGAAGACGCCATTCGAAGACTTTCCCGGCTGGTCGGGCTTTCAGCGCGTCATCGCCCGCACCCTGCTGCCCTTGGCGCAGCGCTGGGGCCGTCCGGTACTGGTCATTCATGGCGACAGCCACAGGTTCCGCATTGACCAGCCCTTCACCTTGGATCGCAAGCCCCTGGCGAACGTCACCCGCCTGATCGTGCCGGGCGAGCGCGACGTGCGGGCGGTGCGGGTGTCGGTTCAGCCCGGCGGCCGCTTTGGCTTCGAGCTGGTCGCGGCCAGCGAGGGCGCCGCGGCGGCCAAGTAGCCGGCTCTCAGTCGGCTGGCGCTACCCAGCGCTGCCCGAACAGTGCCGAGGACATGGACAGCACATTGAGGTCGATGCCGCCTTCGATGTAGCTGCTGGTCTGCGGCTCGCGGGCGGCACCGGCGGCCACCAGCAGCGGCCACAGGTGCTCGGTGGTCGGGTGGGCGCGGTGGGCCCCTGGCGCCTCCTCCATGATGGCCTGCAAACGCGTGAGCGAACCCGACTCCACCACCTCTTGAACCCAGGCCGGGAAGGCCAGTGCGTAGCCGCCTGCGCCGCCATGCTCGGCTGCGCCCTTGCGCGAACCGAAAACATCTTGCAGGTTGTGCGTCAGGCTGCCAGAGCCCAGCACCAAGATGCCCTCGTCCGCCAGCGGCCCGAGGGCCTGCCCAAACGCCCAGGCGCCAGGACCGTCAAGGCCGGCGGGCAGGGAGACCGGCACCACGGGCACGTCGGCCTTGGGGTACATGTGCATCAGGGGCACCCAAACCCCGTGGTCCAGGCCGCGGTCCTCGTCGAGTTCGACGGGCCAGCCGGCCTCGCGCAGGCAGGCGGCGGCGCGGGCTGCGACCGCGCGCTCGCCGGGGGCAGGGTATTGCAGTCGGTACAGCGGTTCGGGAAAGCCGCCGAAGTCATGGATGGTCTCCGGCCGATCTGACGCGCCTACCATTGGGCGGCGTGTCATCCAGTGCGGCGAAACCACGACGATGGCCCGGGGCCGGGGCAGCTCACGCGCCAGCGCGGCCAGCCGCGGTCCAGCAATGCCGGGCTCAAGCGCGAACATGGGCGAACCATGCGAGACGAAGAGGGTGGGCAGGCGCGGGGGAGTGTGGTTGGGAGGGGTCGGGGTGGGTGTCAACATGAGGTCTCTGTCCTTGCGCCTGGCTCATTGCCCTCCAAGCCAGCCCGCGCCTGTGTTTTCAGGTCAGCGCGAAAAACTGAACAGTTCGAACAGGTCGCCGATCGCTGGCCGATTGTCTGGCACATAGGCATCTTGCGTGTGTACTGGGTTGGGCAGGTTATCCCGCGTGCGGCTCGACAAGGGCTTGAGCTTCCAATTGCGCTGGATGAACTTGTGGATGGATGCGTGGTCGTAGTAGGCGTGCTCGACATGTCCGGGCTTGACCCATTTGGAGACCGCGATCAAGGGTACCCGCGTGCCGTCGCCGAAGAAGTCGATTGGCTGCACATAGCCTGAGTCATAGTAGCCGCCACCTTCGTCGTAAGTGATCAAGATGGCGGTTTGCTCCCAGAGCTTCGGATTGGCTTGGACCTTCTCCACGATTGTCTTCACATAGGCTTCGAAGTTGGCAGGTGAGCCGTAATGCGGGTGGCCGGTTTTGGTGATGGGCGGCGAGATGAAAGACACCGCGGGCAGGCTGCCTCTCTCGGCGTCGGCAAAGAACGCATCGTCTGACTGCAACTGGCGCAGCATCGCCGGCGTTTCCATCACCTGGGAGAAGAAGGTGAGCGGATCGGTGTCTGAGCCGTAGTCCCCCCTGCGCACGCTGTTTCCCTCGCGACCGCCGTGGTACCACCTCCAGCTCACGCCGGCGGCCTGCAGTTGGCTGGCGACGGTAGCCATGGGTTGCGGGGTAGCGATCGCCTGCTCGCCTTGCACCGGTTTTTTCCCGCCACGGAAGGTATAGGGCGAGGGGTAGTTGTTCACCAGGTAGAAGGCGCCGGGTTCGCAATTGCCGCCGTTGTGCACCTTGTAGGGCAGGTTTTGCAGGTAGCGCTGAATGGCAGAAACGCCAGGCTGTTTGGCGTCGGCGCAACCCACATAGGAACCGGTGCTGTAGCTGCTGTTGGTGTACCAGTTAGCGGTGCCCGCGACCGGCTCGGGGTTCTCGATCTGAATCTCCGGCGGTGTAGCGATCTTGCCGTCCTGGGTATATCGGGCCACATCGCCTGAGGCCAGAAAGATGTAGTTGGGCATGGTGCCACCCATCACCGCCTGATGGTAGTTATCAGCCAGCGCGTACTGCTGCGCCAACTGGCGGAAGTAGGGTACGTCGCCGGCAGCCATGTTGTAGAAGCCCATGGTTTCGCTGCCGTAGTAGGTGCCCCGGGTCGGATCCTTGCGGTCCCGGGCTCCTTCGCCCGAGCTGAGTCCGGCCCAAAGGAACAGATCGCCACGTCCTGCGTTGATCTGCTGGTACATCTGGAAGAAGCGATGCACCGGGTTGCTGTCGGTGTAGTCTGCGTAATCGCGATAGCGGGTGATCTGGAAGGGGCCTGGAGGCAGGCCGGTCGGAATCTTGTCGTCTACGCGCTTAGGTGCTCCGCGCTCGGCCCGGGCGAAGGGACGGGGTAAGACCCTGTAGGGCGCGGCCTCCTTGTAGTCGACATCAAAAGCGCCGGATGTGACAGGTTGCTTTTGCAGGGCACTGGCGTAGTTCGGTCCCGGCTTTCCCTCGGCATCGACAATGCCCGCCGACAGCAGGTTACGCACCTTTTGGCCGGCTGGCGGCTGGTAGGTGGCAAAAAGGGTGTCGAAGCTGGTGTTTTCTCCAATCACCACGATCAGGTTCTTGATCGGGGTGGTTGCTGTTTGTGCCAGAACATTGGCTCCATATCCAGCCAGCAGAGGCAGGGCGATGACTGCGTGAGCTAGCAACCTCATATCCACTCCACAATTCAAATCGAATAACGTGTAATTTTAGTTTGTCTAACCAAGCGGGGTTTCACTATTGCGGGCTGCGCGGATCGTTCCGTTCGCAGACTGGGTGCTTCGACGGCACCCTCGTGAGGGAAAGGGGCTCATGTTTTCCCTTCACGTCAGACCTCTTACGAGGCGTACGAATTGGCGCCCTACCCCTCGGGTAGCTGGCCTTTGCTCGCAATATGATGTGCCCTCGTAGCGGGCGCCGCGCTTGGTTCACCCAACGGGGCCTGCTGTCCTGAGATGCAAGCTTGAACATGAGCAAACAACACAAAATAGTCATTGTGGGCGGCGGCGCGGGTGGTTTGGAGCTTGCCACCCGCCTGGGTCGTTCCTATGGTCGACGTAAACGCGCGCTCGTCACGCTGGTGGACAAGAACCGCACCCATATCTGGAAGCCCAAGCTGCACGAGATCGCATCGGGCAGCATGGACCTGGGCGACCACGAGGTCGACTACATGGCCCAGGCGCATTGGCACCACTTCACTTTTCGCATCGGTGAGCTCAAGGCGCTTGACCGCTCCAACAAAACCATCGAGCTTGCGCCCTATCTGGACGAGGACGGCCGTGCCGTGACGCCCACGCAGCACATTCACTACGACACCCTGGTGATTTGCATTGGCAGCCTGAGCAACGACTTCGGAACGCCGGGCGTGAAGGAGTTCGCGCTGAAGCTGGAAACGCAGCAAGACGCCAAGTCTTTTCATTCCAGAATGGTCAATGCCTGCATTCGTGCGCACAACCAGGCCGAGGTCATTCACAAACGGCAATTGCATGTGGCCATCATCGGAGCGGGCGCAACCGGCGTGGAGTTGGCCGCGGAGCTGCACCGTACCACTCGCGAGGTGGTGGCCTTCGGGCTGGACCGCATCGATGTGGACAAGGACATCAAGGTCAGCTTGATCGAGGCGGCAGACCGCATCTTGCCGGCCTTGCAGCCGCGCTTGTCTCAGGCCACTGAGCACCTGCTGGCCCGCCTGGGTGTTCAGGTGCACACCAGTTCCAGGGTTATGGAGGTCATGCCCACGGGTATTCGCCTGGCCGATGGCCGCGAAATCGAATCGGAGCTGGTGGTCTGGGCGGCGGGCGTGAAGGCGCCGGATTTTCTGAAAGACTTTGCCGGGCTGGAGACCAACCGCATCAACCAGCTGGTGGTCAACGACACGCTTCAAACCACCCGCGACCCCGATATTTTTGCCTTGGGAGACTGCGCTGCCTGCCCCTGCTCAGATGCCGATGGCGGCCGCGCCGGCATTGTGCCGCCACGCGCGCAAGCGGCGCATCAGCAGGCCACGCACATGCACATCCAGATCAAGCGCCGCATGGCGAACCAGCCTCTTAAGCCATATCGTTACAGGGACTTCGGCTCGCTGGTATCGCTGGGCAAGTTCAGCACGGTAGGCAATATGATGGGTGGGCTGATTGGCAAGAGCCTGATGATTGAAGGCTACTTTGCCAAGCTCATGTACATGTCTTTGTACAAGCTGCATGAACTCGCGATCCACGGCACGCTCAAAACCACGCTCTACACCTTGTCACGCATGATCACCAGACAAACGAACCCGACGGTGAAGCTGCATTGACTCCTATAAACAGCCAAGCCGCGACTCGCCTTGAGGCGGCTCAAACTCGGCCCCAAGGTGACAGCCACCCGGCGCAAGCCTTTTACCTCGCGGGTGATGCGGCCCCCGGCGCCTCGCCACTGGTTTTTGACTCCCCCCACAGCTGGCGCGATTGGCCCTCCTCTGGCACTGCCCCCCTGGCGCCTCCCGAGGCCTTGTGGACGGGCTGGGATGCCTGGATCGACGAGCTGTGGGCCACGGCGGCCCAGGGCCGCGCCCCGGTGCTGGCGGCGCGTTTCCAGCGCGCCTTCATCGACGCCAACCGGGCGCGCGACGATATCGACGCCAGCTTGCTGGCCAGCCCCTGGCCCGAGCCGCTGACGCCAAGCGCCGCCTGCGGCCGTGGCATGGGGCTGATCCGTCGCCTGGTCCTGCCCGGAGTGCCGCTGTACGCACAGCCCTTGCCGGTGGACGAGGTGCGCGCACGCATCACTGATTACTACGACCCCTACCACCAGGCGCTCGAGGGTCTGATCAGCGCGGCCCATGTGGCCTTTGGCCTCTGCGTCCACATTGACTGCCACTCGATGAAGTCGGTTGGCAACGGCATGAACGTGGACGCCGGCAAGGCCCGCCCCGACATGGTGGTGAGCAATCTGGCGGGCCAGACCAGCGACCCGTTTCTACTGCGTTGGGTGGTACAGCACCTGAGTAGCCTGGGCTACCAGGTGCAGGCCAATCACCCCTACCAGGGCGCCGAACTGGTGCGCCGCCACGGGCGTCCCGCACAGGGCCGCCACAGCCTGCAGATTGAAATCAACCGCGCCCTGTACATGGACGAGGCCCGCTTCGAGCGCCACGACGGATTCGAGCGTCTGGCGCGGGACCTCGGCACATTGGTCGCGGCCCTGGACGACGGCTTGCGACTCACCCTTTACCCCCCGAAGGAGACTGCCAAATGAACCACAGACAACCTCTGTCCCAGCGACGTTCGCTACTTTCCTCTGTGCTGGCCAGTCTGGCCCTGGCCCTGCCGATGGCGGCGTATGCCGAGTATCCCGAGCGCCCGGTCAGGGTGATCGTGCCCTTCGCTGCCGGCGCCGCTGCCGACAGCGCGATGCGGGTGGTGGGCAAGCGCATGGGCGAGCTTCTGGGGCAGTCGGTGGTGATCGAGGCCCGGCCCGGCGTGCCCGGCATCCAGGCGGCGGCCATTGCCGCGCCCGACGGCTACACCCTGCTGCTCGGCGCGGGCTCGGCCATGGTCACCCACCCGCTGCTCAATTCGAAGCTGCCTTATGACCCCATCAAAGACTTCGTTCCGGTCGGTCGCATTCTGATCAACGTTCCCATTCTGACCGTTCACCCCTCGACCAATGTCAAGACGATCAAGGAGCTGCTCGCGCTGGCCAAGGCCAAGCCCAAGACGCTCAATTACAGCTCCAGCGGCATGGGCAGTCCCAACCACCTGGCGGTAGAAATGCTGGAGGACATGTCGGGTACTTCCATGATCCATGTGCCCTACAAGGGCGCAGCACCCTCGGTGGTGGATCTGGTCGCCGGGCATGTGCAACTGGGCATCAACGCGATCCCCAGCGTGGCGGGCCAGATCAAGTCGGGCAAGCTGGTGCCGCTGGGCGTGGCCAGCGCCAAGCGCTCGCGCCTTCTCCCCGATGTGCCGACCATCGCCGAGGCCGGCGTCCCCGGTTTCGAGTACGAGATCTGGTATGCCCTGTTCGCCCCGGCCAAGACGCCGTCTGCTGCCGTGGCCAAGGCCAGCGCTGCGCTGCAGACGGCGCTCCGTGACCCGGCGGTCCAGTCGGCGCTGCTGGAGCAGGGCGCCGAGCCCGCCCCCACCACCTCACAGGAGCTGGCCGCCTACATGCAGCAGGACATCACCAAATGGCGTCGTCTGATCAAGGAGCGCAACCTGCAGCTGGAGTGAGCGCGAACGCCGCGCAGTCGGCCACGGCCGGCTGAGGGCTATCGGCAGCGCCGTCGGAGCGCCTTCCGAGCGCCTTCCAGCGCGAAGCCAGCGTGAACCCCTCGCGGGCAACGTGCTCGCAGCGCCGCCTTGCCGGCGCAGGCCGATGGCTCCTGCAGTCGTCAGTCAACTGAACGTGTAGGACCCGCGCGGTCGGCAACGATCCGCGCCGTGAATCCTTCCCGCACATCCTCCTGGGCTGCCGCATCAGCTCTGTTCATTGCGCCGGCCCTGCTGCTCGGCTGCGCAATCCCTTTGCCCCCGCCCGAAGGCGCGGCGGCGTCGCAGCCCTCTCTTTCCTACCCTTTCCCTGCGCAGCAAGCGCCCGGCCCAAGCCTCGGTGCAGCGCCGTCGTCAACTGCTGCGCTGCTGGGCGACGCCTCCTCTCCGCTTCACCTGCAGCGTCGCCTGGTACTTGGCCGGGTGACGGCCACCACGGTGTCTTCTCTGTCACCGGCAGCGTCATCTGACGCTCTGGCCCAAGCCCATCTCGCGCAGGCACTGGTGGCCACGAATCAGTTCAGCGTCGAGGTGCGCCCCGACCTCGACTTCCATGCCACCCAAGGCACGACAGCCGGTGTGCCCGGCACGGATGGCGTTCAAGATCCCGGTACCGCGCCGGCCGCCCCCGCTGTGGATTCCTCTGCCTTCTCGCTCGGCGTCCCCGCGGGCCGCTCACAGGTCACCTTGGCCGGCGTCGACGCGCTGCTCGTCGGCCGCATTGAGACCTGGCCCGCGCCGTCGCAGTCGTCCGCCACAGCGCCAGAGCTCTCGGCTGGAATGTCCGCCACTGCTCGCTTCGTCCTCCGCGCGCTCGACCCCCGCAGCGGCGAATCCATCGTTGCCCTCTCGGCCCAGCGCGAGGCTCCCACCCGCGAGGAAGCCCTGGCCCGGGCCGCAACGGAGGTGGCGCGTGCGCTGGCAGCCCGCCTGGCCGAGCTGCCCTGGCAGGCCTACCTGCTTCAGGTTGATGGTGATCGCGTGCGGCTGTCGGCCGGCGAGGCCCAGGGCCTGCGGCCCGGCATGGCGCTAGAGGTCCAGACCCTGGGCGACCGCGTGCGTTCCCGCCGCAGCGGTGTGCTGATCTCGCTGCCAGGTCAGCGCGTTGCACGCCTGCGCGTCGACGGCAATGCGAGTGCTCGGCTGGTTCAGGGCTCCCTGGCAGGCCTTGACCTGCGCACCCTGGTCGTACGCCTGCCTGCAACCGAGGCTCCCGCCGGATTTTCCGAGCGCCCTGATTCCGTTCCCCGTCCCCCGCTCGTTCCCCCTTCCCTTTCTCCTCAACCCACTAGGACATCACCATGAAACAAGCTTTGTGCTCCTCTCTTCGTCACCGCTTCGTCGGCCTCGGCCTGGCGTTCCTTGCAGCCGGTGCGGTGCAGGCCCAGGCCTCGCCCCAGGGCGAGAGCAGCGGCTTCTACGGCGAGATCGGCTACACCGGTCTCACCTACAAGGAGCCGGAGGTCAAGACGCATCCTGGTGAGGTCCGCCTGATCGGCGGCTATGAGTTCCACCCCAATATGGCGGTGGAGGTCATGGGGCTTCTGAGTGCCAAGGACAGCAAGCTCGAATTTTTTGGTCAGACCTTCAAGGTGAAGATCGACAACATCTGGGGTGCCTTCCTCAAGCCCAAGGTGGCCGTCACGCCAGAGGTGGAACTGTTTGGGCGTCTGGGCTATGCCCGCAGCCAACGCTCTGTGTCGGTCGACGCACTCTCGTTTAGCGAGTCTGGCAACAGTGTTGCGTACGGCGTGGGCGCCTCCTACGCGATCAACAAGCGCGTCTCGCTCAACTTCGACTACATGTCCTACTACAACCGCGACGACATCCGCATCCAGGGCCCAACCCTGGGCGTGGGCATCAAGTTCTGAGCGTTTTCGCTCAGGGCTGCGACCCGGTGGCCATGGGGCGCGAGCGGTCGCTGCACCACTCGCTCCATGAGCCAGGGTAAAGCCGGGCGCCGCCGAGGCCGGCCAGCTCCAGTGCGAGCAGGTTGTGGCAGGCGGTCACGCCCGAGCCGCATTGCATCACCAGTGTCGCGGCGGGCCCACCCGGCGCAGCCGGGCCTTGCAGGTGGGCGCTTGCCACCGCCTGCCACTCAGCGCGCAGCGTGGTGGCTGACTTGAAGCAGCCATCGGCGCCCAGGTTGTCCAAGAAGGGGCGATTGAGCGCACCCGGGATATGGCCGCCAACCGGGTCGATGGTTTCGCCCTCGCCGGCGTAGCGGCCTGCGGCCCGCGCGTCGACCAGTACCGCGGCCTTGTCTTGCAGATTCCGCAGCACAAAGGCGGCATCTACCGCCTGCGACGCATCGGGATTGACGGCAGGATAGGTCGCTGGTGCCGTCTTTGGTGCGCTGGCGCCGCGCTCTTCCGCCAGGCCCGCACCCGTCCAGGCCTTCCAACCTCCGTCGAGCACGCGCACCTGCATGTGACCGATCCAGCGCAGCATCCACCACAGGCGGGCGGCATACATACCGCCCGAGCGG
>JAURKV010000108.1 GCA_030831585.1 Ramlibacter sp. | reverse complement strand
TTCTGGCGGCCGGATTTGGGCGCCCCCCGCATTCAACAACAAGGAAACCCTGCATGACCTCGTTCCTCTCACGCCGCCACCTGGCGCGCGCCGCCCTGCCGGCCCTGCTCGCCCTGCCCCTGCTGGCCCCGCTGGGCGCCCAGGCCCAGTCCGACTGGCCCAGCCGGCCGGTGACCTGGGTCAATCCCTTCGCGGCCGGCTCTGCGGTCGACGTGGTGGCTCGCATCGTGGCGCAGAAGATGGCCGCCAACACCAACCAGGGCATGAACATCGACAACAAGACGGGGGCCAGCGGCAACATCGGTACCGAGTTTGCTGCCCGCTCCAAGCCCGACGGCTACACCCTGCTCCTGGGCTCCCCCGGCACGATGGCGATCAACCCCTATCTGTTCGCCAAGCTCCCCTACGACGCCCTCAAAGACTTCGTGCCGGTGACGCAGCTGGTCTCCTTCCCCCAGGTGGTGGTGACCAGCCCCAAGCAGGCCTTCAAGAGCCTGCCCGAGTTCATCGCCACCGCCAAGGCGCAGCCGGACAAGCTGGCTCACGCTTCTTCAGGGGCGGGCACCACCTCCCATCTGGTGATGGAGCTGGTCAAGGCCGACGCCGGCATCAAGCTGACCCACGTGGGTTATCGCGGTGGTGCGCCAGCGGTTCAGGCGGTGATGGCCGGTGACGTGCAGGTGGGCGTTGAGGGCTTGCCTTCGCTCGTGGGGCAGATCAAATCGGGCGCGGTTGTCGCCCTGGGGGTGACGTCCCTCAAGCGCTCACCCCAGTTGCCGGGTGTGCCGGCGATCTCAGAGTCCATTCCCGGCTTCGACGCGACCGCCTGGATCTTGCTGATGGCGCCGGCGGGCACCCCCCCGGCGGTGGTGAGTCGTATCCAGGCCGAGGTGAAGAAGGCGCTGGACGACCCGGGCGTGCGTCAGCAGCTCGAGGCACAGGGTGCCACCATCATCGCCTCGACGCCGGCGGAGGCTCTGGCCTTCCAGCGCAACGAGATGGGCAAGTTCAAGCGCGCGGTCGAGATCTCCGGCGCCAAGGCTGAATAAGCGCGCGCCAATCGGGGCGGCCTGATGGGGTCGCTCCGTGGGTCTGCCCGCGAGCGAAGTCTCTTCGCGGGGCGCCCCGTGAGCAAAGGCCTCTGGGTGGACTTTTCAGCCCTTGACCAGCGCCTGCGCCACTCGCCACCCCAGGCCGAAAGCCTGGGCCAGGCCGTTGCCTGGCAGGTAACCGTCTGCGCCACGGCCCGAGAGGCCAGCGGCACTCCCCCCGACCGCATACAAACCGGCTATCACCTCGCCGCTGTGGTGCACTACAGCTCCGTCGTCCTGCGTGAGCAAGCCACCCTGGGTGTGCGAGAGCGCGCCGGTCACCCAAGAGGCCTTGAAGGGCGGGGCGAGCGCACGCGCAAACTCGCGGCGGCCCAGCGGGTCGGCCTGCTCACCCCGAGCGCAGGCGCCGGCGTTTGCGACCGCCTTCGACAAGGACACCGGATCGACGCCCGCTTGTTTTGCGAGGCCTTCGAGGGTGGGGTCGGTCATCACACAGCCGGCTTTGAGCGCCTGCTGATAGGCCCCATGGTTTCCCAGCTGGGCCTCAATTGCCGCGTCGAACACCTCGAGGGCTTGTCCGCCCTCTTGCGCCAGCACATGCGGCGCGAGGCCAGAAGGGCCGATGTCTTCGCCGATGAAGCGCTGCCCCTGCTGATTGACCAGAATCCCACCCAGCGTTGGGATCGACATGCCCAGGCGGGTGACGCCACCGGGGTTGGTATGGCCTTGACCCTGGTAGCCGTCCATGCCCCAGACCTGCGCGCCCCAATCGAGCCCGAGTTGCAGCACGCTGCCGTCCTGGGTGGGTGAGCCGTTATGCAGGGCGCCGGCCATACCCGGGATGAAGCGGGCCACCAACTCGGCGTTGGCACCAAAGCCGCCGCCGGCCAGCACCAGCTGCGGCGCGCGAATGCGGCCTGCGGGCGTTTGCAGCTCAAAGCCGGCAGGCCCGCGCGTCACCTCGGCCCGGTGCCTGACCCACTCGATGCCTGCTTTCCCGCTCGAGGCTTGCCGAAACCAGGCGTGCAGGGCCGCGCCCGAGGCCGGCACCACGCTGTGAAAGCGATTCCGGCTGTGGCCTGGGGCGACCATCTCAGGCAGGAAGCGGATCGGCGCGCCACAGGCCCGCACCAGCATCTCGCTGGCCGCAGGCAGCGCCAGCGCCACGGCCTCGGCAATGTTCTCGTTGACCATGCCTGGCGCGAAGGCGCGCAGATCGGCCAGCCAGGCCTCGGGGCTGTCTTCCACGCCGGCTCCGCGCTGCAGCGCGGAGCCGGCAGCCGGGAACAGACCGCCGCTGATGGCGAAGTTGTTGGGGGTGTCCGCCATCGGCTCGAAGAGCGCCACGCGCAGACCGCGCGCTTGCGCGGCGAGCGCGACGAACATGCCGGCGGCGCCGGCGCCCAGAATCGCTACGTCTGCATCGGCCATGTGCAGAGCGGCGTGGGAGGTGTCGGTCATGTTGGACAAAGGTTCACTGCCCAGCGCTGATGCCGGGCAAGAACTCGATACCAGTGCGCTCGACCAGCTCGCGGTAGGTGATGGGTTTGCCTGCGCGGGCCTCGTCGGTGTTCTCTACCCAATGGGCCCAGCTCTTGCCAGTACTCGCGTCGTACACCAGCTTGTACAGGTGGGTCGGCACCCAAACCTGGCCGGGGCCGATGGTGCGGGCGGCTCCGCCAGCGTAGACCGGGCCGGTGAACACGTACACCGGTCCCTTGGCACGCCTGACATAGTGCCGCGTGGCCTTTTCGATGTCGGCCCAGGTTCGCTGGTTGTTGATGCGCGCTTGGGGAACCATATTGGCCAGGCTGAAAGACTGGTCGTTGGCCTGCGCGGTGGGCATGTCGGCAGCCGGGGCCATGTGTCCGCGGTCTAGGCCCGAGCCCTTGTAGTCCTCGAGGTTGGCGCGCTCGCGAGAGGGGAGGCGGGCGTCGGCGAAGAAGCGGTTGCCGCGCTTTTCATCGGCGGCGTCCTCCAGCGTCTCTCGGGTGAGCCGCTGGGCGACGAAGACCGCGGTCTTGGACTGGCCGGAATGCAGGATGGCAAAGGCGTCGTAGCACAGGTCCCGGGAGAGCGGGAGGCGCGCCTCGGGCACGCGGGGCAACTCGCCGGGGAAAAACTGCCGGCATTTGTCGAAGCCGGTCAGGGCGCGCAGACCTGGCTTGGTTGCGGGTCCGGCAGCTGCGGTCAGGGTCGGCGCGGCGGCCACGACGGTGCCGGTACCGCTACCGCTACCGGGGGCTGGGCTGGCAGACGTGGCGGCGACGGTGTCCGCCTTGGGGCTGCAGGCCGCGGCCACCAGGGCTAGCGCGGCCAGGGCCAGGCTGATACTTCTTCGGGTTCTGGAACGACCCGCTCCTGCTGGGCTTTCCATCGAGCTTCTCCACTTCTACTGCTGAGCTCGATTGTGACGCAGGCCTGCAGGGACCTTGCCGCGATGGCCCTGCGCGGGACCCGAATTACTGCGAAAGTGAGTGGTAAATCACCGGATGAGAATGGCCATCTCGCGGTGGCATCATGGGTGTTGCCAGATCGTTCTGGCGGAGGAGCACCGCCAATGTCGTCCCTCTCCCGCTACCTGCCCTGGGCACTGACCCTGCCCGCCGCCGGCTTGCTGTGGCTTGTGCACCCGGTGCTGGGCTTGGCCAGCCTGCTGCTGTTTGCCATGGGCGTGCAAGACCTGCTGCAGACCTCGCACGCGATCCGCCGCAATTACCCGCTGACCGGGCGCTTTCGCTACTGGCTTGAGGGCTTCCGCGCCGAGCTGCGGCAATACTTCCTGGAGGACGACGAGCAGAAGATTCCCTTCTCGCGCAATGAGCGGGCCATCGTTTACGCACGCTCCAAAGTGCAAAACGACAAGCGGGGCTTTGGCAGCATCAAGGACATGTATGCTCCGGGCACCGAGTGGATGCCTCACTCCATGCAGCCGGTGGCCCCCGATCCGGCGACCTTCCGGGTGATGGTGGGCGAGGGCCAGTGCGCCCAGCCCTACGCGATGTCGGTGTTCAATGTCTCGGGCATGAGCTTTGGTGCCCTCTCAGGACCGGCGATCCGCGCCTTGAACAAGGGCGCCGCCCTGGGCGGCTTCGCCCATGACACCGGCGAGGGCAGTATCTCGGTGCACCACCGCGAGCCGGGTGGCGACCTGGTGTGGCAAATCGCTTCGGGCTACTTTGGCTGCCGAACGCCCGAGGGCCGCTTCGACCCCGAGCGCTTCGCCGAGCAGGCGCGCTCGCCCCAGGTGAAGATGATCGAGCTCAAGCTCTCCCAAGGGGCCAAGCCCGGTCACGGTGGTGTGCTGCCAGCGGCCAAGGTGAGCGCCGAAATTGCGCAGGCGCGGGGCGTGCCCATGGGCCAAGACTGCATCTCGCCGGCGCGGCATTCGGCCTTTTCCACGCCGGTGGAGATGATGCATTTCATCGCCCGCCTTCGTGAACTCAGTGGCGGCAAGCCGGTCGGCATGAAGCTGTGCGTGGGGCAGCCGCTCGAGTGGTTCGCCATCGTGAAGGCGATGCTGGAGACCGGCCTGGTGCCCGACTTCATTGTGGTCGACGGTGCCGAGGGCGGCACTGGCGCGGCGCCGATCGAGTTTGCCGACCACGTGGGCATGCCGCTGCGCGACGGGCTGCGTCTGGTGCACAACAGCCTGGTGGGTGCCGGTCTGCGCGGACGCATTCGCATCGGCGCTTCGGGCAAGGTCGTATCGGCCTTTCATATCGCGCGCTGCCTGGCGCTGGGGGTTGATTGGTGCAACTCGGCGCGCGGCTTCATGTTCGCGCTGGGCTGCATTCAATCGCGTAGCTGCCATACCGACAAATGCCCCACCGGCGTGGCCACACAAGACCCGGTGCGCCAGCGCGCGGTGGTGGTGGAAGACAAGGCGCAGCGGGTCGCCCATTTCCATGCCAATACCTTGCATGCGATGGGCGAGCTCCTGGGGGCGGCCGGCCTGATGTCACCCTCGCAGGTGACGACCGAGCACCTGATGGGGCGTGACGACGAGGGCCGGGCGATGCCGCTGACGGACCAGGTCGACACGCTGGCGCCGGGTGTGTTGCTCCAAGACCTGGCGCTTACGCCCACGCTGCCCCCGGTGTTTCAGCGTTACTGGCCGCTGGCCCAGGCGAGCGCTTGGGCGCCTGCGCGCTGAGGCGTCTGGACGCCCGGTCGCGCCCGGTCGCTCAGGCGTCACGGGCGGCCCAGGCAGCGCTGACGCTCAGGATCGCGCGAAGGAGGGCGGCATCTTCTTACCCAGATGCCGGTAGATTTCGGTCACCAGCGCCCGGGCGGCGGTGGTCAGCGGCGTGTCCTTACGCCGCATGATGCCGATGCGGTGCGCCCCTAGCAGTTTGGCCTGTTTCAGGGGCAGTTCGACCACCTTGCCGGCTTCGGTCTCTGGCCGGGCTGCGTCGTAGCGGGTCAGGCCAATGCAGTCGCTGGCTGTGAGCGTGCTGCGAAAGAAGTGGAAGGAGTCGGTGCGGATCACGCTGTTGTTGAAGGGCGCGCCGCGCTCCCGGACCAGGGCGCGCAGCGCGCGTTCGAGTTGCACGCAGTCAGACAGCACCAGCCAGGGGTAGGTGGCCAGCGCGCGGTGCAGCGCATCAGCTTGCGCCAGGATGGGATGGCCGGCGCGCACCACCAGCGCGTTGCGGTCGGTGGTGAGGGGCTCGGCAATCAGTTCGTCCAGCGCCTCCTCCTCGTCGTCCATGCCGACGATGATGAAGTCCAACTCACCCAGCACCAGCGGCTGCAGCAGGCTCTTGCGGGTGCCAAAGCGGTAGTTCACCGTGAGCCGGCTGGCGCGCTCGACCAGCTTAAGCGTGGCGTTGGGCAGCACCTGGCTTTGCATGAAGCCAGGCACCACCCCGGCGCTTACGGTGCCCAGGGACACCTGGCGCATGGCGTCGGCCTCGTCTTGTAGCTTTTGCAACTCGGCCTCGACCAGCTTGGCGCGCTTGAAGATGGTCTGGCCCAAGTCGGTCAGGCTCACCCCGCGCGTGGTGCGCAGGAACAGCTTGCCGCCCAGGTGCGTCTCGAGCTCCTGGATGTCTTTGGACAGCGAAGGCTGCGAGACATTGAGCTGAGCGGCGGCCTTGTTGATGCTGCCCAGTTCGACCACCGCCAGAAAGCGGCGAAGCGCGCGCAGGTTCATGGATTGCTATTCAAAATACGGATAACGACCTAAAAACATTGTATTTGATGCATATAGCAGGCCTCGATAACCTCGGGTCTGATAAAGATCAAAACTTGGACGAGAAGTGAGGCTGGTGCGGCGACTCGCGCACTGGTCATGCGGTCATGCCTTGAGGGCGCTGACCCGGATCAAATGTGTCACTGCGAGCCCCTGCTGCTTCAGGCGCAGGGCAGTCGGCCCCTGCACCCTGCCAGCGGGGTATGAGCCTTGCCAATCAAGATCAACATGAACGAAGGAGACCCAACGATGCAAAGCAAATTTTGGCGGCGCCTGGGCCTGACCCTGGCCGCAACCCTGGCCCTGGCCGCAGCACCCTT
>JAURKV010000107.1 GCA_030831585.1 Ramlibacter sp. | reverse complement strand
CGGGCGCGCTGCGGCCGATGCCGGCGGTGCGGGCGATGATGGACATGCCGTTGGGGTACTCCAGCTGGTCCATGGCCTCCTTGAGCTCGGCCCGGTCGTCACCCTCGATGCGACGGCTGACGCCGCCGCCGCGCGGGTTGTTGGGCATCAGCACCACATACCGGCCGGCCAGGGAGACGAAAGTGGTGAGGGCGGCACCCTTGTTGCCGCGTTCTTCCTTCTCCACCTGAACCAGCAGCTCCTGGCCCTCCTTGATCACGTCATTGATACGGGCCTGGGAGACCGAGACGCCCGGCTGGAAGTACTGCTTGGAGATTTCCTTGAAGGGCAGGAAACCGTGGCGGTCTTCGCCGTAGTCGACGAAGCAGGCCTCGAGGGAGGGCTCTACGCGGGTCACGACCGCCTTGTAGATATTGCCCTTGCGCTTCTCGCGCCCTTCAATTTCGAGTTCGTAGTCGAGGAGCTTTTGTCCATCGACGATGGGCAGCCGGCGTTCTTCCGCCTGCGTGGCATTGATCAACATGCGCTTCATTGCGTCACCTTTTCATTTCGATACCATGCGGCCCCCTTTCGAGGGGGCCCACGATGCCAGGCGAGGCTTCGAAGCGGGAAGGAATTGCCGGAGTGGACGTGCGCGCCGAGAGAATTTATCTCGGCGGGCAGGTCCAAGGCGCGTGGATGGGTGCGAGAGAGGGTTGGCGGCCGTCGTGCAGGCGCCCCTGGATGTCGGCGACCTGGAGGGTCGCCGGTAAAGCCGCGCGGGTGGCGCGGGTTGCGGGCGCGGGCATGGCGACGGTCGGCTGCCACAGCAGTCGCGCGACGAATTCCCACAGTACCGGCAACAACACAGGTGTTCTCGCTTCAATCCGCCAGGCAGCACGGGTCTGCCTGGCTCTTATTCCGTTTCAGTGCTTCGAAGTCCAGCCACGTCCGCCATGTTCCGCTGGGCCTTCTGCGCGCTCCGGTGGCGACGTGTGAAGGGTCGCATGCGGATCGGGCGGAAGGCCGGCAGTTCCCGGGCAGGGCGGCAGCATCGGCCTACCAGCGCGCGCTCGTGATCAGCTTGGAGGTCTCTTTCATTGACCTGCTCATTGTTCTCTTGGTGGTACTCCGACGAAGGCGTCGACTAAACTCCAAGAGAATCAACCACTTACAGCTAGGCGCTAGTGAATCGCATTATAGGGGCCGCGGCGCGCACTTTTTCGGGTCCGTCCCAGAACGTTTGCATCTTGCCGGTGGACGAGGAATCCGCCGGCCAGCGCCTGGACAACTTTCTCTTGCGTCACCTGAAGGGTGTGCCCAAGACCCATGTCTACCGCATCATCCGCTCCGGCGAGGTGCGGGTGAACAAGGGGCGTGCGGCGGCCGACACCCGGGTGGCTGCGGGCGACCAGATCCGGGTGCCCCCCATCCGGCTGTCGGAGGCGGCAGTACTGAAAAAGGAGTCGCCGGCGCCTGCCCGGGACTTCCCCCTGCTGTTCGAAGACGAGTACGTCTTGGCCCTCGACAAGCCCGCCGGTGTGGCGGTGCACGGCGGCAGCGGAGTGAGCTTTGGCGTGATCGAGCAGCTTCGCCAGGCCCGGCCAGGCGCGAAGTTTCTGGAGCTGGTGCACCGCCTGGACCGCGAGACCTCCGGCATCTTGCTAGTGGCCAAGCGCCGCTCCGCCCTGACCCGGCTGCAAGACCAGTTCCGCGAGCGCGAGACCGGCAAGACCTACCTGGCCCTGGCCTTGGGCGCCTGGCCGGCGAGCCGAAAGGTGATTGACCTGCCGCTGCACAAATACCTGCAGGCCGATGGCGAGCGCCGGGTAAAGGTGGTCGCCAAGGACGACCCCGATGGCATGCGCGCCATCACCCTGGTCAAGGTGGCCCGTCGGCTGTCGCTGCCCCCGATGCCAGGCGAGCCCGCCGCGCCGCAGGAGGCCAGCCTGCTCGAAGTGACCATCAAAACCGGCCGCACTCACCAGATCCGGGTGCACCTGGCCGCCCAGGGGCATCCAATTGCCGGCGACGACAAATACGGCGAGTTCGACGCCAACAAGGCCATGCACCGCATCGGCCTACGCCGGATGTTCCTTCACGCTTGGCAGTTACAGTTCGACCACCCGGCCACGGGCGAGCGCATGGCGCTGACCGCGCCGTTGCCGCCGGAACTGCAGGCGCTGCTGCCTCCCGCCGCCACTCCCACGACCACCGCGACCTGAACCTACCCCGCAGATGCGACCGCGCCGTTTTGATCTCATTGCCTTCGACTGGGATGGCACCTTGTTCGACTCCACCGCCATCATCGTGCGCTGCATCCAGGCCGCGGTGGTCGACGTCGGCGGCGCCCGGCCCAGCGACCGCGACGCCGCCTGGGTGATCGGCATGGCCCTGGGCCAAGCCCTGGCCCACGCCGCGCCCGACGTGCCGCCCGAGAAGTACCCCGCCCTCGGCGCCCGCTACCGCCACTACTACAACCGCCATGCCGAAGACCTGAGCCTGTTCGACGGGGTGCTGCCGCTGCTGGCCGACTTGCGCGGGCGCCAGCACTGGCTGGCGGTGGCTACCGGCAAATCGAGGCGGGGCCTCGACGAGCTGCTGGTTCGCCCGCAGATGCAGGGCCTGTTCGACGGCAGCCGCACCGCCGACGAGACCGCCGGCAAGCCCGACCCGCGCATGCTGCACGAGCTGATGCGCGAGTTCGGCACCGAGCCCGAGCGCACCTTGATGATCGGCGACACCACCCACGATCTGCAGATGGCCGCCAATGCGGGCTGCCCCAGCGTCGCGGTGAGCTACGGTGCGCACGAGCCCGAGGGCTTTGCACCCCTGGGCCCGCTGGCGGTGGCGCACTCGGTACGCGAACTGCACGACTGGCTGCTCGAAAACGCCTGACCCGCTCGCCGACGCATCGCGACTCACCGGCCCAACCGCTGCCCCCTTTTCCCGCTTCCTCAAACGTTTGCCCCGCATTGAACGACGCCATGGACCTGTCCGTCATTCCCCTGTGCAACAGCGCCGACCTGCTCGAAGGCGGTGAAGCCGTCCCCTTTGATGTGGTGCACGGCGGCCAGACCTGCCGCGCCTTCGCCATCCGCTTCGAGGGCCGGCCCCATGCCTATCTCAACCGCTGCAGCCATGTGGCGATGGAGATGGACTACCAGCCCAACCGTTTTTTCGACGACACCGGCCAGTGGCTGTTGTGCGCCACCCATGGTGCCGCCTATTCCCCGGAGACCGGTGACTGTGCCGGTGGCCCTTGCAACGGCGGCCTGGTCAAGATCGCCCTGTCTGAGACAGATGGCGTGGTCCACTGGCATACTGATTGGAATCTGCAGCCGGTCGTGTTCTGAGCCATCTCCGAGGCCACCAAGCCCCCCCTATCACCTGCGCAGCTTTCCTCCATGAACGAACTCCCGCCTTCCAGCCCGCCGCCGGAGCCGACGTCCCGAACCGACGCCGGCTCCACCCCGCCGATCAACGAACCGTCCCCTGCCAGGCCTGCGCCAGCACGGGCCGCCTCATCCGCGTCTTCTTCAGCTGGCCCGGGCTGGGAGCGCGAGACGCTGGAGCGCTTGGTCTTCGCCCAATTGCGTGAGCAGCGCTGGACGCGTCGTGCCAACCTGCTTTTGCGTTCTGCCTGGCTTCTGTTTCTGGTGGTCCTGGCCTGGGCCGTCTTTCACCACGGCGAGGCGGGCATAGCCGAGGTGTCGGCGCCGCACACGGCGGTGGTCAGCATCAAGGGAGAGATTGCGGCCGAAACCAATGCGTCGTCGGAAGCGGTGGTGAGCGCCATGCGAGCCGCCTTCGCGGACGGCGGCGCCCGTGCCGTGGTCCTGCTGATTGACTCCCCGGGCGGCAGCCCAGTGCAGGCGGGCATCATCAATGACGAAATTCGTCGCCTCAAGGCCCTGCACGGCAAGCCGCTCTATGTGGTGGTGGAGGAGTCCTGCGCTTCTGCCGCCTACTACATTGCTGCCGCCGCCGACCGCATCTTTGTCGACAAGGCCAGCATCGTGGGCAGCATCGGCGTACTGATGGACGGCTTTGGCTTCACCGGCCTCATGGACAAGGTGGGCGTCGAGCGCCGCCTCATGACCGCCGGGGAAAACAAGGGCTTCCTCGACCCCTTCAGCCCGCAGACCGCGCAGCAGAAGGCTTATGCCCAGCAAATGCTAGACCAGGTTCACAAGCAGTTCATCGAGGTGGTGCGCGCCGGACGCGGCGACCGCCTCAAGGAAACCCCGCAAACCTTCAGCGGCCTGTTCTGGACGGGTCAGCAGGCGGTTGAGATGGGCCTGGCCGACCAACTGGGCAACCTCGACTACGTGGCCCGTGAGGTGGTCAAGGCCGAGGACATCATCGACTACACCCAGCGCGAGAACGTCGCCGAGCGCTTGGCCAAGCGCTTTGGCGCGGCGGTGGGCGCTGGCGCGGTGAAGGCCCTGCAGGCCTCGGGCCTGCAGCTCCGATAGACGAGGCCTCGGGCCTGCAGCGCCGATAGACAAGGCCTCGGGCCTGCAGCTCCGATAGCCAAGGCCTAGGGCCTGCAGCTCCGATAGACAAGGCCTCGGGCCTGCAGCTCCGATAGACGAGGCCT
>JAURKV010000106.1 GCA_030831585.1 Ramlibacter sp. | reverse complement strand
TAGACGCCGAACATCGCCAGCATCAGCATGGAGCCGTGGGCGAAGTTGATGATGTGCAGTACGCCGTAGATCAGCGTCAGGCCCGAGGCCACGAGCGTGTAGATGCCGCCCATGAGGATGCCATTGAGCAGGGCTGCTCCGAAGATGGTCAGGTCCAAGTGGATTTCCCCTGTGGTGAGTCTGTGCGCCGCGGCGCCGGCAAGGCTGCGCCTGAGCAGGCCGCTGCTGGCGGCCCGCCCGGGTGAATGCAAGCGGGTGATGGACCCGCTTGCTGCGCCAGCGTGGGTTTAGCTGAACTTCGGGCGGGGGAAGACCGCCTTGACGTTGGCGAACTCGTTGGGGAACACCACGTCGATGTCCGTCTTGCTGGCCTGCAGCAGCACAGCGCGGCCGCCCTGGTTTTGACCGTTGACGAACTTGGTCGCGCCATAGGGCATGAAGTGGTCAGACCAGGTGCTGGCCTCCAGCGCGGCGATCACTTTCTCTTTGTCGGCCGAGGCAGCGCGCTGCAGGGCGTCGGCGTAGAGCTTGACCGAGTTGTAGGAGCAGTACACCTCGAAGGTGAAGAGGCCGCGATTGGCTTCTACGCGCTTGCGCATTTCCTGCGCCTTGGGGTTGCGCGGGTTGTACCAGTGGTTGAAGTCCATCATGTACTGGGCCACGTCCGGCTGCTCTTGCACCAGCTTGTAGTTGAAGCCGCCGCCCAGCACGCTGAACATACCGGCCACGTCGACCTTTTGCTGGTGCATGGTGCGGGCGATCAGCACGTACTCGTTTTGGTAGTTGGACATGATCACGATGTCCGGCTTGACCGACTTGATACGCAGCACCAGGTTTGTGAAGTCACGCGTGGGGGTGGCGTGCTTGAGAACTTCCTTGACCTCAATGCCGATGCCCGAGAGCTTGCTTTGAAGCAGCCTGGCGGTGCTGGTGCCGAACTCGGAGTCTTCGTGCACGATGACCGCGGTCTTGGCGATGCCGCCAGCGGCCTTGTTCACGCCGTCGAGGCCAGCAAAGGCGTCGTCTACGCACTTGCCGTTGCCGGGTGCCAGACGGAACACGTTTTTGAGGCCGCGCGAGACGATGGCGTCCGACACGCCCACGTCGATCAGGAAGGGGGTGTTGTACTTGGCTGCGGCCTGGGTGGCGGGCAGCGCGATCGCGCTGGCGAAGCAGCCGACATAGGCCGACACGCCTTCTTGGTGCAGGCGCTCGACTTCAGAGACGCCGACTTCAGGGCGGGACTGTGAGTCACCCAGGGCCGCCTCGAGCTTGGCGCCGCCCATGGCGCGGATGCCGCCTGCAGCGTTGATCTCGTCGATGGCCATCTGGGCGCCCATGCGGGACTGGCCGCCGCTGTAGGCGAGACCGCCGGTGACCGGGTGGACCAGGCCGATCTTGACCGGCTTGGGTTGGGCCAGCAGCAGGCCGGGGGCGCCGAAAGCGGCGCTGGCGGCGCCGGCTTGCAGGATCAATCGACGAGACAGGCGGGTTTGGGATGTCATGGTTAATCCTCTAACAGGTGGATGGGGGCTTGATTAAATTGTCCCATTTATAGAACAATTTGGCGCAACTCTGCAACCTTCCGGCGACGAAGTCAAGCGGTAAAGCCCCAGGCAGTTTTTGACATTCGCCACGCGATTGCGCACGCCATCCGACCCCGCCCGCCCAAGACCGCCCCTGTGCACCATGGACCACCTGCATTACCGCTACAGCGCACTGCCGAGGCGCACGCAGTCCCTGCTGGCGCCGGGCTTGCACACCTTCGTAGTGCTGCACCTGGAGCATTGGGACTTTGATGCACCGCAAGGGTCCGTTCGAGACCCGCGCTTTGTTGGCGAGTTCGGCAGCTTCAATCCCGACTGGCGCAGTTGGTCTCAGCGTGAATATGGTCTTCGTATTGGAGTTCATCGGCTGATTGACCTTTTGGCGCGCGAGGGCATTGCGCCTGCGGTGGCTGCCAATGCGCTGGTGCTGCCGCGGGTGCCGGAGCTGGTGACTGCGCTCTCTCAGGCCGGTGCCGAGTGGGTGGGGCATGGCCTGGCGGCCACCCGTCTGATGCATGCGGGGCAGTCGGTCGATGAACAACGCGCGCAGGTGCGGCAGTCGATCGACGCGCTGCGCGCCGCCGCCGGCGCTTCTCCCCAGGGCTGGCTGAGCCAGGACTGGGGCACCACCCCCGACACCTACGGCCTGCTGGCCGATGCGGGCTTGGCCTACACCCTGGATTGGGGCAATGACGACCAGCCCTATTGGATGGAGTCGGCAGGTGCCCAAGGCCGGCGTTTGCTGGCGCTGCCGTTTTCTTCCGAGTGGGACGACGTGCAGGCCCAGTGGTTGCGCAATATGGAGCCCTGGGCCCATGCGCAGGCGGTGCTTGCAGGCGCGCGCCGCCTGGCCGACGAATGCGCCCGAACAGGGCAGTCGGCGGTGCTGGGCCTGGGCCTGCACCCTTGGGTCTGGGGCATGCCCAGCCGCATTGCCTACCTGCGCCAATTGCTGGCCGATCTGAAAACCGTTCCCGGACTGACCTGGGCCCAGCCTGGTCAGTTGGCACAACAGTGTGGCCGTGCCGTGCTGGCGGGCTGACCGACCGAACCTCCCGCTGAACTGCGCCACGCCACATCGCTGCGTTCCAAGCCACTCCAAACCCTGATTCGCTACGCCGTCAAACGCCGCACCCGCTTCCACCTTTGCCGAATACCCACCATGGATTACCTCGACACCCTGAGCGACTTTGCCGCCAACCTCGACTACAGCGCCCTGGACGACGCCCAGCGCGAGCAGGCCGGCTGGATCCTCGCCGATACCGTGGCCGCCATGGCCGGCGGCTCGGCCGAGCCGGAAGTGCGCGCCCTGGCGGCGCGTCAGCCCCGATCGGTGGAGGCCGAGGGTGCACTGATGGTGGGCCTGGGCCGGCGCAGCCACCGGGAGGCCTCAGCCTTTGTCAATGGCACGGCTGGCACCTTCCTCGAGATGGACGAGGGCAACCGCTTCTCACGTGGCCATCCGGCGGTGCATGCCATCCCCGCGGCGCTGGCGCTGGCCGAGGAGCGCAAGCGCCCGGCCGAGGCCTTTTTGGCGGCCATGGTGGCGGGCTATGAGGTCGGTTCTCGTCTGGGCGCAGCCAGCGCCTTGCGCGGCGCCCTGCATCCGCACGGCACCTGGGGCACCATCGGCGCCGCGGCTGCTGCGGCGCGGGTGGCCGGCGCCAAGCCCGCCGCCATGCGTGAGGCCATCAGCCTCTCGGCCTCGCTGGCCACCGCCACCTCCAAGCAGACCATGCTCGAAGGTGGTCTAGTGCGCAACACCTACGCGGGCCTGTCCAATCGCAGCGGGGTGCTGGCGCTGGACCTGGTGGAGTCGGGCTTCACCGGCGAGCGTGACGGGCCTGGTTCCCTGCTGGGCCAGGTGCTGTCGGACCGCTTCGACCGGGCGGCGGTGGTCCAGGGCCTGGGGCAGGACTGGCACTTCATGCGCAACTACTTCAAGCTGCACTCCTGCTGCCGCTACAACCACGGCACCCTGGACGCGCTCGACAAGCTCGCGGCGGGCGAGGGCTTGCCGACCTTTGATCAGATCGAGCGGGTGGAGGTGCTGACCTACCACCTCGCCGCCGAGCTGGTGGACCCGGCGCCGCACAACACCTTGGCGGCCAAGTTCTCGGTACCCTTCGCGGTGGCCACCCGCTTGGTCACCGGCGCCAGCAGTTTGTCTAGCTTCACCTGGGACGCGCTGCGTGATGAACGCGCCCTGGCCCTGGCCAAGAAGGTCACGGTGCGTGAAGACCCGGCGATGAGCGCCCGCCTGCCGCTGGAGCGGCCCTCGCGAGTCACCCTGTACCTGCGGGACGGCAGCGCCCGTGTGGGCGAGGCCGGCGTGAACCGTGGCGACGACGCCTCGCCCTACACCCGCGAGGAGCTGCGCACCAAGTTCATGGACCTCACTGCACGCATTTGGCCGCAGGCCCACGCCAAAGAGCTGCTCGAGGCCACGCTTGCCCTGGCCCAGCTGGAGATGCCGATGGCGCCCTGGCTGGCGCTGCTGGCGAGGGCGCCGCAGCCAGCCTGAGCTTCGCTTCATCCCAGCGAGTTCTCCCCGCTCATGTAGACGAACACCTCGACAAAGCGGCCGTCTTCCACCCGGAAGAAGTTGCAGTTGTTCTTGTGGAATTTTTCGCCGGTCAGGCTGGTGTTTTCCACCCGAAAGCGGCTGGCCGCGCGCTGGGTGGGTACGTCCAGCACATGGTCAAACTCACCATGCCAGACACGGGCGTAGCGCGCGTTGAGGCGCTCGTACATGCCGCGCAACTCCTCGAGGCCGTGGTAGTGCGTGCCGTGGTTGGCAATACAAAAATGCGCCTCGGGCGCGAAGCAGGCGAGGGTGCCCGGCACGTCCTTGCGGTCGACCGCGGCGAAGTAGCGCTCGACCAGGGCTTGCAGGGCAGCGGTGTCGAGCTTTCTCACGCCGAAGCTCCTCGCGTGCCGTTCAGGTTTTTTACGCCCTGCGCGGCATCCGTACTCTTCGCACTCTGTGCAAGCTGACCACTTCCGCCCGGCTGCCCCTGAAAGCCGCTGTCTTGCAGCGCCCGAAAGCGGGCCAGGGCCTCGCCGTGGCGTGCATAAGCATCTGGCGTGAGCGCGCTGTGCAGCCTGGCTTCTTCTACAAAGTGGCCGTGGCTGCGTCCCCGTACCCGCAGCGCTGACGGGACAACGGGGCCGGTGGGCTTCACATGGGCGGGGATGTAGCTGATGGCGTAGCCCAGGCGCCGGTCGTCGGTGTCGTTGCCAGCCGAGGCGTGGACCAGATCGGTGTGGTGCAGTGACATCTGACCGGCCTGCACCGGCATGAAGCTGCCCTGGGCCTCATCGAATCGGCCCGAAATGCCCTGTCCGCGTTTGATCATGTTCATCGGATCGGGCTTGTCGTCATGCTCGAACGCGCCCCAGCGGTGGCTGCCCGGCAGGGCCTGCATGCAGCCAGCCGCCACGCTGGCGTCCGAGAGCGCCACCCAGGCGGTGATGTGCAGGTGAGGTGACAGGTGAAAGTAGGTGCTGTCCTGGTGCCAGCGCACGTAGGCGGGTGTGCGCGCCTCCTTCTCGAAGAGTGTCGAGCGGTAGACAAGGATGTCGGGCCCGAGCACGTCCTGCACTGCATCGAGGATGCGGGGGTGGTGCACCAGCCGGTCAGCCCAGTCGAACAGCAGGTAGCTCTTGGACTTTTCGGGAAAGTCGATCGGCGCGCCGCGCTGGCGCTCCCATTCCTCCAGCTCGCTGCGGAAGCTGCGGACCTCTTCGGGGCTCAGGACGTCGATGGGGAACACGAAGCCCTCACGGTCGTAGGTATCGACCTGGGCGGGTGTCAGATGCAGGGGCATGGAGTCTCCTCGTCGTCGGCGCTCAGGCCTTACCGGCCACTGCTGCCTGCGCCGCGGTCATCATGGCGTGGAGCATGTCCAGCCGGTCGTGCATGGGCCGGGGGTAGCCCACACGGCTCTGAGTCAGACCCAGGCCGAGTGCGGCCTCGACCATCTTGTAGCTCAGAGGGCCGGGGTTGATCACCGGCACCGGCAGGCGCTTGGACAGCCAGGCGTGCGACTGGTGCATGGTGGTCGAGCCCAGGATCAATACCTCGGCCCCGTCTTCCTCAATCGCCCGGCGGCCAGCCGCTTCCAGCAGCGGAAAGACATCTTCCTCCTTGCCGGAGAGCAGGGCCTGGTTGTCGGGCGGCACCTCGATGGCTCGCACCGAGGCGCACTTGTGGTGCAGGCCCAGTTCGTCCAGCGCCTTCTTGTACAGAGGCTTCCAGCGGCTGGACATGGTGAGGAAGGAGAAGCGGTCACCGAGCATCAGCGCAGTGAGCACCGCCGTCCTGCCCGGGCCGAAAACCGGGATGTCCAGCACCGCGCGCAGGGCGGCCACGCCCGAGTCGCTGATGGTGTCGATACACACCGCCGCAAAGCCCTCCTCCTGCGCCTTGCAGCCGGCCTCGAAGTTGGCTGCGTCAGCCAGCACGAAGTCGTGGTGGCTGGAGTAATTGACCGGACCGGCCTTGACCGGGCGAAACACAAACTCCAGCTCGGGTGATAGCGCAATGCCCTGGAGCTGGGCCTGGCGCAGGGCCAGGTTCTCCGCCGACATGGCAAAGGGCACGACGACGAGCACCCGCTTGCGCCCTGCGGTGGATGGCGTTGTAGGGGTCGTGCCGGGGGTTGTCATGCCCGCTCCTTGAGTTCCCCGAGTGTTTGCGCAGTGGACGTGACGCGGCCGAACAGGCGCTGGAAGTTGCGCATGGTCACCTCATGCAGTTCGGCGAAGGTGGTGCCGCAGGCGTCCTCCACCAGGGTCACCTGGAAGCCGCGGTCAGCCGCCTCGCGGGCGGTGGTCTCCACGCACATATTGGTGGAAACGCCCACCATGTACAGCTGCTGTGCGCCTAGCGCGCGCATCAGGCTGTCGATCGCGGTGGAGGCGAAGGCACCGACCGAGGTCTTGCGCACCACATGCTCGCCCGGCAAGGGCTTGAGCTCGTCGATGATCTCGTGCTCACGGCTGCCCACATAGTTGTTACAGCTCGAAAGCAGCTTGCGCATATGCGGCGGCGCGTCGCTGGCGTCGGGCAGGGCGGCGCCCAGCGTGACGTGGACGACCGGGCGGCCGTGGTCACGGAAATGCTGGCGCAGGCGCAGGATGTTGGGCACCAGCAGCTGCTCGATGCGGTCGAAGCGGTAGTCGGTGACGTTGGAGCCCTCGGCCTTCATGCGCCGGCCGAGTGCGCCCTGGCGCGAGCCGGTGGCGTACTGCATGTCGATGATGACGAGGGCAGCTTGCGCCGGGTCGACGACCGGCTCGGTCATGAAGTCGCGGATGTAGTCCTTGGCTGGGGCGTTCATAAAGTTTCCGGGGAAGGGTTCAGGGATTGCTGGCGGTACCAGTCGACGATCTGGGCGCCAGTGGCGCACCAGACGCCGTCATGGCCCAGGATGTATTCCAGGGCCTGGGCCAGCGCCTCGATGCGGTGTGGCTGGCCCATGATGAAAGGGTGCACGGCGATGTTCATCACCCGGCCGTGCACTTCGCCTTCGGCGTAGAGGGTGTCGAACTCGTCGCGGATCTTGCGGGCAAAGGCCTCGGCCTCCTGGCCGCGGCGCCAGGCGATGCTGTCGTTGATCTCCATCGAATAGGGCAGGGAGGTCAGCGTGCCGCGGCGCACCCGGATGGGGGTGGGCTGGTCGTCGTGGTACAGGTCACACAGGTAGCGAATGCCGCTCTCGGCCACCAGGTCGGGGGTGAGATGGGTGTTGGATGCGGCAGGCGAGAACCATCCGGCCAGGCGCGTTCCGGTGTGGCGCTGGTGGATGGCCTGGCACTCTTCGATGGCCTCACGTTCTTCGGCCTCGCTGAGGTTCCAGTGGTAGCGGGTGTTGTACAGGCCGTGAGACATGAACTCCCACTGGCGCTTCATCATCGCCTCGGCGAGGTCGGGGTACATGTCCAGCACCGCCATCGACAGCGACACGGTCACCGGCAGCCGGAAGCGGTCGAAGACTTCCATCAGCCGCCACACGCCAACGCGGTTGCCGTAGTCACGCAGGCCGTAGCCCAGGATGTCGGGGTGCGGAACCCGCGGCCAGGGGTTACGCACCCGGATCTTCTCGGGCAGGTACTCGTAGTGTTCGATATTGGGCGCCACCCACAGCGCCACGCGCGCGCCGCCGGGCCAGCGCAGGGGGGCACGTGCGGGCAGCGGGCTGTGCGCAATGCGGTCGGCGCCAGGAATGACCGGGAGGGTCGCCTGGTGCTTGGTTTCACCACCGGCGGCGGGTGTGTGGACCGAATTCATGCCCCAGCGCCTGCTTGTCTTTTTGCCGAGCGCCTGCGCGGGCCGCTGATGGCGCCGGCACAATGCGGGCGCCGCATTTGAAAAGGAGCCCTCCCATGCCTGTTGTTTCGATCACCCTCTTGCCCGGCTACAGCCAGGAGGCGCACACGCGTCTGGTGAGCCGGGTGGCGCGCAGCGTGCGCTCGGTGATCGCCGCCGCGAACGCAGGTACCACCGTCTTCGTCAACGAGGCGGCCACCTACCAGCGCGATGGCAAGGTGTTCTCGCAGGGCGGGCCAGAGCTGCCCGATGCCAGCGCCTTGGTGCGGCAGTTCCTCGAACTGATGCAGGCGCGGCAACTCGATGAGGCCCGAGCGCTGCTGGCGCCCGGTTTCGAAATGGTCTTCCCCGGCGGCAAGCCGATGAAAGAGTTCAGCGAGTTGCTCGAGTGGGCCAAGACCCGCTACACCCGGATAGGCAAGCATTTCGAACGGTTTGACGAGGTCTGGGGCGAGGAGGGTACGGTGGTCTACTGCACCGGCACGCTCGAAGGCGTGTGGCTCGACGGGCGCGCCTTTTCCGGCATTCGCTTCATCGACCGATTCGAGGTGGCCGAGGGCCGCATTCGGCGCCAGGACGTCTGGAACGACCTGGCCGAAGTGGCCCCGCGCGCTTAGACCAGAACCAGGCAAATTGGCGGAAAGGGCGGCCAGCGCAGCGGCGGTGCGCTGACCGGGCCGTGTGTTGCCCGGCCGGTGCACAGGCTGCCAGGAGTTCACGCCGGCGCTGGTCACAAAAAGGGCCTCAGCCCTGCTGGCGCTTCCAGGCGTCGAGGATCTCGGCGCCGGTCGCGGACCACACGCCCGCATGCCGCAGCATATGGTCCAGGGCCTCTTCCAGCGCACGAATGCGATAGGGCTGGCCAATGATCCAGGGGTGCAGCGAGATCGCCATCACCCGGCCGCCTGCCTGCCCCGCTTCGCGGTACAGCCAGTTGAACTGGTCGATCAGGGCGTCGCGGAAGTCGTCCTCGCTGTGGTGGTTCTGAACCAAGATGGTGTGGTCGTCGATGTCGATCGGGTGCGGCATCGCATGGATCGCCCGGCTTGCCGTCTTGAACGCGTAGGGCAGATCGTCGTTGACCCAGTCGCACAGGTAGTCAATGCCCGCCTCAGCTACCAGATCAGGCGTGTGGAAGGACTCCGACTTGGCGGGCGAGAGCCAGCCGCGCACCGGTTGGGCGCTGGCGTCGCGCAGAATGGAAAGGGTCTGCTCGATCAGTTGCTTCTCGGCCTCCAGCGAGAGGCCGCTGTGATGCAGATGGTCCATGTCCAGGCCGTTGGCAATGACCTCCCAGCCACGGCGGGTGCACTCCCTGATGAGGGCCGGGTAGCGGCAGGCGACGGCGGCATTGACCGCGACCGAGGCCTTGAGCCCGCGTGTGTCCAGCACCTGCATGATGCGGTGGATGCCCACCCGGTTGCCGTAGTCACGCAAGGTGTAGTGACGCAGGTCGGGGTAAGAGGTCTGCATCGCGCCGGGCGGCTTGAAGGGCACGCCCTTCATGTTCAGTGGAAACCATTCCAGCGCCGGGATGATCCACAGGGCAACGCGGGCGCCGCCGGGCCATTGCACCGGCTTGCGTTCGCCCAGCATCGACCAGGCGTAGCGGTTCTGGTCCATGCCGTAGCCGCGCTTGGCGTAGCGCAGGTGCTCGTCCGGCAGTCCGCCGGCGGAGGTATTGAAGGGGCTGTTCATGGCGCTTCTCCCACCGGGTGCGCAGCCCGGGTGAAGGCCTCGTGGTAGTGCTCGGCGTAGTACTTCGCAATCTCTCGGCCAGTGGCCACCCAGACCTTGTCATGGCCTGTGATGTACTCGAGCGCTTCTTGGAAGGCGGCCAGCCGATAGGGCTGACCCACCAGGTAAGGGTGCAGGGGAATGCACATCACGGTGCCGCTCTTTTCGCCTTCGGCGTAGAGACGGTCGAACTGGCGCTTAAGGATGTCGGCGTAGCGGCGCGGCTGCACCAGGTTGACGTTGTAGACGATGACGTCGTTCATCTCCAGCGAGTAGGGCATGCTGGTCAGCTTGCCCTGCTTCACCTTGACCGGCCCGGGCTGGTCGTCGTGGAACAGGTCGCAGACGTAGCTCAGGCCCATCTCGGCCACCAGGTCCATGGTGCGGTCGGTGTAGGTGAGGGCCGGCGCCAGCCAGCCGTCTAGCTTCTGCCCGGTGTGCTTTTTGATGGTGTCAATCGAGTCCTGGATCACCGCGCGCTCCTGGGCCTCATTCATGCCCATGAGGTAGCGGGTGTTGTAGGTGCCGTGGGAGTAAAACTCCCAGTGGGCGTCGGCGCAGGTCTTGATGATTTCGGGGTGGTGCTCGCACATCGCCACGTTGAGGGAAACGCTGCCGCGCACCCCCAACTGGTTCATCACATCGAACATGCGGGCGAAGCCGGCGCGGTTGCCGTAGTCGCGGTAGGCGTAGTTCTGTACGTCGGGTGCGGGCCGTCCCCAGGCTGCGCGCGCCGGGTTGCGTGGCGGGTCAATCTCGTAGAACTCGATGTTGGGCGCCACCCAGAAGGCCACCCGCGCCCCATTGGGCCAGCGGATGGTGGGGCGGTCGTTCCAGGGCAGGTAGTCATAGAGACCCGGGTCGCGCAGGGCGGTGGCGGGGGGCGGCGCTGCGGAACTGGAAGCGGTGGTTGCGCTCATTTCGTCACCCCCACGCTCGGCACTTCGTGTCCTTCGCTGCCCCCCGAGGGGGCGCGAGCTTGCTTGAGACGGCTCGGCGCGGCGCTCATGCCTTGACCCCCACGCTCGGCACTTCGTGTCCTTCGCTGCCCCCCGAGGGGGCGCGAGCTTGCTTGAGACGGCTCGGCGCGGCGCTCATGCCATCACTTTCCCCGGCAGCTTCGCCACCGACTCCAAGGTCTCCTTGACCGAGATCACGTCGGCGTACTTGATCGCCATGTCATACAGGTTGGCGAAGTGTGGCGACTCGTGCTTGTCGGCCACGCACTCCTCGGGGACGATGGTGCGGAAGGACCGTTGCAGGCTGTCCAGCGCGGTGGCGCGCACGCAGCCCGAGGTGGAGCCGCCGGTCACCACGCAGGTGTCGACACCATGGAAGGTGAAGATCGAGCCCAGGTTGGTCTCGAAAAAGGCCGAGGCCATGCGCTTGTTGATGATGATGTCGCGCTTGCGATCAATTTGCAGCCGGTCGTCGAATTCGGAGCGGCGGCTGCCGACCTTGATGTTTTGCAGCGAGTCGGGCGTGTTGCTGCGGGTGCCCCAGATGCCGCAGTCCTCGCCCGAGTCCATGTAGGCCACATAGGTCCAGATGACGGGAAAGCCCTTGGTCCGGAACAACTCGGCCAACTGGTTCACGTACTCGAGCTGCTTGGGGTCGGTCTCGTAGGCGGTGGCGAACTCGCCGACGCAGGTGTAGGCCTTTTGCAGGTCAATATTGATCAGGGCCGGCACCTGGCCAAAGCCGAAACGCTTGCGCGTCGGGTTGGCCTTGATCTCGGCGTAAAGCTGGCGGGCGGACTTGTCGGAGAGTTCCATGGGGCGTGCGCTTGCGAAGCGAAGGTGGTTTTGCCTCTGATATTGCTGCGCCGTATTTGTTCTGTCAATAGAACAAATTAAGGCAAACCGTGGCGCCTGAGGCCGCCCGCCCTCTGTCCACCGCCCGCGGCCTGCTGGGCGCCGGGTAGTGGCGCCCGGCAGAAGGCGCCGGATGTCATGCGGGAGTATTCAGGCCCCGCCGGGTGGCCGCTCTGTCCCCGCTCAGTCCCCAGAGCGCCAGCGCGCGTCCGGCGTGCTGCCCAGGGCCGGCGGCGGGAGGGTCGAGGCCGGGCGATGGCCGTCAAAGCGCATGGGCTGTGCCACCAGGGCGGGACGGCCGCTGGCCGGGTCAGCCGGCACCACCATGCCACGCGCCGCGACATGCGGATGCGCCATCACCTCGGCGACCTCGAGGATGGGGGCGCAGGGGACGGCTGCGGGCCCCAACAGGTCGACCCAGGCCGCAGTGCTGCGGGTGCGGGTCCATTCGGATATCAGCGGAATGAGGACCGCCCGGTTCTGCACCCGCGCCGGGTTGGTGGCAAATCGCACATCCTGGGCAAGTTGGGGATGGCCAGCAGCTTCACAAAAGCGGGTGAACTGACCATCGTTGCCGACAGCCAGTACCAGGTGCCCGTCCAGGGTGGGCAGCACCTGGTAAGGGACGATGGTGGGGTGGGCATTGCCCATACGGGTGGGCCGCAGGCCACCCACCAGGTGGTTGCCGGCCTGGTTGGCGAGCATGGCCACCTGCACATCGAACAAGGCTGCGTCGATCACCCGGCCGCGCCCGGTGCGGTGACGCTCGTTCAAGGCGGCCAGGATGGCGGTGGAGGCATACAGGCCCGTCATCAGGTCGGTGATGGCCACGCCCACTTTCTGCGGCTCGCCGCCAGGCTCGCCGGTGATGCTCATGAGGCCGCCTTCGGCCTGCACCGCCATGTCGTAGCCAGCCTTGTGGGCCATCGGCCCATCCTGTCCGTAGCCGGTGACCGAGCAGTAAATCAGGCGCGGGTTGAGCGCCTGCAGGCTGGCGGCGTCCAGGCCGTACTTGGCCAGTTGGCCGACCTTGTAGTTCTCGACTAGCACGTCGGCTTCCATCGCCAGCGACTTGACCTGCGCAATGCCCTCCGGGCTGGCGATGTCGATCGCCACCGAGCGCTTGCCGCGGTTGGCGCAGAGGAAATACACCCCCACACGGTCGCCCTCCTGGTCCCACCAGGGCGGACCCCAGGCGCGGGTGTCGTCACCCGTGTCGGGTCGTTCGACCTTGATCACGTCGGCGCCGTAGTCGGCCAGCAGCTGCGCGGCCCAGGGGCCGGCCAGCACACGGGAGAGGTCGAGGACGCGCACGCCCTCCAGCAAGCGGAGCGGGGCGGCGCTTGCCGTTTCCCCTGCGGAGGGCGAAGCGCTCATGGTGCCGTGCCCCTGTCAGTTGGCGAAGGCGGCGATGCCGGTGATGGCGCGGCCCAGAATCAGGGCGTGCACATCGTGGGTGCCCTCGTAGGTGTTGACCACCTCGAGGTTGACCAGGTGGCGGGCTACGCCGTACTCGTCGCTGATGCCGTTGCCCCCCATCATGTCGCGGGCCACGCGGGCGATGTCCAGTGCCTTGCCGCAGGAGTTGCGCTTGAGGATGGAGGTGAGCTCCACCGAGGCGGTGCCCTCGTCCTTCATCCGGCCCAGGCGCAGGCAGCCTTGCAGGCCCAGGCTGATGTCGGTGACCATGTCGGCCAGCTTCTTCTGAATCAGCTGGTTGGCGGCCAGCGGGCGGCCAAACTGCTGGCGGTCCAGCACGTACTGGCGGGCGCGGGTGTAGCAGTCTTCGGCGGCGCCCAGGGCGCCCCAGGCGATGCCGTAGCGGGCCGAGTTGAGGCAGGTGAAGGGGCCTTTCAGGCCGCGCACCTCGGGGAAGGCGTTCTCTTCGGGGCAGAACACATCGTCCATCACGATCTCGCCGGTGATGGACGCGCGCAGGCCCACCTTGCCGTGGATGGCGGGCGCCGACAGGCCCTTCCAGCCCTTTTCCAGCACAAAGCCGCGGATGGCGCCGCTGTCGTCTTTGGCCCAGACCACGAAGACATCGGCGATGGGGCTGTTAGAGATCCA
This sequence comes from Ramlibacter sp., assembly GCA_030831585.1. Taxonomy (GTDB): domain Bacteria; phylum Pseudomonadota; class Gammaproteobacteria; order Burkholderiales; family Burkholderiaceae_C; genus Ramlibacter. The sequence goes on along the minus strand of JAURKV010000106.1, from coordinate 9,846 downwards.
CATCTTGGCGCCGGACAGCGAGTAGCCGCCGGGCACCTTACGGGCGCGGGTGATCATGCTGCCGGGGTCAGAGCCGTGGTTGGGCTCGGTCAGGCCAAAGCAGCCGATCCACTCGCCGGTGGCCAGCTTGGGCAGGTACTTTTGCTTCTGGGCCTCGGTGCCAAATTCATTGATAGGCAGCATGACCAGGGAAGACTGCACGCTCATCATTGAGCGGTAGCCAGAGTCGACCCGCTCAACCTCGCGGGCTACCAGGCCGTAGGCCACGTAATTGAGGCCGGCGCCGCCGTATTGCTCGGGGATGGTCACGCCCAGCAGGCCAAGGGCCCCCATCTCGCGGAAGATGGCCGGGTCGGTCTGCTCATTGCGAAAGGCCATCTGCACCCGGGGCAGCAGTTGCTCCTGGCAGTAGGCCTGGGCCGCCTCGCGCACCTGGCGCTCGTCGTCGGTGAGCTGGGCGTCGAGTTGGAAGGGGTCAGACCAGGAGAAGGTGGCTTTGGCGCTCATGGGTTTGTCTCGTGCGAAGAAGGAATGAAGTGAGGCAATCGTAGGATTCGCCTCCCAGCAGGGCAAGCGATGATTCCTGTGCCAGATATGAGCTTGTATAGTATCTCGGTCGGTCCCGTGCCCCATTTGGCCGACCGTCTCCGATGCGACGCAAGATTCCCTCTTTGCAGGCCCTGGCCTGTTTTGATGCCGCGGCCCGCCACGGCAGTTACACCCGGGCCGCCCAGGAACTGGCGCTGACCCAGGGCGCCGTCTCGCGCCAGGTGGCGGTGCTCGAGGCCTTTTTGGGCCTTGCCCTGTTTCGCCGCAGCCGTCACGGCATGGTGCTCACCCCGGCGGGCGCTGATTACGCACGCCAGGTGCGGGCCCGGCTCGACGGCCTCGAACGTGACACTCTGGACGTGATCGGCCGTCAGGGGGAGGGCGCGGCGCTCACCCTGGGTGCGGTGCCCACCTTTGCCACCCGTTGGCTGATCCCCCGCCTGCCGCGGCTGGCGCAGGCCCATCCCGGCCTGCAGGTGCACCTGGAGACGCGCACACGCCCTTTTTTGTTTACCGACTCGGGGCTGGACGCGGCCCTGTTCGCCGGTACCCCGGAGCAGGTGGCGCAGTGGGCAGGTACCCGCGCCGAGCTGCTGCTGGTGGAGGAGGTGGTGCCGGTGTGCAGTCCATCCCTGTTGACGGGAGGCCGCCTGCTCAAGCCGGAGGCCTTGGCCGACTTGCCGCTGCTGCACCCCTCCACCCGGCCAGAGGACTGGCGCCGCTGGTTCGAGGCCGAGGGGGTGGACGCGCCAGCGGCCATGGCCGGCCCGCGTTATGAGCAGTTCTCCATGCAGGCGGCGGCCGCCGCCGCGGGACTGGGCGTGGCACTCATGCCTACGCTGCTGGTTCAGGAGGAATTGGCGGTCGGCACCCTGGTGCCCGCTTGCCGGGAACGACGCCCCGGACGCGGCTACTACCTCATCTGTCCGGAGCAGGCCCAAGAGCCGGCCGCGCTGCGGCGGTTCCGGCAGTGGCTGCTGGGCCAGGTGCGATCCTCGACAGGTCCATCGCTAAAATCAAAGGCTACATGAGCTAGTGTTCGCCCCGGCGCTTCGCCTCCACTGCGGCGCCCCACTTGCTCGCCCCTTCGTCGAAAGACAATCCGTGAATATCCTCCTCCAGTTCGCCCGCCAGGTCGATGAACTCAGCCGCAGAGCCTCGGTGGTGGCGATCTGGCTGGTCCTGATCTGCGCCCTGGTCTCGGCCCTGAACGCTCTCAGCCGCTACATCTTTGACATGTCCTCCAACGCCTGGCTGGAGTTGCAGTGGTACATGTTTGGCGGCACGGTGTTGCTGGGGGCCGCCCACCTGCTCAACACCAACGGCCATATCCGGGTCGACCTGTTCTATGGGCGCTTGAGCGATCGCCAGCGGACCTGGCTCGATCTGTTCGGGCTGATCGCTTTTCTTATGCCCTTTTGCTGGTTCATGGTGCTGTACTCGTGGCCCTGGTTCCTCGAGTCCTGGCAAATCGGCGAGATCTCGGCCAATGCCGGCGGCCTGATCCGCTGGCCGGTCAAGCTGCTGCTGCCGCTGGGTTTTGGTCTGCTGATGCTGCAGGGCGTCTCTGAGGTCATCAAGCGGGTGGCGGCCCTGCGCGGTGTGATCGCGCTGGACACCCACTACGAGCGCCCGCTCCAGTAAGAGGCCGACAGATGAACCTCTTTGACATCATGGCCCCGGCGATGTTCGCCGCGCTGGTGGTTTTTTTGCTGCTGGGTTTGCCAGTGGCTTTCTCTCTGGCTGCTCTGGGCCTCGCCTCGGGCCTGGTGGCCATTGAGGCCGGCCTTTTCCCGGCCCAGTTCATGGCCAACCTCCCGTTCCGTGTGTTCGGCATCATCGGCAACGAACTGCTTCTGTCGATTCCCTTTTTCACGCTCATGGGGGCCATTCTGGAAAAGGCAGGGCTGGCGGAAGACCTGCTCGAGGGCTTTGCCCAGGCCTTTGGCAAGGTGCCTGGCGGCCTGGCGTATGCCGTCATCATGGTGGGCGCCATTTTGGGCGCGATCACCGGCACGGTGGCTGCGTCGGTGATCGCCATGGCGGTGATTGCGCTGCCCATCATGCAGCGCTACGGCTACGACATGCGCCTGGCCACTGGCGTCATTGCTGCCTCGGGCACCATCACCCAGGTCATACCGCCTTCGCTGGTGCTGATCGTTCTGGCCGACCAGCTGGGCAAGTCGGTGGGCGACATGTACCTGGGCGCGGTGGGGCCCTCCATTGCCCAGGTACTCATCTTCGCCACCTACATCTTCGTCATGTCCCGGCTGAGGCCCCAATCCATGCCTGGGCTGCCGCCAGAGGCGCGCACGCTGCACGGGTGGGCGCTGGCGCGCAAGGTGGCCGCGGGCGTGTTGCCCTCGTCTGCTCTCATCTTCGTGGTGCTGGGCACCATCTTCATGGGGCTTGCCACGCCCACCGAGGCTGGCGCCATGGGCGTGTTGGGGGCCCTGGTTCTGGCGGCCCTACACAGGCGCCTGAACTGGTCCATGCTGTACGGCGGCATGAAAGACACGATGAACGTCACCGTGATGGTGATCTTCATTCTGATCGGTGCCACCGTGTTCACGCTGGTCTTCCAGGGCGTGGATGGCGGCAAATGGGTTGAGCACCTGTTCATCTCGGTGGGCGCAGACGACGCGGTGACCTTCCTGCTGGTGGTCAACCTGATGATCTTCGTGTTGGCGTTCTTCCTCGACTTCTTCGAGATCGCCTTCATTGTGGTGCCGCTGTTGGCGCCGATTGCGCAAAAGCTGGGGATCGACCTGGTCTGGTTCGGCGTGCTGATATGCGTGAACATGCAGACCAGCTTCATGCACCCGCCCTTTGGGTTTGCGCTTTTCTACCTGCGCGGTGTTGCCCCTAAGGAGGTGAAAACCTCCGACATCTATCTGGGCGCGCTGCCCTGGGTGGGTTTGCAATTGCTGCTGGTGGGCATTTTGATCTTCTACCCCGAGCTGGTCACCGGCATGCTCGACAAGGCCGAGACGGGCAACCTGGACAAAGTGGAGATCCGGGTCGAGGATCCGGCCCCGGCGGCCGAACTGCCTGCCTCGGGCGCCTCACAGCCCGGCGGCGATTCCGCTCCTCAGTCGGCGCCAGACCCGGCGGATTACTTCAACAAGAAGTGACCCCTTTGTCCCGGCGTTGGATCGGGACGCAGATGCGGAGACGCCTTCGCCTCGGGCCCTTCGTCTGAGCTCACGAGGTCTGAACATGACCTGGCCCCTTGGCCCTCGGCCCTTGGCGCAGAGCGGAGAGCGCGACGGGCATGCGGTACGGGCGCAGCGGCTTCGATACGGGAGCCCGAAGGGCCCCCGCATCGAAGCCGCCGGGCCTCTGCCGCACACACGGCGCGTACCACGCCAACGCCACACCCAAAGCGCCACACCCACCGCCCTGCAGGACCCCGCATCGGCAGGGAAAAGACGCCCCCGCACGCCGCGCATAATGTTCGACAACCGCGCCCCGCCATGAAGCAGCTCCCTTCGCCCGAAGCTCCGCCGGACAAAGACCCCTACTGGGTCGACGCCCTCGCCCAAGGCCTGGCGGTGCTCCATGCCTTCGACGACGAGCACCCCACGCTCACCCTGACCGAGATCGCCACCCGCCTCGGATGGGGCCGTAGCAAACCCTTCCGCTTCGTTCATACCCTCGAGAAACTGGGCTACCTCAGCCGTGATCCCTCGGGGCGGGCTTATCGCCTCACCACCCGGGCGATGCATCTGGGCTTTACCTATCTGGCGCGTCAGCCTCTGGTGGAGCTTGCCCAGCCCATCCTCGATGCCTTGCGCCAGCAGGTCGGCGCCTCCACCCACCTGGCGGTGTTGGAGCAGGGCGAGTTGGTCTATCTGGCACTGTCACGTACAGCCTTGCCCACCGGCATCAATGTTCATGTTGGCTCGCGCATGCCCGCCTACGCCTCGTCCATTGGCCGGGTGCTGCTGGCGAACCTGTCGCCCGAGGGCCGTGAGCAGTTACTCGGCGACCGGCCGATTCCTGCGCGCACGCCGAAGTCCACCGTCGAACCCCGGGCCTTCCGCAAAAAGCTCGAGCAGGCCCGGCGTGACGGTTTCATCTTCAATGACGAGGAATATCTGCTGGGCATCCGTTCGGTTGCCGCGCCGGTGTTTGACGCCCGCGGTGAGGTGGTGGCGGGCATCAACGCCACCGCGCTCACCACGGTGTTCAGCGACGAAAGCATTGCGAGTGTGGTCATCCCTGCCGTGAAAGTGGCGGCTTCCCAGTTGTCCGCCGGCCTGGGCTGGCTGCCCGAGCGGGAGGCCCTGCCTGCGGCCCTGCGCGGTCGGCCCGCTGCAGCTAGCGCGACTGCCGCCTGAGGGCAAGTGCAGTGCCCCCTGTGGTCATCCTGGCAGGGCGCCGGATGGCAGCGGGGTCGGGGGTCGGTGTGTGGCCGCGGGGAAAACCCCCGCTCGCTGGTCTTCTTGATTTAGATTTGAAAAATTGTTTTTGATATAAATCAAATATTGTTCGGATCAGCAACCCAGAACTCAGGAAAGAGGCACGGCCATGCACCAGCGCCAGTCTCCCATGTCTCCCATGTCTCCCATGTCCTCTACATCGCCTAAATTTCCCGATTGGCAGGGAGTCCCTGTAGCCCGGTCGCTTTGGGGCGGTGGTGGTCACTCTGCGATCGCCCGGCGTATTCGCCAGTGGACGCTGGCAGCCGCCGGATTGGTGCTGCTCACTCCCCTGGGCGCCCAGACGCCTTCTGCATCGGCTGCAGCAGCCGGCGCCAACAAGGACCTGTGCGCGGCCCTCAAGCCCGGTGCCGCGCCGGCCAAGCCGCCAGCGATTCGGTACGGTATCACTGGCAGCGGTGAGGAGCCGCTGGCCCTGCTCTGGGCCGACAAGGCCAGCTACCCCAACAACGGCAAGCTCTACAGCCTCGAGCCTCTGGAGTTCGCACCAACCGACCGGATGACCGCGCTACAGGCCGGCCAGCTCGACGCCGGCACCATCAGCTTCCCGGCCTTGTTGGCGGCGGTGCACGCCGGCATTGACGCTCGCGCCGTCGCCACCCTGGTCGAAGTGAACAAGGAAGACAACGAGGGCGCTTTTGCCTCGCTCGCCGACAGCGGCATTCGCTCGGTCAAAGACCTCAAGGGCAAGCGGATCGGCTACTACGGCCCCAACACGATCAGCGAGTTTTGGGTCAAGAGCGCGCTGGTGCGTGCCGGCATGAGCCCGCGCGATGTCTCCTTTGTGGCCATGCCGCCGCCGGCCCAGGAGCAGGCCCTGCGCAACAAGCAGATCGACGTGGCCTGGCTGGCCCGCCAGTTCCTGCACAAGGCCAAGGAGACCGGCGGCCTGCAGGTCATGATGACGCCCTTCGAGGCGGTCAATACCAACCAGCCCAGCCTGCTGATCATGTTCTCGCCCAAGTTCGTGCAGGCCAATCCCCAGGCCTACTGTGCTTGGCGCGCCGATTACCAGCGCGCGCTCAAGACCTGGATCGCCCAGCGCGAGTCGCTCTACCCCAAGCTGATTCAGGCCAAGTACCTCACGCCTTTTGCTGCCAACGCGGGGCCTGATGGTGGCCGAATCGCCGACGGTAGTCTGTCCCTGGCCGAGCTCAACGCGACGGTGCAGGACATGATCACGACCCGATTCCTCCCGCCCCCGATGCAGCGGCCGGCCACCGAACTGGTGCTGACCGGGTATGCGCTGTTGCGATGATGCGTTGACCGGCTCGGGGCGCAGCGGCGCCGCCATCTGCCGCTCTCCTTTTTTTCTGGAGCCTGCCCCGTGATCGAGATCCGCGACGTCAGCAAAACATTCCGCCGCGGCAATCGCACCGTCCAGGCCCTGGGGCCGATCGACCTGACGGTGGCGCGCGGTGAGTTCGTCACGGTCCTGGGGCCGAGCGGCTGCGGCAAGACGACGCTGCTGCACATCCTCGGGGGCTTCGAGATGCCGACGACCGGCACCGTGACGGTGGACGGCAAGGTGGTGACCGGGCCAGGCCGAGACCGTGGCATGGTGTTTCAGGAGGCCACCCTGTTTCCCTGGCGCACGGTGCAGGACAACGTCGCCTGGCCCAGCCGGGTGGCCGGCGAATCCAAGGCCCAGGCCCGCGAGCGCGCCCGCGAACTGCTTGCGCGGGTGGGCCTGTCACGCTTTGCCGACGCCTACCCGGGCGAGCTTTCCGGCGGCATGCGCCAGCGCGCGGCCCTGGCCCGCACCCTGGCGATGGAGCCCAGTGTGCTGCTGATGGACGAGCCCTTCGGCGCGCTCGACGCCCAGACCCGCGAGGTGATGCAAGAGGAGCTGACCCGGCTGTGGCAGGCCACCGGTCTGACAGTCATCTTCATCACCCATGACATTGCCGAGGCGATCTTCCTGGGCGATCGGGTGGTGGTGATGGGGGCTGCCCCCGGACAGGTGGTGGCCGACACCCGCATCGAGCTGGCGCGCCCGCGCGACGCCCGGACCAAGCTTGACGCCCGCATCCTCGACTATCGACAGCAGTTCTGGCAATTGCTCCGGGACGCCTCACCTGCGGCCGCCTCCGCGAGCGACCCTGCGCAAGGACAGGTGTGAGCGAGCCGATGTCGAAGGCGGAACCTAGGCAAGAGATGCGACCAGAGATGCGTCAAGAGATGCGCCCGGGAACGGCGCCGCACAGGGCGGTGTCCCCGCCGTTGAGCCCGCCCGCTTGGCAAGAGTTTGTGCGCCAGCGGCCCTGGCTCGTGACCTTGGCCTTCGTCCTTGCCTGCCTGGCGCTCTGGGAACTCGCCGCTGCGCGGCCCGGCCGGCCCGAGTACCTGCTGGGCCCCTCGCAAATCTTTACCGAACTGCTCGCGCTTACCCAGGGGGGTGGCCTGGCGGCTCAGGTGCTGGCTAGCCTGCGTCGAGCCCTGCTGGGTTTTGCGATCGGCGGTGGTCTGGGCCTGTTGCTGGGGCTGCTGGCCGGCGTCTCGCGCAACTTCCGTGACCTGTTCGACCTGACTCAGGCCTTTACCCACCCGGTTCCGAAGATCGCGCTTTTCCCGGTGGTGGCGGTGGTCTTGGGCTTTACCGACATCTCGCGGGTGCTGATCATCGCGATCAGCGCCTTCTTCCCGGCCTACCTGAACGCGGTCAACGGCGCCCTGGGCGTGAACCCCCGCCTGTTCTGGGTGGCGCGCAATGTGGGCGCCTCGCGCTGGCGCAGCTTCTGGCAGGTGCTGCTGCCGGCCAGCCTGCCGCGCGCGGTGGTCGGCCTTCGCATCAGCCTGATGGTTTCCTTTGTGCTGATGGTCGCTACCGAAGTGGTGGGGCACTCCAACGGCTTGGGGGCAGCATTGATGCGGGCGTACCGCGAGGGCGCCTACGGTCCGATGTACGCAGGCATCGTCTGCACCGCTCTGTGCGGCATGGCCGCCAACGCGTTACTCGCGCAGGCGAGCCGCCGGCTGCTGGCCTGGCAGGCGCACGCGGGAGGCCACCTTGGCTGAAGTGCGGGCCTTGTCTTTGCAGGGCGATGGCGTGCACCGCGCCGGGCTCAAGGTGCTGGGCGTTGTCCTGGCCCTGACCGCCTGGCAGCTCTATGCCATGGCGAGCGGCAACCGGCTGGTGCCGAGCCTGCCGACCATCGGGAACCGACTGATCGAGCTGCTGCAAGACCCCGAGTTCTGGGAGCACACCGCATCGACCCTGCGCAATGGGTTGATGGGCCTGGCGATCGGCCTGGCCCTCGCGGCCAGCGCCGGCTACCTGGCTGCGCGCAACTGGGTGGTGGACGCTGCCTTTCACCCCGTGATCAACCTGCTGTATCCGGTGCCCAAGCTGGCGCTTTATCCGATCGTGATTCTGGTGCTGGGGCTGGACTGGCCCTCGCGGGTGGCGCAGGTGGCGCTCGAATGCTTCTTCCCGCTTTTCGTGCAGTGCCATGCCGGCGTGCGCGCGGTTGGCACGCGCATGGAGTGGCTAGCGCGCAACGCCGGCGCGTCAAGCTGGGAGACGGCGCGCGAGATTGTCTGGCACTCGGCGCTGCCATTTTTGCTCACCGGGCTGCGTGTCGCGATGCCCATCGTGCTGATCGTGACTACCGTCACCGAATTCATCGGCGACTCGCAGGGCCTGGGGCATTTGATCGCCCGCTCGGCGGCCTTCTTCGACACCGCCGCGGCCCTGTCGGTGGTGGCGGTGCTGGGCGCCATCGGCTTTGCCGCCGACCGGCTGGTGGTCTGGCTGCGCCAGCGCCTCGTCTTCTGGGAAAAAGGGGTCGTCATCTGACGGCAGGGTGTGGGCCGCAGGGCGGCGCACCCGAGCGAAAAACAAGGAGTGAGTTCGGATGCAGAGAGAAGATTTCGACGTCGTGATCGTGGGTGCTGGCCTAGCCGGTCTGTCGACCGCTATGTTCCTGGGACAGCACGGCATCAAAGCACTCTTGGTCGAGCGCCGGGCCAGCACCTCCACCCTGCCCAAAGCCCGCGGCCAGAACCCGATCACCATGGAGGCCTTGCGCAGCGTCGGTGTTGCCGGGCCGATCTATTCGGCCATCCCGCCGGGCAAGCCGGCCATCACCTCGGTGATCTCTGAGAGCATGACCGGCAAAGTCATTTACGACCATGTCGCGCACCGGCCTGACTTCTCGCGCTTCTCGCCTGAGCGCCCCGGGATGGCCAGCCAGGCCAAGACCGAAGAGGCCTTTGCCATCCGCGCGCGTGAACTTGGCGCAGTGCTGCGGTTTCAGACCCTGTTCGACGGCTTCACCCAGGACGCAGACAGCGTGCAAGTGACGCTGCGCTCATTGGAAGACGACACCGTGTACGGCGTACGCGCCCGCTACCTGGTGGCGGCCGATGGCGTGCGCGGCACCATTGCCAAAGACTTGGGCATTGGCACCCATGGCTACGGATTTCTCAAATCGGTGACCGCGGTTCGCTTTCGCGCCGATCTCAGCAAGATCGCCGGTGACAACGCCATGGTGGTGCACTACATCCAGAACCCCTTGGTGCCCGACGGCGCCGGGGTGCTGGTCAGCACCGACTACAAGGACGAGTGGGTCGCCAACATGTCGGCCGACCCGGAGCGCACCGAGGCCCAGACCCATGCGGTGATCCGCACCATGGTCGGTGTCCCCGACTTGCAGTTCGAGGTGCTCGGCGCCACCACCTACGACTATGCGCACCGCATCGCCGACCGGCTGCAGTCTGGCCGTGTCTTTCTGGTGGGGGACTCCGCGCATGTCATGCCGCCTACCGGGGGGCAGGGTGGCAACACCGCGGTGCAAGACGGCTACTACCTGGCCTGGAAGCTGGCCGCCGTGCTCAAGGGCCAGGCCGG
>JAURKV010000105.1 GCA_030831585.1 Ramlibacter sp. | reverse complement strand
GTCCGCCGCGAGATCGACCTGCCGCGCCCTCGCGACCTGGAAATCACCTACACGCCCAAGTTCACCGACATCGTCCACGAGTTGCGTGGCCACATCGGCGCCATGCGAAAGACGGGCGTGGAGGTGGCGAAATGAGCTTAGCGCCGAGCCGCCTCAAGCAAGCTCGCGCCCCCTCGGGGGGCAGCGAAGGACACGAAGTGCCGAGCGTGGGGGCCTCTCTATGAGCTTAGCGCCGAGCCGCCTCAAGCAAGCTCGCGCCCCCTCGGGGGGCAGCGAAGGACATGAAATGACAAGCGTGGGAGCCCTATGAGCAAGCCAAAAATGGTCGAACGCTGGTCCCCCTGGATCCTGCTGGTCATCACCCTGCTGATCTGGCAGGGCCTGTGCAGCGCCTTCAACGTATCGGAGTTCGTTTTCCCTAGCCCGGCGCGCATCTGGTCTCAGATGGTCGAGTTCCGCGGCGTGATCGCGGGCCACGCATGGCGGACCCTGTGGGTGACGATGGCTGGGTTTGGTATCGCCATCGTGGTGGGCGTGCTTCTGGGCTTTCTCATTGGCAGTTCGCGCCTCGCCTATACCGCGGTCTACCCGCTGATGACGGGCTTCAACGCCTTGCCCAAGGCGGCCTTCGTCCCCATCCTGGTGGTGTGGTTCGGAATTGGCGTCGGGCCGGCCATCCTCACCGCTTTTCTGATCTGCTTCTTTCCCATCATGGTCAATATCGCTACGGGCCTGGCCACACTGGAGCCCGAGCTTGAAGATGTGCTCAGGGTGCTGGGTGCCAAGCGCTGGGACGTCCTGATCAAGGTCGGCCTGCCGCGCTCGATGCCCTACTTCTACGGCTCGCTCAAGGTGGCGATCACATTGGCTTTCGTCGGCACCACCGTGTCGGAGATGACAGCCTCCAACGAGGGCATCGGCTACCTTCTGATCTCCGCCGGCTCGGCCATGCAAATGGGTCTGGCATTTGCCGGTCTGGTGGTGGTGGGCGCGATGGCCATGGTGATGTATGAGCTCTTCTCCTACATCGAGAAGCACACCACGGCCTGGGCTCACCGCGGTTCACAAAACCACTGAGCGTCGGCGGTCCACGAATGGCCTGGCACGCGCGCCTGGCGCTGCACTATGAGCGTCAGGCGGAGCAGACCAATGCCCGGTTCCAACACGAGGGGCCGCTGCGCATCCTGCAGAGCCTGCACCCGGAAGGGCCGGGCATCTGCCACAACGTGCTGGTGCATCCCCCTTCGGGCCTGGTGGCGGGGGACCGCTTGGACATTTCGGTGCAGGTCGATGCAGGTGCCCACGGCCTGGTGACCACGCCCGGCGCCACTCGCTTTTATCGCAGCGAAGGCGACCGCGCAGTGCAGGACGCGCGCCTGACACTGGCCGAGAACGCAAGGCTCGAGTGGTTGCCCATGGAAGCTCTGTGCTACAGCGGCTGCCAGGCAGAGAACCGGCTACAACTGCGACTGGCCCCAGGGTCTCAGGTGATCGGCTGGGACGTCACCGCCCTGGGTCTGCCCGCCGCCAATCAGCCTTTCGTCGCAGGCCAGTTGCAGCAGCATCTGGAGCTCGAAGGCGTATGGCTCGAGCGCGGACGCATCGCCGCCTCCGACGCCCGCCTGATGGACGGCCCGCTGGGCTTGGCCGGTCATCGCTGCATGGCCACGCTGTATCTGCTGGCAGGCACAGACCTGCCGCGCGAAACGCGTGAAGCCGCGCTGACGCTCGCGCGCGAGCAGATCGAGACCCACCCCTTGCGCGCCCAGGCCGGGGCCACCAGTCCGCATCCGCGGGTCGTGGTGCTGCGGGTGCTGGCGCCGGTGGTGGAGCCGGCGATGGACCTGCTCAAGGCGGTGCGCAACGCCTGGCGGCCCGCGCTTTGGGACCTCGCGCCCAACCCGCCCAGGACCTGGGCGCTTTAGGGCGCCGCGGTACAGCGGTCAAACTGCCTCTCGACCCGACGAAATCCCAATGGCAGGTATGGAAGATACCGATTGGATAGTCAGGGGCGGATGACCGAGACTCCCATCCACTTGAATGATGGACAGAACAGGCAGGCAATGAGACGTTTTGAAAACAAGGTGGCCATCGTCACCGGCGCAGGCTGCGTGGGCGAGGGCTGGGGCAATGGACGCGCGATGGCGGTTCGCCTTGCGCAAGAAGGCGCCAAGGTCCTGGCCGTCGACCTGGAGCCAGAGCGTCTGGCCGAAACCCTGGCCCGCGCAGGCGACGCCGCAAGCGCCATCGTCACCTGCACCTGCGACGTCACCCAGGCGGCCAGCGTCGAGGCCATGGTCGCCACCTGCCTAGACCGGTTCGGCACCCTCGACATCCTGATCAACAACGTGGGCGGCTCGGCCAAGGGCGGCCCGGTCGAAATGAGCGAGGAGGTCTGGGACAGCCAGATCGACTTCAACCTCAAAAGCATCTTCCTCACCTGCAAGTACGCCTTGCCCACCATGATCGCCAAGCGCTCGGGCGCTATTGTCAACGTCTCCTCCACCTCGGGAATGCGCTGGACAGGCAGTGCCCAGGTGGCCTACGCCGCCACGAAGGCCGGCGTGATCCAGTTCTCGCGTGTGGTGGCTGTCCAGCACGCGCCCGATGGCATCCGCGTCAACACGGTGGTGCCGGGGCAACTTCACACACCGATGGTCGAAGTCCGGCTGGCCAAGCAACGCACCGGCGGCGACGTCGAAGGCCTGCTGGCACAGCGCCAATCCCGCATTCCGCTGGGCTTCATGGGCGACGGACGCGACACGGCCGGTGCAGCGCTGTACCTCGCCAGCGAAGACGCACGCTTCGTCACTGGCACCGAAATCGTGGTCGACGGCGGCATGATCGCCCGCTGCGACTGATACCCCCCTCCCAATCTCTCCAGGAGACATCCGTGAAAAAGAGACATCTGCTCGCCGCCGCTGCCGCACTGGTCTTGGCGACCTCGCTGCATGCCCAAAGCGCCGCCAAACCGCTGCGCATCGTCGTGGCCTTCGCGCCAGGCGGACCGGTGGACTTCACCGCACGAACCATCGCCGAGCCTTTGGGGCGCGCGCTGGGGCGCACTGTCGTGATCGACAACAAGCCAGGCGCCAATGGCGCCATCGGCGCGGCGGAGGTGCTGCGCGCAGACCCGGACGGCTCCACGCTGTGGATCACAAGCGTGGGCGCCGCGGCGATCAACCAGTCGCTCTACGAGAAACTGCCCTACAACATGCAGCGCGATTTCGCGCCCGTCTCCCTCGTGACCAACAACGTCGAGGTCTTTGTCACCGCGATGAAGGACCCGGCCCGGGACATCACCGAATTTCTGGCCGCAGCCCGGGGCCGCAAGGAGAGCCTGCCCATCGCGTCCTCTGGGCGCGGCAGCATCCCCCACCTGGCGCTCGCCCAGCTGGAGTCGGCGGTGGGAATCGACTTCATCCACGTCCCCTACAACGGCATGGCCCCGGCACTCAATGACCTGCTCGGGGGCCAGGTGGCCGGCACCTTCGCCGACGTCGCCGCCGTCATGGGCCAGATCAAAGGCGGGCGCCTGAAGGCTCTGGGCATTGCCGCGCCCCAGCGCCATCCCGGCCTGCCCGATGTCAAGACCTTTGAGGAGCAAGGTATCCGGGCGATGGACACCAACAACTGGTATGGCCTGTTCGCCTCAGCCAAGACACCGCCCGCGGTACTCGACGCACTGAGCAAGGCCGTCCAGCAGGCCATGACCGATCCGGCCGCAGCCGCGAAGTTGCTCCAGGCTGGGGCAGAGCCTCGCTCGAGCTCCCCGCAGGAGCTGGCCGCGCTGGTCAAGTCCGACACGGAAAAATGGGCCCGGTTGATCAAGAGCCGCAACATCACGGCGGACCAATGACCCATCCCGACATCCGCGTCCCTCCCGTCGTGCCGGGCACCCGCCCGGAGCTGGCAGACATCGAGGCCGGCATCCTCAAGGAGCGGGGCCGCATTTCACTGCTGTATCAAGTGCTCCTGAACAGCGCGCCGATCGCGCAGGGCTGGGAGGCCATGCTCACCGCCGTCCGCAACCGCACCTCAGTCCCCGCCGACCTGCGGGAGCTGATCATCCTGCGGGTGGCCGTGCTGAACGAGGCTCCCTTCGAGTTCGAAGCCCATGTGCCGCATGCGCAGCGCGCGGGCGTGCCGGACGACAAGATCGAGGCGGTGCGGGAGCTGGCGCTGCCCGGCCCCTTCTCGCCCGACGAGGCACAGGTGCTGGCCTTGACCGATGCCATGACCCGGGACGTCCGTGTCCCCGACGTGCTGATGCAGCAACTGCAGCGCCAGTACGACGCCCAGACACTGGTGGAGCTGGTGGCCACAGTCGCTGCGTACAACATGGTCTCGCGCTTTCTGGTCGCACTCAACGTGGAGCATTGAACCTTCTATGAATACCGACTCTTTCTGGCTGGCGCAGGGCACAGGCCCCTCCCCGGTTCTCCCTGCCAGTCTCGCCGGCCGGCTGTCAGCCTGGCGCGCCATGGACGACAGTGCCTGGCGCGTCTACGCACACGGCGAGCCGCCCTCCGTCGCGGGACTGCAGTGGCGGGCGCTCACCCTGCTGCTGGATGTACCTGGCGCCGCGCCCACGGACATCGCCAGCCATCACTTCGTGGTGGAGACTGGGGTGGCCGATCAGAACCTCGAGGAGTTCACCGCTTGGTATAACACCGAGCACGCCCCGGGCCTCGCACGAGTCCCCGGCACGATACGGGCGCGGCGCTTTGCTCTCCCAGGCTCGCCGACACGCTTTCTCGCCTGCTACGACCTGCGTGAGCTGACTGCGTTCGAGCGCCCCGAGTGGCTGGCAGTTCGTGGATCGCCCTGGAGCGACCGCGTGCGCCCGATGTTCCAGGGGCCGATCCGTACCATGCACCGGGCCATCCCTCTCTCAAAGGCATGATCAACAAAATAGCGAATTCGATCGCCGAGGCGCTTGCAGGCGTCACGGATGGCGCCACCGTCATGGTCGGGGGCTTTGGTACCGCCGGCATCCCTAACGAGTTGATCGATGGACTGATCGAACAAGGGGCACGTGACCTGACCCTGGTGAACAACAACGCCGGCAATGGTGAAGCGGGCCTGGCCGCCTTGCTGCGTGCCGGACGGGTACGCAAGGTGATCTGCAGCTTCCCCCGGCAGGCAGATAGCCATGTCTTTGACAGCCTGTACCGCAGCGGAGCGGTGGAACTGGAGTTGGTACCCCAGGGTAATCTGGCCGAGCGGATCCGGGCGGCGGGCGCAGGCATTGGCGCCTTCTTCTGCCCCACCGCCTACGGGACCGAGCTGTCCCGCGGCAAGGAGACGCGCGAGATCAATGGCCGCCACTACGTGCTCGAGTACCCGATCCACGCCGACCTCGCGCTGATCAAGGCCGAGCGCGGCGACCGTTGGGGCAACCTCACCTACCGCAAGGCAGCACGCAACTTCGGACCGGTGATGGCCATGGCAGCACGCAAGACGGTCGCCTCGGTGCACGAAATCGTCGAACTCGGCGCGCTAGACCCCGAGCACATCGTGACACCGGGCATCTTCGTCAAGCAGGTTGTCCGAATTGAACGCAAGGCCACGCAGGCCGGAGGGTTGCGCCCATGACCGCCTACCGACGTCGCGGCCCCGATGAACTGGCCCGCCGCGTGGCCGCCGACATTCATGACGGCGCCATCGTGAACCTGGGCATCGGTCAACCCACACGGGTGGCCAATCACATCCCTGCAGGCCGGGAAGTCATCCTCCAAAGCGAGAACGGCATCCTGGGCGTGGGGCCTGCGCCAGCCCCAGGGTTGGAAGACTATGACCTGATCAACGCCGGCAAGCAGCCCGTCTCGCTGCTGCCCGGAGGCGCGTTCTTCCACCATGCCGACAGCTTCGCGATGATGCGCGGCGGACATATCGACATCTGCGTGCTGGGGGCCTTCCAGGTCTCGGCGACGGGGGACCTCGCCAACTGGAGCACCGGCGAGCCCGGCGCCATCCCCGCAGTCGGCGGCGCCATGGACCTGGCCACCGGCGCCCGGCAGACCTGGGTCATGATGGACCTGCTCACCAAGCAGGGCTCCAGCAAGATCGTCGAGCGCTGCACCTACCCGCTGACCGGCGTCGCCTGCGTCAAGCGGGTCTACACCGACCTGGCCACATTGGCCTGCACCCCCCAGGGCCTGCAGCTGGTCGACCTCGCCGAGGGCCTGGACCTCGCAGCGCTCCAAGGCCTGATCGGCCTGCCGATCCAGGCCTGAGGTCAACGCCCCTCCCCCAGACCATGAGCCCTGCACCCGACGCGCCCGATTTCGTCCAGACCTATCTCGACACGCCGAGCCTTCCCGCCTTGAAGCTGCCTACGGGCAGTTGCGACACCCATGTCCACGTGCTCGGACCGCTCGACCGCTTTCCCTACGCGCAGGCGAATGGACCGAAGCGTGGCCCGGCGCCAGCGCCTGCGCCGAAAGAGCGCCTCTTCGCCTTGCATCGGCGCATGGGCATCGAGCGCTGCGTCATCGTACAGACGGTCAACCACGGCTACGACAACGGAGTGGTCGAAGACGCGATCGAAGCCGGCGGTGGGCGCTATCTCGGCATCGCCCGGGTGACGCTGGATGTCACCGACCGCGAACTCCAGCGCCTGGCCGACCGGGGCTTTCGGGGCGTGCGCTTCAACTTCATGCGCCACCTGGTGGGTGGCGAGTCGCCGCAGGAGGTGGTGGCACTGACAGAGCGTCTGGCCGCGAGGGGCCTGCACCTGCAGGTGCACTTTGAGAGCGAGCTGGTCCACACCGTGGGGCAGGCGCTGCGTGCCAGCCGGGTTCCGGTTGTCATCGACCACATGGGCCGCGTCGACGCGCGCCTGGGCGAGTCGCACCCGGACTTCCAGGCCCTGATGGGGCTGCTCGAGCAACCTGGCTTTCACGTGAAGGTCAGTGGCATTGACCGCATCGACGCAACGTGCCGGGCGGGGCAAGGCTACCCGGCGGGTGTCCTGCTGGCCGCTCGCCTTGTAGAGCGCTTCCCCGACCAGTGCCTGTGGGGACTGGACTGGCCGCACCCCAACCACACCCATGTGCCCGACGACGGTGAACTGGTGGATGCATTGGCGCGCATTGCGCCGTCGGCGGCGACGCTGGAGAAGCTCCTGGTCCACAACCCGCAGGCCCTGTACCGCTTCGCTGTCTGAGAACGCGCTCAGCAGGCGCGGCCACAGCGCAGAGCCAGTGGCTGCGGTGAATAGCCTCTTATTCGCCGCATTTAATACGGCGAATAAGTTGCCTACGGCCGGATTACCCAGAAAAATCTCCGCATGATTCGCGGAAGTAAAGCCTGTATCTGGCAGACACAAGACTGCCCGGCCTGGCGCTTTGACCTCGCTGCCCTGGCCGGCCCCTTGGCCGAAGTCAGGCACGCCCAGGGGCAGCTGCTCGGGCGCCTGTCCCAATTCGGCATGGGCCTGCGGGCGCAGCACGGCCTACAAGGTGAACGCGCTGCCCACCTGAAGCCCGCGCTGTGATGAGGCTCGCCTGCCCGGGTCGCGCTCACAGCGCGGCGGACAGCGCCAACGCCGCTTCGAGCTCGCGCTTCAACTGCAGCAGCAGCACCGCCAGCCGCTGCGCTTCAGCATCCGGCCCCGCGGCGGTGGTCACGCTCATGTTCAAGGCGTAGACCGCCCCCTGAAACTGCAGCGGCGTGGCCACGGCGACCACCTCAGGCTGCCAGCTGGCCGCACACCAACCCTGCGAATGCACATCATCGATCGACTGCCGGACGGCCGCACCTAACTGCCGCCACTGCGCCTTGCGCGTGACACGCAAATGCGCCAGCAGCTCGGCCCGGCGTTCATCACCAACGCCCGCCAGACAGGCGCGGCCCAGCGAGGTGAGCTCCATCGGCACCCGTTGGCCTGACACCACCGAACGCATCGAGGGCCGGGGGTTATAGCGGATGGACTCGAGGTAGACCATCTCGTCGCCGTCGGGCGCGGCCAGGCCGACGTTGATGCGGTGCGTCTGCGCCGC
>JAURKV010000104.1 GCA_030831585.1 Ramlibacter sp. | reverse complement strand
TGGCCAGCCCCGCCACGGGTGGTTCACCACTGACAGCCCGCACTGCGATGGAAGCCCGGCATGCGGCGATCCGCAGCGACGGCCTGCGTGCGGTCACCGACCGCATGATGATGACGACCTATCCCGCTGGCGTCCCCTGGGACACCAAGCGGTTCGAGCGTCATCGCAAGCGCTGGCTCGGCGCCGACCCGGAGGCCTTCATCGCGGTCAACGAAATGCTCGCCGACCTGGACTTGCAGCCGCAGTTGGGGATGATCGCGACACCGACCCTGGTGATCGGCTGCACGCACGACCCGATCCGGCCACCGGCGCGCAGCGCGGAGATTGCCGCGAAGATGCTCAATGCGCGGTTCGTCGAGTGTGAGTCAGGCCACTACTTGCCGCTGCAGCATCCGGAGGAGTTCGCGGGCCAGCTGCGTGCGTTCATTCGCAGCCACGCTTGAGGCGGCCTCAGGTGAGACCCTCGTCGCCCCATTGGCCGGCTGCAACCATCTCGCGAGCAACCTCCCGGATCAACTTCGCTATCTCGCGGCTGGCCCGGCTCTCCGTCTTGCGCGTTGAGGATCCCAGGTAGATCGAGCGGACGATTGCCGGGTTGGCGATAGGCGTGGCCGTGAGCTCGCCCGATTGCAGCTCGCGCCGCACTGCGGTCTTACTCAGGAGGGCGTAGCCGATGCCTGCAGCCGCCATTTCTTTCATCAGCATCACCGAGTCGACTTCAGCCACCACATTCAGCCGGATATTCAGTTGGCGAGCCACATCGGTCAGCGACGCCCGGAAGGTGCTGGGCGCTGCAGGCGGCAACAAAGGAATTCCGTCCAAAGCCCGGAAGTCCACTTCAGCCTGCGAAGCAAGTCGGTCCTCGCGCGGCCCCACCAGGCATAAGCGAGAACTGGCCAGCGGAGCCTCGGCGCCATCCTGGGTGCGGCGCACCAGAAAACCGAGGTCGATTTTTCCGTCTATCAGCCATTGCTCGATCTGGTTGGGATAGCCCTCGGCGGCCCGCACGACCACGGCTGGAAACCGCTGCCGGGCGATCGAAATCACCCGCGTGAGAACCGGCGCCACCAGCGCTGGAACGCAGCCGATGTGGACGGTCCCACGACAGACATTGTCGGCAGCTCCCATCTCGTGCTGCAGGCTGGCCGCCTGTTCCAGCAGGGCCTGTGCCATGGGAAGTACTCGCTCGCCCAGACTGGTGAGCCGAACACCGCGCCCGGTGCGGTGTAGCAGCGGCCCACTGCATTCCGCTTCCAGCGCAGCCAGTTTGCGGCTGACGCCGGAGGTGCCAAGATCACTGCGGATAGCGGCCTTCGAGATGCTCTCGAGTTCCGCGACGAGGACGAATAATTGGAGGGATTCGAGGTCCATGGCTGGGTCAGGTGGGCAGTGTACTGGAGGGCGGGAACACCGACCGCCCGGCGCAAAGCTGATTTGCGGCTGGAGCGGCCGCCAGGGGCGTGCGGCAGATATCTTCCCGCCACCAGGAGACACGAATGACACGTCCTACGATTCAACACGCCGCCTGCGCCGCATTTGTGGCGCTCATGCTTGCAGGTTGCAGCACTGTTGCAACAAACGAGCTCCTCGTTCCTATTCAAGAGCCCCCTCCGGCTGCCGCCGCGCGCGCTGGCATGGCCGAAGTGCAGGCGGCCAGGCTGCCCTACACCGACACCGGAGGCCCAGGCGAGGCGGTGGTGTTGCTGCATCCCGCCACCGGGAACCTGCGAAGCTGGGCGTATCAGCAGCCCGCGCTCGCCGCTGCGGGCTACCGCGTGATCACCTACTCCCGGCGCGGTCACGCAGGCGCCGAAGCGCTGCAGGGTAGCCAGGCTGTCGCGGCCTCGGCTGATCTCGCGCGCTTGCTCGATCAACTGGGCGTCGCGCGCGCGCATCTTGTGGGCGTTGCTGCCGGCGGCATCTACGGTACGGATTTCGCGCTGACGTACCCCACCCGGGTGCGCTCGCTCACCATCGCCGCCAGCATCGTCGCCATTAGCGATACCAACTACATGCGTGAAAGCAGCGCGCTGCGGCCGGACGGCTTCGAGCGTATGCCGTCCGAGTTCCGTGAGCTCGGGCCCCAGTACCGTGCCGCACACCCGGCCGGCGTCGCGCAGTGGCGCGAAATTGAGCGAGCCAATACCATCTCGCCCGCCACATCGGCCCAGCAGCGGCCGCCTCTCCAGTCGCGGTTGGACCTCGACGCCCTTGCGACACTGCGCATGCCTGTATTGCTGATCGCCGCAAGCGCCGACCTGTACTCCCCGCCGGCCATGTTCGCCCGCATGGCGGCGCGCATCCCGGGGGTGAGCACGCTCGTCGTCGAAGGGAGTGGCCACTCACCGCACTGGGAGCGGCCCGATATCTTCAACGCTGGGCTGCTGCGCTTCTTGCGCGGCGACGCCAAGTGACATCACTTCGAATCGATGACGCCCAAGATGAAGGACCTGGCCCACTTCGATTGAAGTGGGCCGGCGGGTAGTGGGTAAGCGCCACCCGGTAGCCGAGGTGGCAGCCCAGGGTTAGCCCTCACGGCCTCGACAAGTGTTCACACCCCGTCACGCTGCTGGGGATTGAGCTTGCGTTGCAGACCGATGGAGTGGAGCCGCAGCAGCTTTTCTAGCCGATCTCGATTGGTCGCAAAGCGGTGCGTGGGTGCGGGGATCGAGATGGCTGCGATTTCACCTGCCGGGCTTCGGATTGCCATTGAGAGGGCGCAGATGCCCAGCGAGTTCTCCTCTTGATCGATGGCGACGCCTGTCTTGCGCACGACGGCGATCTCCCTTTCCAAGGCTTCCCAGGTTGTGAGGGTGTTGGGCGTCACCGCTGTCAATTTGATTCGCTTGCGCAGTTTGGCGATATCGGCGTCGTCCATGGCAGCAAGGATCGCCTTGCCATTGGCCGATGAGTGCAGTGGGAAGGAAACACCGACGGCAGACATGGCAGTCAGCCGCTGCTTGCCTGCGATCTGGTCGATAAACACGGCCTTGTCTTGATCCAGCAGGGACAGATCAACCGTTTCTGCGGACTCCTTGGCGAGATTCTCCAGTGTCTCGCGCGCAACTTCGCCGATATGAAAGCGCGTGGAGGCCGCCAGGGCCAGCAGCGCGGGCCCGAGTCGCACGCCGCTTGAAGCGGAGGCAGCAATGATCAACCCCTCGCGGTGCAACGCGTCAACGATGCGCTGCACGGTGGAACGTGCCAGTCCTATCTGGCGAGCCAGATCACCCAGCGACATGCCATCGGGGGAGGACTCCAGAGCGCGCAGCAGCGCTGCTGCGCGGGCGATGACCTGGATGCCCTGTCGGTCCTTCGAAACATCCCGTTCAGGGTTGGCTTTCATCAGTTATTTCCATCTTGACCGTAGCCGAAATCATAGATGCGTCCGGTTGACTCACCGATTGGACGCACTTTGGCGCGCCCGCAAGAACGGCGCTCAGGCCCTTGAATCCAGGGTAAACGCTGATGCTTCGCCCTGTCGAATGCCTACAATGCGGTTTGAGTGTACCGCGATGCGGTCACTATTCGATCCACATGCAAACAACTGGAGCAGGTCATGACGATCACGATCGGTGGGGCTGAGTACGAAGAGAATCTGAACAACAAGATGGGCTTGAAGTTCTATGACTTGAGCCATCCCTGGGGATTGGGGCAGCCGTGCTGGCCCTATTTCGAGGACGTGAAGATCGAGCGCCTGCACACGATGGCGCGCTCGGGAGTCCTCACGCAGAAGATCACGACGGTGATGCATTCGGGCACGCACATCGATGCGCCCGCCCACGTCGTGGCCGGGACGGCGTTCATGGACGAGGTCCCCTTGCCACATTTCTTCGGCACCGGTGTTGTGGTGTCTATCCCGAAGAAGAAATGGGAAGTCATCACGGCCGCGGATCTGGAGGCTGCAAGTCCCCAGATTCGCGAGGGCGACATCGTCATCGTGAACACCGGCTGGCACAAGACCTACGGTGACAACCGCGACTACTACGCCTATTCGCCTGGCTTCTACAAGGAAGCGGGTGAATGGTTTGCCAAGAAGAAGGTCAAGATGATCGGCACCGACACCCAGGCGCTCGATCACCCCCTGGGCACTGCAATCGGACCGCACGGCCCGGGCTGGCCCAACGGCCTGCTGCCAGACGTGAACCGGGAGTACGAGCGCGAGACCGGCCGCCGGGTGATTGACGACTTCCCCGAGTGGGAGCCCTGTCATCAGGCCATCCTGAAGGCCGGAATCTGCGGCATCGAGAACATCGGCGGCGACATCGACAAGGTGACGGGCATGCGCGTGACATTCGCGGCCTTCCCGTGGCGATGGAAGCAAGGCGATGGCTGCATCATCCGGCTGGTCGCGATCGTCGATCCCAGTGGCCAATACCGCATTGAGACCGGAAAGTAAGGCGTACGGTCATGAAAGTGACGCGCTTCAACGAGGCGAAGGCCTACTCCGCGCCCAACCACTTCGACATGCGCTCAATCCGTCTGCAGGGCTTCGAGGCCGGCGGTCCTGAGGTGAGCTGGGTGGGGCTCTCCCACTTCCTGCCTGGTGGCGGTGCGGGGCCGGATTCCTCGCCGCTTGAAAAGGTGTACGTTTTGATTTCCGGAGAGCTCGTCGTGACAGTTGACGGTGTGGACACCGTGCTCAAACCCATGGACAGCTGTTGCATACCCGGCGACGAGGTGCGGACCGTGAAGAACCGGAGCAACGAGGTGGCCACGATGCTGGTCGTCATGCCCTATCCGAAAAAGGACCCCGCATGAGTGCCGGACAAGATTGGATCAGCAATCCCGCCCGCCTCTTTGACATCCGGGGAAAGGTGGCCGTGGTGACGGGCGCTTCCGGTGCTTTTGGCGCGCTGGCGGCGCAAGTCCTGGCCGGAGCAGGCGCCAAGCTGGTCCTGGCGGCCGGCAACGCGCAGGCCTTGGCGCAGGTGGAGAAGGACTGCCTGGCCCTGGGTACCGAGGTCGTGACGGTGGCGCGTCGGCCCAATACCGAAGCGGACTGCGACGCGATCATCGATGCCGGCGTGGGCGCCTTTGGCGGAGTTGACATTCTGGTGGTTGGATCCGGGATGAACGACCCCTGCCCGATCACCGAGATGTCGCTCGAGCGATTCGAGTCAGTGATGGACGGCAACGTCACCGGCGCGTGGCTGATCTCGCGTGCTTTCGGCCGCCAGGCGATCGCGCAAGGCCGGGGGGGCAAGGTTGTGCTGGTCTCCTCGGCGCGCGGCAAGCTGGGCCACCCTGCCGGTTACTCCGCCTACTGCGCAAGCAAGGCTGCGACCGACGGCCTGACGAGGGCCTTGGGTTGTGAATGGGGCAAGTACGGCATCACGGTGAACGCCATAGCGCCGACTGTTTTTCGTTCGCCACTGACCGCCTGGATGTTCGAGGACAACGAGAAGGCGGTCGCCGTGCGGGCGGGCTTCTTGGCGCGTGTGCCCCTCGGGCGCCTGGGTGAGCCGGAGGATCTGGCCGGGCCGCTTCTGTTCCTCTGCTCGCGGGCCTCGGACTTCCACACGGGCCACACCGTCTATGCCGACGGCGGCTACACGGCGGGCTGAACCATGAGCGACCTGCAAATCTCGGTCGTCGGCGCGGGCCTGATGGGACACGGTATTGCCCAGGTTTTTGTGCAGGCAGGGCACCTGGTGCGCGTGTACGACCCGAACTACACCGCACTGGAAACCTTTCGCGAGCGCATCGAGAGGAACTTGTCAGACCTCGGCCAGGACACTTCTCCTGCGCAGCGTGCCTACCCCGTCGAGAACCTGGCTGAATGCGTAGCCGGCGCTGATGTTGTTTTCGAGGCGGGTCCCGAGGATCTGGCTTTCAAGCAAAAGCTCTTCCTGCAACTGGAGCTGATGGCCCCTCCCCATGCGATCTTGGCCAGCAACACCTCGGTGATTCCCATCACGGCGATCATGCGCGATATGACCACCGGTAATCGGGCGCTGGGCACCCACTGGTGGAACCCGCCCTACCTGGTTCCGCTGGTGGAGGTAATCAAGACGCCGCAGACCGATCCCCGCCGGGCACAAGAGATGTTTGACCTGCTCGTCGCAGTGGGCAAGACACCCGCGATGGTGGAAAAAGATGTTCCAGGCTTCATCGGGAACCGGCTGCAGCACGCGCTATGGCGGGAGGCGGTCGCGCTGGTCGCGGACGGAGTCTGCGACGCGAGGACTGTGGATACCGTGGTGAAGGCCAGCTTCGGCCGACGCCTGCCGGTGCTGGGGCCGCTGGAGAACGCAGACCTCGTGGGAATCGACCTCACCCTGGCGATCCACCAGACCGTGCTGCCCGACATCAACTCAACGCCAGGGCCATCGCCCTACCTGGCCCAATTGATCGCTGAGGGTCGGCTCGGCATGAAGACAGGCCACGGGTTCATGCGCTGGACGTCGGAGGAGGCGTCCTCCCTTCGCCGCAGGGTTCTCGATCACCTCAAGGCCATGTCCGCTGAGGAAGACACAGGATCCCGTGCCGCTGGGCGCGGGTGATCACCAAGGATTGAGGAGAGTTGAAAATGGCAAAGCCGAACAAGGTCATCATCACTTGCGCCGTGACCGGGGCGATCCATACGCCGAGCATGTCGCCTTATCTCCCGCTCACGCCGAAGGACATCGCGACCCAGGCCATCGAGGCGGCGCAGGCCGGTGCAGCCATCCTGCACCTGCACGCGCGTGATCCCGTCGATGGTCGACCCAGCGCGGACCCGGAGATCTTCGCGCAGTTCCTGGGCCCCATCAGCGCCGCCACCGACGCGGTGATCAACATCACCAGCGGGGGATCCACCAAGATGACCCTGGCTGAACGGTTGGCGCCCCCCTTGCGATTCAAGCCGGAGATGGCGTCTCTGAACATGGGTTCGATGAACTTCAGCATTCATCCCGTGGCTGGAAAGATCAAGGACTGGAAGTACGATTGGGAGCAGGCCTACGTCGAAGGCACGGAGGACATCATCTTCCGCAACACCTTCCGCGATATCCGGCATATCCTGAAGCAATTGGGTGAGGGCTGCGGCACTCGTTTCGAGTTCGAGTGCTACGACGTGGGCCACCTGTACAACCTCGCGCATTTCGTCGATGCCGGCCTGGTCAAGCCTCCGTTTTTCATACAGACTATCTTCGGCATTCTGGGCGGTATCGGCCCCGACCCGCAGAACGTAACGTTCATGCGAGAAACCGCTAACCGACTGTTTGGCGACAGCTATCATTGGTCTGTGCTGGGCGCTGGTCGCCACCAGATGTCCCTGCTCACTTACGCGGCGATCCAGGGGGCCAACGTGAGGGTGGGGCTCGAGGACAGCATCTACCTGGGGCGAGGTCAGATGGCCCCGGACAACGCGTCGCAGGTTCTGAAGATCAGGCGTATTCTGGAGGAGTTGGGATACGAAATCGCGACGCCCTCCGAAGCGCGTGAACTGCTCGCGCTCAAGGGCGCCGACAACGTGGCCTTTTGACCCGCTAGGCCCATCCCCGCGAGGTTCTCTGGCGGGCTGGTAAGCGGGTTTGCAGGGTCAGTTCGCCGTGCCATTCCCGGCTACGGCGAATCAGCCTGGGTCCTAAGGGGGGGGGCAGAAAATGCGGTACCAACGATTCGACCTGAATCTCCTGAGCGCCTTGCGTGCCCTCCTGACCGAGCGCAGTGTGACCCGGGCCGCCGAGAGCCTGTACCTGAGTCAGTCGGCCATGAGTGGCATTCTCGCCCGCCTGCGCGACTACTTCGATGACCCTCTCATCGTTCAGAAGGGGCGGCGCATGGAGCTCACCCCGCTGGCCGAGGTACTGGTTGGCCGGGTGAATGACCTCCTGGTGATGGTGGATGCCACGCTGGGTAGCGCGCCAGGGTTTGTTCCTGAGACGGCCGATCGGAACTTTGTCCTCGTGGCCTCCGACAACTCCATTCGGATCCTGCTGGCCAATGTCTTGCGAGATGTCTACCGGGAAGCGCCGAACATAACCTTCGAGTTCCGGCACGTCACGGGTCTCGCCTACCAAGAGCTCGAGGCGGGTGATGTCGATTTCATCATCTCCCCTGCTTGGCACGAAAGAGAGGGGGTTACCTCGTGCCCCCTGTTCGAGGACAGCTATCGCGCGATCGTGGACCCTGAGCTCACGGATATCGCGGGTCGGATGTCCTTGGAGGCCTACATTGCTTGCCGGCACATCGTGGTCGACAGCCGGGGCATCCCCATGTTCGACGCCTGGTTCGAGCAAGAGTATCCGGGGACGCGAAAGATTCAGGTGCGGGTTCCCAATTTCGGACTTCTGCCCGTGATGGTCAAGGGAACTCGGAGTGTCGCGACCCTCCAAACCCGTCTGGCGACCCAGGCCTGCGAGCAGTTCGGACTGCGCTCCGTTGGCCTCGGCTTCGAGCCGCCGCCCTTCGTCGCCCGACTTCAGTGGCATAAGTACCGTGACCGCGATCCCGCCTTGATTTGGATTCGTGAAAAACTGATCGAGGGCGCCCGACAGATCGGGTGAGTTCGCGTCCGGGCGCGGCCCGAGCGCGCCTGATTCAAATCACTTTCTCCCAGCCTGCAGGCGCTCCCCGCCACCGGGCCTGCCCCCCGTGTGTACGCAGGGCCATCTTGGAAGGGTATCGGCATTCCCGATACCAGGTATCGGAAAACTCGGCTTTGAGCGCCAAGCGTGCCTGGCTACATTTTTTCAGTCGGTACTGCGGGGCTCGATGGGCCCGGTCACGCGACGACACCGGAATAACAAGCTCGAGGAATGTTGGAGACACACCATGCGCAAGCATTTACTTTTCGTGGCCCTGTCCGTCCTGCTGGGAGGTGGTGCACAAGCCCAGGAGTGGCCGAACAAGCCCTTACGGATGATCGCCCCCTTCGTGGCGGGTGCCGGGCCGGAACGGGTGATCCGTTCGATCACCAACTCGCTGAGTCAGCGGCTCGGGCAGCCCGTCGTCGTGGACTACAAAGCGGGCGCGGGAGGAAACATCGGTGCAACTGAACTCGCCAGAGCAGGGGCTGACGGCTACTCCTGGTTGATCGGGCCAGACAACCTGGTGACGATCAATCCTCATGTTTACAAACGTACTGGCTTCGAGCCCAAGGATATTCCGGCGGTCACACTGGTAGGAGGCGTGGTCCACGTACTCGTCTGCCACCCATCTGTGGGTGTCAAGAGCGTTGCCGATCTGGTTGCACTTGCGAAGGCAAAGCCGCTGAGCTATGCGTCCGGTGGCAACGGCACCGCATCGCATGTGGCCATGGAACTCTTTCTGGAAATGGCCGGCGTGAGCATGACGCATGTGCCCTACAAAGGTCCCCAGGCGGCAACCCAGGACCTGCTCGCCGGCCATGTGCCATGCGGCTTTGGCGTCCAGTCGACGGTGCTAGAACTTGTCAAGACCAACCGCCTCACCGGGATTGCGGTCTCCACCAAGATGCGCTCGACGGTGCTACCGGAACTGCCAACGATGCAAGAGGCCGGATTCAAGGACTATGACGTGACCGTTTACACCGTCATCTATGGCGCCGCGAAG
>JAURKV010000103.1 GCA_030831585.1 Ramlibacter sp. | reverse complement strand
GCTGAGCCCCAACGCCCTATCCCAACTGTCGGGCGCGCAAGAAAACACAGGGAAAGCGCCAGACACAGATGCACCGGCAGAAACACCCGATTGGTGGGTGATCCGTAAATACCGATGTAGAGGTGATAGAGGGCCAGGTAGGTGGCCAACAAGGCCACCGCCAGCCCACGATGCCGGGTCACTGAACGGGCTTACTTCAGCAGACCAGCTTCGCGATAGTAACGCTCGGCACCGGGATGAAGTGGCACGCGGTTATGGTCGAGCGCACGCTTGGGAGTGATTTCGTTGGCCCCGGCAAACAGGCTGTGCAGTTCGGCATGACGCTCATTGAGCACCTTGGCCATCTGATAAACCATTGCGTCGGGCAAGCGCGCACTGACCACAATTTGGTTCACCACATAGGGCACCAACACCTCGGCAGGCGAGCTTTTGTAGGTGTTGGCCGGTATACGGGCCGAACTTGTTCCTGGCAGGGCCTCGTTGAAGCGTTTCATCGCCGCCTCGTCAAAGCCCAACATACGAAAGCCCACGCCGCGATCGAGTTCCATGAGAAGACTGTAGGGAATGGGCCCCGAGAAAAATGCAACGTCGACCTGGCCATCCTGAAAGGCCTGCATGAGCGTCTGATAACCCGCCGAGTTGATCACGCCCCCGGCCTTGGTGATAGCCTCGGGCGTCACGCCATAGGCACCCAGGGCGGCCATATTCATGGGCCAGAAAACTGAAGATTTTGGACCCAGCCAGACCCGGTAGGGCTTCTTGGCCAAATCGGCAAGGGTGCTGATTTCGACATTCTTGCGAACCAAGGCCACATGAATCGCACCATAGGTGGTCATGAGGTGACGCAGAAGCGGGGCCGGGGTCTTGAGTTCACCGCGCCCCTGGTAAGTACTCTCAGCTTCAAAGGTATAGGTGAGCACGGCTTCGGCCTCACCACGCTGCAGCTTGACCAGACTTTGCTCAGTGGGGCCGGAGAAGGTACTGGCCTTCACGCCATCGACGTGGCGATTGAACAAATCGGCAACTTTTGCACCAAAAACCGGATAGGAGCCCGCAAGACCCGATCCAATTCGCACGAATTCCTGCGCGCTGATCGTGGAACTGGCCACGCACAGCAGCAAGGCCGCCAGCAAGCTATGTCGCTTCATCAATTCTCCTGGTCGTTATGAAAGCGTGTGAGACTCAATCTAGAGGGTTCGACCGCGCTTGTCCATAGAGAGCAAACCTATAATCAAATTGACCGAATGCACCACTCGTGAAGGTGATCGTGTTGCCTCATATCCCGACCCGGGGTAATACGCCCGAAGTTTCGCCGGTAAACACCCAACCGAGTCACTCGTGAACCCACCTGCCCGTCAGCCCAGCCAGCAAACGTTTGACGATCGGGAGTCCAGCCCTGCCTCGCGCCTCGCAGGCCAAACGCCTTACGTGCCACAGATTCGGCTTTACACCGAATGGCTTGAGAGACGGCATGGCCTTCAGTTTGACGACTACAACGCGCTCTGGCGCTGGTCGGTCACTGAGCTTGAGGCCTTCTGGCAAAGCGTCTGGGACTATTTCGACATCCAATCGCCGACACCCCATCGAGCGGCGCTCGCGCGAAACCAAATGCCGGGCGCGCAATGGTTCCCGGGTGCACAGGTCAATTACGGACGGCAGGTCTTTCGCCATGCGGATGCGGCGAGCGCGGCCGGCCTGCCGGCGTTGATTGCGGGTGATGAAACTGGCGCGGTACTCACGCTGCTTTGGCCAGAACTTCGCCAGCGTGTGCACGCAATGGCAACACATTTGCGGGCTCAGGGCGTGCAGCCAGGCGACCGCGTTGTGGCCTACATGCCCAATACCGCGCAGGCAGCCATCGCCCTTTTGGCGACAGTCAGTATCGGGGCTATCTGGAGCATCTGCGCACCCGACATGGGCGTCAACGCCATCGTCGATCGATTCAGCCAAATTGAGCCGAAGGTGCTCATCGCCTGCAATGGGATTCGGTACGGCGGTCGCGAGCAGGACCTGCTAAGCGTTATCGATGAGCTCAGGCGCCGACTGCCAAGTCTCGAGCACGTGATTGTTCATCGAAAACTTACCCGACTTGGCCTTCCCGCCGACGCGGCTGACTTCGACGCCATCACGACCGAGCCACCTGCGTCGCCCGAAAGCGCCGTGACCGATCTGCCCTGGTTCCCATTTGATCATCCGCTGTGGATTGTTTACTCAAGCGGCACAACTGGACTGCCAAAGCCGATTGTGCATACGCACGGCAGCGCACTCGTGAATGGCATGATGCATCGGGTGTTGCACTACGACGTCGGTTGCAGCTATCACCCTAACAGTCTGAACGAACGCTTCATGTGGTACAGCTCCACCGGCTGGGTCATGTGGAACTCTCAGATCAGTGCGCTGCTCAATGGCACCACCTGCGTTATTTACGACGGCAGTCCTGGCGGACCACGCGACGCACCCGATTGGAGCGTGCTCTGGCGATTCGCCGCGGAGCAGCGCGTCACGTTTTTTGGTGCCGGCGCTGCCTTCTACCACCAGTGCGTCAAGGCCGACTTGCAGCTCGGCGGCATTCAAGGCCTGGCCAGTGTCCGGGCATTGGGCTCAACGGGGTCTCCGCTGAGCGCCCAGGTTCAGCGTTGGGGCAGCGAGCAGTTTCGTGGGCTTGCCGATGCGCGATCGCCCGGTCGCGCCGATATCTGGTGGTGCAATATCGCTGGTGGCACCGACGCTGGCTCCTTCGTGGGCGGTCATCGAGAGCTGCCCATGGTCGAGGGCGGCCTGCAATGCCGATTCCTGGGCGTTGCGATCGAAGCCTGGAACGACGCCGGCGAATCTGTGATCGATGAAGTCGGCGAGCTGGTGGTCACACAGCCTCTGCCCTCCATGCCGCTTTTTCTGTGGGGAGACGCTGACTTCGAACGCTACCGAGACAGTTACTTCGATCGATACCCCCCAGGACGCGGACGTGGCCTGGGCGGCGGTGATGCCGCCCCAGAGGCGGGTGCAGCATGGCGACATGGCGACTGGATACGCATCACGCCGCAAGGCGCCTGCGTGATTTACGGTCGCAGCGACACGACCCTCAATCGCAGCGGCTTACGCATGGGCAGTAGCGAGCTCTATCGTGCCATCGACCGCCTGGAGGAAATTCAAGAAGCGATGGTGGTCGACCTGGAGTATCTCGACCGTCCCAGCTGGATGCCGCTCTTCGTGAAGCTGCGCTCAGGCGTGCAACTGGATGAGGCGCTGCGTGAGCGCATCCGACAGGCGATTCGCACCGATCTGAGTCCACGCTTCGTACCCGACGCCATCTTCGCGGTGCCGGACATACCACACACCCTCAGTGGTAAGAAACAGGAGCTTCCCATTCGAAAGCTGCTGCTGGGCATGCCCGCTGAAGCCGCCATCAACCGCGAGGCCATGGCCAACCCCGAATGCCTGGACTGGTATTTGTCGCTGGCCCGATCAAGACTGGCTCATCAGGCGTAGCCCCTACCTGGCGATACCTGGCAATAACAGAACTGCCCGAGTGCAAGCTCCACCCGCCGAAGACACCTCACCATCATTCGGCAACCCAATGGGAAAGCAGGCTAGCGCTCCCGGGAATGATTGCGCACCCACTGCGCAAAATCTTCCTCGCGCAGGTGGCCGAGCTAAAACAAGCTGCGGGAGCGTCGAGTCACCTGGCTAATTCCCTGAGCACCCGGCGCCGGCTCTTCATGATCTTGCGCGCGGCACCCAACTGCACCTCGAGCTCCTTGGGCAGGATCACGCCGAGAGATTCGCCAACCTGGGTGAGTTTGAGAGCGGACATGGAACGTCATTTCAAAATTTGAGAGCGTGCAGTCCAGCCCTTCGGCAGGGCTCGAAGCAGCAGAAAAATAACGTGTCTGCTTCTTCGCCCCAAGAGGACTCGCCAGAAAGCGCTGGACGACCGAAGCGTTCGATAGCTGCGCTGGCACAGTTGACAGGTCAAAATCCCATCATCGACTTTTCTCTGCACACACATGGCGAGCATGTGCAAAAGCAAACTTCCCATACACGTGGCGACAGGAGTGGGCGTCCGGCACTCAGGGGTCATCACCGCCCATGCCCAGGTGCCTGCCGCCGTGATGCAGGGCCCTGTGCGGCAAGCACTGCAGAACATTCAAGTTCGCAAAAGCGGCGTCCTTTCTCTGCGTGGCACTGGGCGCGGTGTTTGGCCTTTAGATGGCCGCAACAAGGGGGCAAACCTGCGCGACGAATGGCAGGCCTGAAGGCAGGATTTTGAGAGGTGGTCCCCATGCATTACCCCATTGCCATCGAGCCCGGCTCCGCCCAGGCGGCCTGGGGTGTCGTCGTCCCGGATCTGCCGGGCTACTTCTCCGCGGGTGACACCCTGGAGGAGGCGCTGCTCAATACCGAAGTGGCCATCATCGGCTGAATAGCAGCCACCATTCATGAGGGGCAAGACATCCCCGCGCCCTCCGCTATCGAGGAACTGCGCGCTGTCCACAAAGAGGTGCAGGGGTGGATCTGGGCGGTGGTGAAGGTTGCCCCCTCCATGCTCGACGACACACTCGAACGCGTGAACATCAGCCTGCCCCGCCGCGTGCTGCACCGGCTGGACGCCCGGGCGCGCCGTGCGGGCGAAGCCCGGTCTGGCTTTATCCCCCGCATTGCTGTCGAGGTGCAGGCGCTGGGGCTTCGCACCTGAGCGCTAGGAGGGGGGTCCCCTTCCCCCAACCACCTCTCCAACACCCCCACCTCCCGCTCCGTCACCCCTCTGGCTCCGTCGCAGCGAATCAACTCTTCGCAACCCGGCGGGAACTCAAAGACGCTGTCATCGAGCGCGCGCCAGCCGTGAATGCGGTGACGCAAGCAGTAGTTGTTGATCTCATGCCAACACGCATACCGCCCCACATGCGCGTCGCCCGTCATGCCCTGCACCTGGCGCGCAATCTGCGGCGGCAGGCCGGCCAAAATTTCTGCGTGGGTGAAGTGACAGCGCCTGACGGGAACCGCCACGCCATTCTTGCTGATGATCTGCAGCAATTTGGCGACCGCGCCAGCCATGTGCATACCTAAGGCGGGCGCTCCTCACTCCTGAACTGTTGAATTGGTCAGGGTTATCGCTTTCGTAGCGTCTCCACCAAGCGGCGACAAAGTTGAAGATGTATGTCCGTGAGTTTGCCCCCCTCCGAGGCCTCGATCACAGACTCGATCAACAGGAGAGCTTGTTCATTGCGCTGCCGGGCATTGGCTAGCGCTCGACGTAACTCCGCGATGAATTGGTCACGCGCGTCAATCTCACGTATCAGGGGGTCCCAATGACTTGATCGATGTCGCTGAAGAAGATTTTCAACAACGGTGGGGTGAGCGCTGAGGTACTCAGGATTAAAGTCTTGCAGCTGGAAAGCCGCTAGAGCGGGTTCATCCTGAAGCGTTGATTCGGTGAGACGCTCAAATCCCATGCTCCAGTTTTCATAAAGCCTCTCCCTGGTGGCCTCGCGCTTGATCACCTGGAAATCTCGATGGCGCCTGTCAATCTCAATCTTTGCAAGGAGCGTTTCCACCGTGTTGACCTCGCCCTCCAGCGTTTGCAAAAACGTTCCGTTGGCATAGATCAACATCCCGGTGATACCCAGGGTCGGATTGTTGTGCTTGCAATGCTCTAAAAGATCGACAAGGGCCGAGGACGTCAAAGAATCGGACTCACGGCTAAGGTAGGTCACACGAAGCATCGCTAAAACTCCATCCAAGCAGGACGTTGAAAACAACACATTGCGATTATGCAAATTGCAAGATGATCTCGTCGCAGATCTCTAGCGAGAATTGAGGCAGGATTTTCAGGCCCTCACCGGACCAAGGGCCTCACCGTAGTGAAGCCGCCGTCCACGGCAAGAACTTGCCCCGTTAGCCTGGCAGCACCATCGCCCAGCAGGAAGGCCATGACATCGGCGACCTGTTCAGCCGACTGAATTCCACCCAGGGGATACTGCCGCGCGGCGCCCTCGCGCATGGCCGGCATCTTGAGCATGTTGGCTGTCAGGGGGGTCTCCGTCATCCCGGGCGCAACCGCATTGATCCGCAGTCCTTGCGTGGCATAGGTGGCTGCCGTGCTACGCACCAGGGCCTCGAGGCCGCCCTTGGCGGCCGCAATTGCTTCGTGGTTCGCCACGCCGATGCGTGCGACCACAGAGCTGGCCAAAACGGCGGCGCCAGGAGCCCCCTTGAGGGCGGCTATCCAAGCTTGCAGCATGAAAAACGCGCTATCCAGGTTGACGCGCATCACCTCGCGGTACGCCTCAGTTTTGGTGCGGTGCAGCGGGGCAATCAAGGTACTACCGACGCAGTGCGCCAGCAGCGCGGGAGTCTCCCCCAACATGTCTTGGCAGGCAGCCAGCGCCTGTTCAGCGCCCTCAGGCGTGGTGGTGTCTGCCGCAATACGCGCATGTGCCTCGACGTCGGCCAGTCGGCTGGCGTCGCGCCCAACCGCGGCAACCCGCAGGCCCTGGGCTTGGAGCTGCCGTGACAGGGCCCGGCCGATACCCCCGGTGGCACCCGTGATGAGAACAGTAGAGCTCATGGATAGATTTCTCAAGCAAAAAGGAAGGCGTGAAAATCAGGGAGTGGGGCCGCCGAGGCGCGACGCCCAGCGCTGCAACATGGGACGTCCGCGGAGAAATAGCCGATAGGTACGCTCCATCACCCAGGCTGCCCCGGGTAGACGGCCTGCCAGCGCCAGCCAGCGCCAACCAGGCAGGGCCGCCCACAAAACCAAGAAAGCTCGCGCACCACTGAGCAGCTCGCCATCTTGGCGCTGAACGTGGAAGCGCGCCATCAGCTGTTGCCGTGTGGTTCCGGCAGGCAAAGACGCCGCCCCATCGCTCACATCGGCGAAGCAAATGGGTGTGTCGGACTGAAGATTTCGGTAAATGCCGATCTCGCGTCGGCACAGGGGACAAGCGCCGTCGTAAAGGACAGTCAGGGCGGGCGGCGCTTCTATCGTTTCAGCTCGAGGTGAGGGCAACACGTACAGCTCCTGGTCCGTCTCAGTAGCGATAGGTCCGACCACTTGCTAATGCATTGCGCAAGGACACCTCAGCCCAGGTTCTTTGGCCTCCCCTTGCCAGGGTGGCATGAGTTGCAGCGTGGTGGGAAGGCGTCACGACGCCATCCGAATGAGCACTGCAGCAGAGGCAACGATGTGTAACAGCGTCAACAGAACTGATGCGCCGTGCAGCTTGGCAAAACGCCTCTTTTCGCCCTGGTCGGCCGCAGCGTTAATCGCAGGCATCAAGACTTGCCGGCCAAATACCGTAGTGATGGCGATGAGCCCAAGAACGAGCGCACTCGAGCGATCGACAGTCCAGCAAAGTGCTGCGGCTGTGGCAGATGAGCCCACCACAAACAGGTAGAAAGGGGGGAATGCTTTGCGGATCAGAAATCGTGCTTCCGCAACAGACAGAACTTTGAAGACGAATGCGGCAAATCCTGCAGAAAAAAGAAGCATCCCGCCGAACAGCCACGCGGTCACCAGCAGTGAAGCACCAGATAGAAGCGAGTCCAGCATTTAGTTCGACCTTGTTGGGGAACTACAGTTTTCTGGAGATTCGGACAGCACTGTCGGAGCCCGAACTGACACAAAAAAGCCAGGCGCCCAATAAAGTGCCAGCCTGCCCATCCCAGCGGCCCCTCGCGTCATCCCGGTGGGCGACTTCATCGAGCCGGCACTGCTCCAGCCGCTCGCGTACTGCAACGAGGGCGTCCATAACCGCAGGCTGAGCCTGAGGTGTTAAATCACCGCTCTGCCGCGACCGCAACCACTGGTCGACCCATTCAACTTGCGCGGCGTAGTGCCGGTCGACGAAGGTCTCGACAGCTTGAATCGTGGCGTAGACTGCGCGCGCCCCCGCCAAAGCGGGTAGAGCGCCCGTCAACCAACCTGCTGCTCGCCACAAGGGAAGCAGCGCACTGCGCTCACGCGCCGGAACCAATTCCTCAATGTAGGAAAGATGGCGTGCCTCAGTAGCGATGTGCTCACTTGCAAAAGCGCGAAGCGCCGGGTCGCGGGACACCGCGAGGATTCCGCGGTAGATCATGACCGCGCCCGACTCACCGGAATGGTCAGTTCGCAGGTCTGCTAACAGGCAAGACGGCAGGAGCGATGCCATCACGCTCGGATGGGGTTCGATCCGAGCCGTTTCGGCCATGGCTGAAACAGAGGCTGGCTCCGAGGCGCCACCCATTTTTGACACGGAGTGAAACAACAATTCAGCGGTCCAATCAATGGGGCGCGGAGGTTTGCTTGTTCATCGAAGCAACTGCCCAGTTTCCTCTGGGCGCGACGTACAAGCCCCCGGTCCACAGAGAAACGTACGAGTCGTCTGGCGCAATGAACGTGAGCAGTCTTTCCGGCTTGAGATTTGATATGGCTTGGCGAAGCAAGCGCCTTCGGCAATGGTCGTGTCAAAAAGTCCGACTTAGCCCTTCTTCGCCCATGCGTTGCACCAGCCCTTGCCGGCGACTTGACGGGCAGCAAACAGGGGGCAGCCTCCCCATGCATCGGCAGCCTTGCCCTGAAACAAGGCGCAGTTGTTGCAAAACCGGCCAGCCGCAAACTTCGGTTGCTTCTTGGGGTCGACCTTGGTGGCGTCATGGAGGTAGCCCAACGCCACCGCTTGGGGATCTTTCTCTTCAACTCGGGCCTGCGCCTGGGCAGCCCCTGTAAAGGTGGCGCCGGTGGCCGCCACAGTCATCAAAAACGTACGACGCGTGTTCATGGGTGTCCTCGTCAGTTGCATAGGCCCGAACAATTGGACGCGACAAAGGCCTATGAACTTTGCCGCGACGAGGTCAGATCGTACCTCGCCCAGCGGATGAAAATATTCACACTCAACTCATAAGGGACTTTATGGGTTTTTATGCCTGATAATCCAACTCAAACTCTATTCATCAGAAGCCATGGCGAAACATCACCAGAAGGCGGCCCGAGACCAAGCCACAGCCCAAACACCCCAGTTCCGCAGCGCAGCGGTCGCCCGCATGACGTTGATGCCCGTGGCCACGCTGCGGGTCTGGGAACAGCGCTACCAAGCGGTGAGCCCCGTCACAAAGGCATCTGGGCACCGGCTCTATGACTTGGCCGATGTCCAACGCGTCCTGCTCCTGAGGCAGTTGACACAGCAAGGACACGCCATTAGCGCGCTGGCACCTCTCCATACCGAGCAATTGCAGGCGCTGGTCGGCCAGCACGCCGACCTCGCGCAAGCCATGCCAATCGAGCAACAGAAGCCAGCTGGGGCCTTGAGGGTGGCCGTGGTCGGGCAAGCTCTCGCCGAGCGCCTTCGCCGTCCCGCAACCGCCCCACAAGGCGGGGAACTGATCGAGCTGGTGGCGCAGTTCGCCACTCTGTCCGAAGCAGTGCAAGCGGCAAGCAGCAACCGGAAAGGGACGGTGGACGCGCTGATCTGGCAATCTGCAGGCCTGCAACCAAGCCCGCCCACAGAGCTGGAGGCCGCGCGTGAGGCATGGGCAGCTAACCAAGTCGTCGTGGTCTATCGCTTTGCCGGAGCAGCAGCCAGAAAAGCGTTCTCAGACACCGGCGCCCTTCTTGTTCACGACAAGGCCAACGATCCCGGGCTGGGCGCTGCGCTGACATCGCTGGTATCGCGCGTGAAACGCAGGCAATGGACTTTGAGCGCACCTGCCCCTCAAGCCTACGCAGATCAATCCTCGCCCAGGCTTGCAGTGTCTGCCGCCCCACGTCGCTTCAGCGATGAGGTGCTATCGGCTTTTGCTGCGATTCCCTCCGCGTCGACATGCGAATGCCCCCGTCATGTTGCAGAGCTTCTCATGCAAATCGCCAGTTTCGAGAGCTACAGCGCTGACTGCGCCAGTCGCAATCAAGAAGACGCTGAAATCCATGCGCAACTGAATCAGGTCGCTGGAATCGCTCGGCAGTTATTCGAAACAGCCATTGAAGCGGTTGCTCGCCATGAGGGCCTCACGTTGCGCTGAAGAAGACGAGTTCACTCGCTTTGTACTTCGTGGCCGCCGCGGATACAGAGGTTCGGCAAGTCGGTTTCGGCCGTCACCGCGCGCTTACCGGAGACGATGTCATAGATGCGCGTCCAGGCACCTTGATGTCCAAGCGGTCTGCCTAATGAGCAGACCGCAGATCCCTCAACGCCAGGCACATCCTGCGGCCCGGCCTCGCGCATGCCGCCGGCGTCACCGTCTTGGGCTGCGTCGCGGAGCCAGCGCACCGCCAGACGAACATCGGCAACATCGCCGCCGCCGAACTGGAGGCTCGCAATCAAGCCCCGCTACTTGGAGGAGACAGAGCCCTGGACCCCGCGTTGCCCGTTCTGCGAGCGGGGCACCGTGGTCAGCCAAAGAAGGCTAATGTGGCAGGACGCCGTCCGGCAAGGGCCGCGCCGCACTCCAGTGCTGATGGATGCGTGCCTCCTTCTCCACCACGTCAGCGATGGCCAGAGCCAAGTCGGCTACCGCAATCCCAGCGGGCTGTCCGTCTTCAATCGGTAGCGTATCGATCGTCGTTCGGTAGGCACCATAGACCTCCTGAAGCCCCAACAACCATGGCGGGGAAACGAAGCTCCAGCGGAAGCTCCGGTCGCACTCGAAGAATTCGAGCTGCGCCCGCCCGCCCATTCCCTTACCAAAAACCTTCCGGATCTGCTGGTAGAAGGCCTCTATCACTTCGCCAGAGAAGTTGCTGAACGGGTCCTGGCTTGAATCGGCCAAGATGCGCTCGCGCTGCTCAGCCATCTCCTTGAAGGCAGGGATGCCACCGCTCAGCTTGTGCAATCGGTGCCAGTGGCTCGGATGGCCGGCGTTGAAGAACCAGTGCGGCCAGCCCGGATCCTCGAACATCTGGAAACCGCCAGGCGTCCAGAGGCTGGAGGCGCCACCGATGTTGAGGAAGTACGCGTCGGGAATGACTTCCTTGAAGACACGCTTGATCCGCCATGCGGCCTCTACCAGAAGCATGTAGCCCTCGAAGCCATTGTCCTTAGGCGCATAAGCGACGACGAGTGCATCGTGCCCCTTCAAGGCGGCCCGCAACTGGTCAAAGTCAAATAGGTCGGCGGCCCGGTAGCTCAGGCCAGGATGCGGCACGCTCCGGTCGGGATGCCGGGCGATGGCGGTCACGGAGTGGCCCCGGTCCAGCAGATAGCCAGTGACCTGGCCTCCGATGGTGCCGGTTGCACCGATGATTGCGATCTTCATGAATTTCCTCGTGAGACGTAGAAGTAGTCCGCTTAAGTGACGGGCAGCAGAAGGTGCGAATCGTGGACTCCGCCGCAATGCACCACATGCCGCCCCCGGTTGATGGTGTCCGCAGGCTCGAGTCCGGGGAATTCAGCACCTGAGAGCTTCTGCCCGGCAATCAGGAGTTGCAATTTTTCACCCTTGCGCCAGTGCATCGCCAGCGGCCAGATCTGGATATCGACTGCCACGATTTCCTCTGGCGCCAGCTTTTCGACTCGATCGAAGGAGTGGTAGGGAATACCCGGGACCGAGCGGTGAGGGTCCGTCGCGCGCATGGAGGCTCGCTGCATCCCCTTGGCGCCGGAGAACACGAGCATCCCGGGTTGGCGGTCCGGGTTCTCCGGCGTATCCCCTCGTGCCACACCAGGCGGCAGGAAAGTCCGAGCTCCCAGGTGCCGGCCTTGGGCGTCGAGCTTACGCAGTTCAACATAGATGTCGAGGTCATCGGCGTCGATGGCTTGGACCCAGAGCTTCAATTGGATGTAACCGGCGATCTCCGTATCTCGGTCGAATACGTGCTCGAAGGACAGACGGCTTCGCACATCCGTCGGGTCGTATTCCGCTTGGCCTGCCTCGAGAACCTGGCGCGCGGCGAGAGAGCGGCTGCTGGCGTCCAGGTACAGCGGCGTGAAGGAGGTACGTGCCAGGGGAAACTCCTCCTCCGGCCGATCGACGATGTCGACACCGCCGGGATCGAGCACAGCCATCCGCACGCGCGGAACGCTGTCCCACCCATTCGAGGAGCCTTTGAGGGTGTAGTCGAAGAACCGACGCAGGTCCTCGGCGCTGTCGTAGTAGTGCGACCACTCGTGGGTGTTGTGGACCCGTAGCCATTTCTGCTTGGAGGCGAGGCCACGCCACCCATCCAATGTGCCCTGCGTATGAATCAAGTTGGTCCAACTGGCCACCACATAAACCGGCACGCTCACTTTGTGTAGCGCGGGGACCTTGCTTTCCCAATAGGCATTCATCAGCGGATGGGCCCGCACCATGGACGGGATATCTTCGACAGACCCGGGTCCGGCGAATTTTCGGAGCATGAAATCATTGAAGCCCACGTCCGGGATGCCCCCGCGAACCACATCGCAGCGGTAGAGGTCGGTCCAGCCCTCACAGGGTGCAATGGCGGCGAGATGCGGCGGCTGCTCGGCGGCGATGAACCATTGAGCGATCGCCAGCCAGGAAGTGCCGGAAAGGCCCACCTTGCCGCTGCTCCAGGGGCACTGCGCTATCCACTCAACAAGATCGTGTCCGTCCTGCCCCTCTTGGGGGCCCCAGCAGTGCAAATCGCCCTGGCTGCTGAAGGCGCCGCGCGAATCTGCGTTCACGACGGCATAGCCGTGGGCACACCAATAGGCTGGATCCGGCCCCTCGAACATCTCTAGGCCAGACAGGCGGTCGACGGGGACTCCCCCGCGAAGCGGCAAGTCACCCCACTGGATGACCCCGCCCTGCTTGCCGTAGGGGGACCACCCCACGATCGTGGGGAGCCCCTCGGCCGCTTGCGCTGGGCGGAAGATATCGACGTAGATAGTGACCCCATCCCGCATGCGGACGGCCACGTCCTGGTCCATGACGATGTCGCAGGGCAGTGGCAGCGCGCCCGGCTGAAGCACCGTACCCTGGGGTAGAACCTTCTGCATTGGCCGGAGGCCAGGGTACCGGGCACTGGGCTCCTCGGCGGCCCGTGCGGGCCGAAACTTCACTGAAAAAGAATCCATAGCTTTCATGTTTGCGTGAGCGGCGATCAGGCTCGCCCCGCTCAGTCGTCGGCGGTGAAGCCGGAGGCGCGGACGATCGGACCCCATCGCTGGAGGTCCTCGCGTACACGGGCGGCGAAGGCCTCTGGTGACTCCCGCCCGCCCACGAGGGAAAGCTTCTCGAAGAGCTCCTTCATTTCTGGCTCAGCGAGCGTTTCCTGCATCGCGCGGTTCATCTGCCTGACCAGGTCCATCGGCGTGCGAGCAGGTGCATACCATCCGATGTAGTCGACATTTGAGACATTCGTGAAGCCAGATTCGGCAAACGTCGGGACATCCGGCACCAAAGGCCAGCGCTGAGGGCTCGTCACCGCCAGCAAGCGAAGCTTGCCGGCCTTGGCGTACTGAATCACTTCTCCAATGGGGTGGAATCCCATGCTGACATGGCCGCCCAGAAGGTCGTTCAGCAAGGGGCCACTGCCCTTGTAAAGGATGCTCTTGAACCCGACGTTAGAGGCGCGCTCAAACACCATCCCGGCGAAATGCGGCGACGAGCCGGCGGCTGGTATGCCGTAGTTGGCCAGGGCGGGATTGGCTGCCGCCCACTTGACCAGGTCGCCAAGGGACTTCACCTCGGGCGGGACTGCGGGGCCCACCGCCAGCACGAAGGTGTAGAGAACCACGGGACCGATCGGGATGAAATCAGCCAGCGGGTCGTACTGCAGTTTCTTCCCGTAGGTGTGGGGGTAGACGGTCATCACCGAGGAGGTCGTCTGCAGCACATGCGCGCCATCAGGATTGGCACGCTTGACAAAGTCCACTGCAATCCGGCCGCCCGCGCCGGCCTTGACGTCATACACCAGGGTCCCCGCCCAGCGCGCCTTCATCCGTTGCAGCAGGGGCCGCGACACCTGGTCTCCGAGACCTCCAGGCGGGAAGCCCGACCAGACAACGGTCTGTGCGGGCACCTGGGCCTGGGTGGATGCCGAGAGCAAACCCAGCATCAGCAATTCGAATTTCCGACGATTGATTTTCACACTCGGTCTCCAAGAATCCGATGGTCTTACCCGAACTT